>JBOGIG010000052.1:0-87198 GCA_050742455.1 Acidimicrobiales bacterium
GTGCCGACTCCAAGCCGCTTGCCATCCCGACGATCGGTGCCGCCAACCGATGACCGTCTTGCGCTCCTTGATAGGTGGCGGACCCAAAGCTGAACACGGCCCCGTTGGCGCCGACAAGCCAATACCAGCCTAAGCGACTATGCCACACGGCCAGTGGGTCGCAACGCGACGGGACGACCCTTGGCGGCTCGCATCCGCCTGGCGCCTATCCGTCAGCCCCGGCGAGTCCGGTGGAAACCTCGATGAGGCGGTCCAACACCGATTCGGCCCGACCGTCATCGATCGCCGCTTCGGCCATGACCAGTCCTGCACTCAGATCCTGTACCCGGTCCGCCACCACCAGGCCGGCGGCGGCATTGAGCACGGCGATATCGCGAAATGGGCCCTTGTCTCCGGCCAGGACCCGCCGTATGGCCACGGCGTTGGTCCGGGCATCGCCCCCCCTCAGGTCTTCCGGTGAAGCCGGGGCCAAGCCCAGTGCGGCGGGATCAACCTCAAACTCCCGAATCTCCACACTCGCCTCTCCCGCCTCAGGCCGGTGCCGGTAATCGGCGATCAGTTCGGTGACCGAGGAGGTGGTGGTGGTCGACAGCTCATCGAGCCCGTCATGGCCATGAACCACCATGGCCCGCCGGGCGCCATTGGCAGCCAGTACGCCTGCCATCTTTGGAACCATGGCCGGATCGCTTACCCCCACCACCTGAAGCCGGGCCCGGGCCGGATTGGCCAGGGGGCCGAGAAAATTGAACACCGTGGGCACCCCCAACTCGCGCCTTACGGGAATGGCGAAGCGCATGGCCGGATGAAAGCGTGGGGCGAAGCAGAACCCCATCCCCACCTCTGCCACGCACTGGGCCACTCCTGTCGGACCCAGCTCGATGGCCACCCCCAGGGACTCGAGAACGTCGGCCGTCCCCGTGGCCGACGACGCCGCCCGGCCCCCGTGCTTGCAAACGGGAACGCCGGCACCAGCCACCACGAATGCGGCCATGGTGGACACGTTGATCGAATTGGACCGATCCCCTCCCGTTCCGCACGTGTCGAGCACATCTCCCTCGATTGTTACCGCCTCGCAGTAGGCCAGCATGGCCTGGACCAGACCGGCCATTTCCTCTACCGTCTCGCCCCGAAGGCGAAGCGCTGTGACGAAAGCGGCTACCTGGCTGGGGGCGGCGTTGCCGGCCAGGACATCGCCGAGGACGGCCCCGGCCTCATCCGAGCTGAGGGTCTCTCCGTTCATCAACCGCCCCAGGACCGAAGGCCATCCCCCAATTACCTCCAGCGTCAGTCCCACCACAGGTGCTTCTCCAGCACACCCCGGGCGATCAGGCCCAGTTGGACCTGGGACGTCCCTTCCACGATCGTCAACTGCCGGGCGTCTCGGTACCACAACTCCGTGGGATGGTCCTTCATGTAGCCAGCCGCACCCAGAAGCTGCACAGCCATTCCCGAGGCCCGGACGGCCAGCTCCGTGGCGTAGTACTTGGCCATTGACAGATATGGCACCCACTCCTTTGTGAACTGGCCTCGATCGGCCATCCATGCCGCCCGGTAGGTGAGCAGGCGAGCCGCTTCTATATCGACCGCCAGCTTGGCGATCTCCCATTGGATGCCCTGGAAGTCAGCCATCGTCTTGCCGAAGCCCTGGCGTTGTTTCACATACTCGGTGGCGTACATCAATGCCCCTTCAGCCAGTCCGATGCCCCGGGCGGCCACGATGGGGCGCATGGCGTTGAGCCCCAACATGGCCAGGCGGAAACCTCCAACCTCTCCGATGACCCCCTCGGCAGGGACCTTCACGCCCTGAAGGAGCAGTTCACCGGTATCGACCCCCCGCACCCCCATCTTGCGGTCGGTGTTGCCCACCGTTACCCCTTCAGCGGAACGGTCCACGATGAAAGCGGTAATGGAATCATGGGCGCGGGTCCCGGAGTCGAAGGCTTCATCGGAATGTCCTGGCGGCGGAGTCTTGGCAAAGATCGTGTACCAGTCGGCCTGAACCACCCCCGACATCCAGCACTTGGTACCGGTAAGGATCCAGCCCCCGCCGACTTCGGGATCGGGGACGGCCTTGGTCCGCATGCCCATGACGTCACTGCCGGCCTGTGGCTCCGAGAGGCCAAAGCCGCAGCGCTGGGAGCCGTCCGCAATACCGGGCAGGTACTTGGCCTTCTGGGCCTCGGAGCCGGCAATCATCACCGGCCCCGTCGGAAGCCTGGTGAGGAGCAGCATCAGTGCCGCCGTGTTGGAGTATTTTGCCACTTCCTCGATGGCGATGGTCAGGCCCAAGATGCCCGCCCCCGACCCGCCGTACTCGATGGGGATGCACAGACCCAGCAGTCCGGCCTGGCGAAATGCCTCGAAGATGTCCTCGGGGTACTCCCCGGTTTCATCGATCTCCCGGGCCCGGGAAGCGATCTTGTCCTGGGCCAGCTTGCGCACGCTGGCCTGGAGAGCCGACAGTTCCTCGGAAAGTTCGAAATCCATTGTGGGAGGTTAGCTGCGCCCTCAGGCCTCCATTATCACCGGTACGATCATGGGTCGGCGTTTAGTGCGGTCGCTGACGATCCGGCCCATGGACTGGCGAACCGTGCGGCGCAGGACATCGTGATCATAGGACCGTCCCTCCGGTCCGGCCCCGGTGATGGCCTTCACCACCGCCGCCTTCACTGCGGTGGCGGCATCGTCGAGCAGTTCCTCGGCCTCGGGGGCGTACACCCAGCCCCGGGTGATGATCTCGGGCCCGGTCAATATCTCGCCTGTCTTGGCGTCGATTGTGACCACCACCACGATCACCCCCTCCTCGGCCAACACCCGGCGGTCTCGCAGCACCCCGTGGCCGACGTCGCCCACGACTCCGTCCACGAACAGGTAGCCGGACGGAACTTCCCCGGCGAACTCCAATCCAGAGTCGCCCAACTCGACTACGTCCCCGTCCTCGCACAGCAAGATGTGGTCTTTATCCACTCCCATACGGGCAGCCAGACGAGAGTGGTGGGTGAGGTGTCGGAACTCCCCGTGCACCGGGATAAAGAACTCCGGCCGGGTGATCGACAACACCATGGCCAACTCGCCCTGCTTGGCGTGACCGCTGGAGTGAACATCGGCCAGACCGGAGTGGATCACTTCGGCGCCTCGCCGGTACAGGCCATCTATGACCTTGCTCACGGCCGACTCATTTCCCGGAATGGCGTGGGCGCTGATGATGACCACGTCACCTGGACCTACCTTTAGCCACTTGTTCTCCCCGGAGGCCATGAGGCTGAGGGCGGACATCGGCTCGCCTTGAGATCCGGTGGAGATGACGCAGACCTTGGCCGGGTCATACTCACCTACCTTCTCGATGTCCACAAGGGAACCCTCGGGGATGTCGAGCAGCCCAAGGCCTCGAGCCAAGGCCACGTTCTTTCCCATGGATCGGCCCAGGGTGGCGATGACCCTTCCCTGGGCAACAGCGGCGTCGGCCAGTTGCTGAACCCGATGGATGTGGCTGGCGAAGCACGTGGTGATGATCCGTTCCGAACGGTGTTCGTCGAACAGCCGCCGAAGCACAGCGCCCACGGTGGTCTCGCTGGCCGTATGGCCAGGCTCCTCGGCGTTGGTGGAGTCCGACAGCAAGAGCCGGATTCCCTCCTCCTTGGCGATTGCCCCCATGCGGGCCAGGTCCGTGAGGCGTCCATCCACCGGGGTCAGGTCCAGCTTGAAATCTCCCGTATGCAGGATCACGCCCTGGGGCGTGTGGAAGGCGGTGGCAAAACCGTGGGGGACCGAATGCGTCACCGGAATGAACTCCACATCGAAGGGCCCGATACGGCGACGCTCGCCATCGGTCACTTTCACCAGGGTGGTGCGGTCCATGAGCCCTGACTCTTCGATCCGGTTCCGGGCCAGGCCCAGGGTTAGTTCCGAGCCGTAGATGGGGAAGGACAATTCCCGCAGCAAATAGGAGAGCCCCCCGGCGTGGTCCTCGTGCCCGTGGGTGATGATGGCCCCCTCCACCCGATGGGCGTTTTCCCGCAAATAGGTGAAGTCGGGCAGGACGAGGTCGATCCCGGGCATCTCGACGTCGGGAAACATCAGGCCGACATCGAGGAGCATGATGCGGTCGTCGACTTCGATGCACGCACAGTTGCGCCCGATCTCGCCCAAGCCGCCCAGGAAGACAACCCGGACCGGCCTGGTCAATACGCCACCCCGGCCAGGAGGGATCGGGCTGCGGTGTCAAGGGCGGCCGATGCCGGACCCATGGGCAAGCGGCACTGACCCACGGCCAGACCTAGAGCACGCATGACCGCCTTGGCCGGGATCGGGTTGGGCCACTGTTCGGATCCCTCAAAATCAAAGGAAGCCAGCAATCCGGCATTTATGTGGCAAGCCCGCTCCACGTCCCCGGCCCAAAATGCGCTCAGCATCTGGCCGTGTTGGGACCCCGTCCAGTGGCTGGCCACCCCCACCACCCCGGCGCCGCCCACCGCCAGCAGGGGAAGGGTCAGGGCGCTGTCACCGCTGTAGAGGTCAAATTGGGCCGGCATCTCGGCTACCAGCCGGGCCGAGGCCACAGGGTCTCCGGTCGCATCCTTGACCGCCACCACATTGGGACACTTCTGAACCAATTCGACCATGGTGGCCAGGGCTACCTTGCGACCGGTCCGCACCGGGATGTCATAGATCATGACCGGGAGGCCGGCCGACCCCGGACCGTGGTCCGACGCGGCCGAGGCGATGGCGGCGAAGTGAGCCAGCAGGCCCGTTTGGGAAGGTCGGTTGTAGTAGGGGGTCACGGCCAGGATCCCCGCCACCCCGGCCTTTGCCGCGGCTTTGGTCATTTCCACCGAATGGGCCGTGTCGTTACTCCCGGCGTTGGCGATGACCGGCACGGTGACCGCCTCGGAAACCGCTCTCCACAGGTCGGTCTTCTCCTGGTCGGTAAGAACCGAGCCCTCCCCCGTGGTGCCGGCGACCACCAGAGCCTCGTTCCCATGAGCCACCAGCCACCGACCCAGGTCAGCGGCGGCGTCGAGATCGAGCGAGCCGTCGGGGGCAAACGGGGTGATCATGGCCGTGATGACACCGCCGAAGCGTCCCCGACCCCAGCTCATGCCGGCGCCTTCTCAGCCGACCGCTCGATGCCCAGGCTGACCAGCAAATCCTCGTGCAGCTCGAACCACACAGTGTGGTAGGAGTCCATCAGAGGCTTGGTGAACCATTCCGGATCTCCGGCCTCGACCCGTTCCAGGGCGGCGGAGAAGCGGGGTCCGTAGCGGGCGAAGCGGCCCATGCTGGACGCCAACTTGATGCACACGGGCTGGATCAGGGCGTCGATGGCCACAAGGCGGTCTACCACCCCGGCATCATAAGCGGGATCCGCATGATCATTGACCAAGGGCGTGAGTCCATCGGGGCGCATCTGCCAGTCGGTGCATACGCCGAGCATGTCGGCGTTGACGGCGACGAAGGCTTGATAGGCCTGGGCCAAGATCTCCCCGCTTCCTGAGGCCGAGAGATCCAGTGCCAGGGCTCCAGCGTGAGCCTCCCGCCCCGGCGGGAGCAGGCACCATCCGCTTATGCGTCCTACCCGGTGTTGTGCCAGCCCCTCCCCTTCCAGTGCGGCCAGCACCTCTACAGCCCGGGATAGGTCGAGACCTCCCGCCTCGGCCAGAGGCTCGGGCTCGGCGAATCCCTTGAGTCGAAGTCCGTGCAGGACCAGGAACCGCGGCTCGGAGAGATGGGTCATCTGGTGGCACCCTATCAACCCGACCCGTCCTTCTACTACCGTCTTTACACACAGATCGTGTCGTTCCGGCCTTCACCAGCCGTGGGAGGCACCGTCGAGACGTACGACCACGATGGCCGCCCAGCCGAGAAAGCCGAAATGCCGGAATCGAACGACTTCAATCCGCAGACAGACTTCAATACCCGCCGATGACCTTTGATCTGACCGACACACTCACGCGTCGCCAGGGAGAGAACTTCGCCCTGCAGTCGCGCTATATGAACGGCCAGCTTCCCCGAGTCCTCAAGACCATCGGGTTCGACCGCTTCTATGTGCGGGGCGATGGCTGCTACCTATACGACAGCGACAACCGGCGCTACCTGGATTTCCTATCCGGCTTCGGCGTTTATGCCTTGGGCCGGAGCCATCCCGGCCTCAAAGCCGCCCTGCACGACGCCATTGACGCCGACCTACCCAACATGGTCCAGATGGACTGCGCCCTGCTCCCGGGGGTTCTGGCCGAGGAGCTTGTGGCCCGGGCCCACCCCGGTATCGAGCGCGTCTTTTTTTGCAATTCGGGGGCCGAAGCCGTGGAGTCGGCAATCAAGTTTTCACGCCACGCCACCGGGCGGTCCCGCATTGTGTACTGCGGCCATGCCTTCCACGGACTCACCAACGGGGCCTTGTCCCTCAACGGGGGCAAAGAATTCCGCCGCGGGTTCGGCCCACTCCTTCCGGGGACCACCGAGGTGCCCTTCGGGGACATTGACGCCCTGGAAGCGGAACTGGCCCGAGGTGACGTTGCTGCCTTCGTGGCCGAACCGATCCAGGGCAAGGGCGTGAACATGGCCCCCGACGGCTACTGGGCTCGGGTGGAGGAACTGTGTCGCCAGCACCGCAGCATCTTCGTAGCCGACGAGGTGCAGACCGGGATGGGGCGAACGGGAAAATTCTTCTGCCACGAGCACTGGGGCGTCCACCCCGACATCATCACGGTGTCCAAGGCCCTATCCGGTGGATTTGTTCCGGTGGGAGCGATGCTGTGCACCGACAAGGTCTTTGCGAGCGTGTACCGGTCCATGGACAACGCATTTGTCCACTCTTCGACGTTTGGCCGCAACCAACTGGCCATGGTCGCGGGATTGGCCACCCTTGCTGCCTTCGATGACGAGGACATCGTGGACCGGGCCCGACGCACTGGGTTGGCTTTCTCCAAGGCCTTGATCCCCCTGGTGGACCGCTACGAATTCCTCCACGAGATCCGGGGCATGGGCCTCATGATCGGCTTGGAATTCGGCGAGCCACAGTCCCGATCCCTCAAATTGCGCTGGAAGGCCATCGAGGCCATGAGGCCCGGCCTGTTCTCCCAGCTCATGGTGGTCCCCCTCTTCCACCGTCACCGGATCCTGACCCAGGTGGCCGCCGACAACATCAATGTGGTCAAGCTGCTACCACCCCTGATCTGTGGTGACGACGAAGTAGAATATTTTGTCTCCGCCCTCGATGACATCCTGGCGGCAGCCGAGAAGGGCTCGAAGCTGCTCTTCGAGGTCGCCACGACGGTCGCCCGCAGTTCCCTAAGACGTCAACGCCACGGCTCCCGTTGAACCCGGCCCGGTCCAAAGCGACCTTTGACCCAGCGTTGCCTCGAAGTCAATCGCGCACTCTGATCCGGATGCGCTTGACGAGGGGTATTCTGCGACCTAAAGCAGAGTTAAACAGTGACAGCCACTGTGCCACCGAGGAGCAACCTTGCTAGACGCCGGATTCGGACCGCTGGGGCCCGATGCGCTCCCCGGGGCCCGTGACGTTCTGGCCCAGTCCCAAGCAGAGAACTTTCCTGTAGCCGCCCGATTCTTTCCCGCCGCCACTCGAGCCCACCTGATGGCCGTGTACGGCTTCGCCCGGCTGACCGACGAGATCGGCGATACGGTCCAAGGTGATCGACTGGCCATGCTCGACTGGTTGGAATCCGAATTGGAACGGGCGGCCCAGGGCTGCGCCCGCCACCCCATCCTGGTTCGTCTGACCCCCACCATCCGGCAATTCGATCTTGGCCTCGACCCATTTCGCCGGCTGATCGAGGCTAATCGGGCTGACCAGGTGGTCAAGAGCTACGAGACCTTCGAAGCCTTGCGAGGCTACTGTGAGCTGTCGGCGGCGCCAGTCGGCCGGCTCGTCCTCGAAATATTCAGGGCAGCCACGCCCGAGCGTATCGGGTGGTCCGACGATGTCTGCGTCGGCCTGCAGATCGTCGATCACCTCCAAGATGTTGGCGAGGACGCCAGGAGTGGTCGCATCTATCTTCCTGCCGAGGATCTGCGGCGCTTCAACTGCCGCCCAGACGACTTGATCGACGATCGGGCTGGTCCCGGGGTGCAGGCCCTCATCCGTTTTGAGGCGGCGCGGGCCACTTCGCTGTTGGGAGCCGGGACCGCCTTGGCTCGCAGCCTGCACGGGCGACAACGCTTGGCCGTGCTGGCCTTCGCCGGCGGAGGGCGAGCCGCGATCGACGCCATGTCCAGTGCCTATTTCGACGTGCTCGGGACGCGCTGTCGGCCCCGCCCCGTCCGAATGGCATATAGGATCGCCACCGGCCTGGCTACAGGCGCCGCCCGTGGCCGCGGCATCGGCCCGACCCCAGCACCGTCAACTGCTCCAGCATCGTCAACTGCTCCAGCACCGTCAACGGCTCCAGCCCTGGCGCCACCGATCGATAAAGGGGAGGTCACATGAACACGACTCGGGCCTATGAGCTGTGCGAGGAGATCACCCGGCGCGAGGCCAAGAACTTTGCCTACGGGATCCGACTCTTGCGGCCACCGGAACGCCAGGCCCTGTCGGCCGTGTACGCCATGGCTCGGCGCATCGACGACATCGGCGACGGCCACGACGCCGATGATCACAAGCTGGTGTTGCTGGCCGAGGTGCGCAAGAGCCTCAACCCCATCGAGGACGGTGCCGACGACCCCGTGCTCGTGGCCCTGGCCGACGCCGCCCGGCGCTATCGGATCCCCATGGGGGCCTTCGAGGAATTGATCGATGGATGTGAGATGGACGTCACCGGCACAAATTACGCGACCATCGAGGATCTGGTGGGGTACTGCCGCAGGGTGGCTGGCTCGATCGGGCGCCTGTCCCTGTCAATCTTCGGCACCGGCGATCCCGAAGTGGCTGGGCCCCGAGCCGATGCCCTGGGGGTGGCACTGCAGCTGACCAATATCCTTCGCGACGTGGTAGAGGACCGAGGAATGGGCCGCATCTACCTGCCCTCCGAGGATGCCGCCTCGGTCAGTTGTCCTGCCGATTTGAGCGGCCCACCGCAAGCCGTGGCAGCCCTGGTGGCCCTGGAGTGCAAACGGGCACGTGAGTGGTTTTCTGAGGGGCTGCAGCTACTCCCTATGCTCGACCGCCGCAGCCGGGCCTGCGTGGGGACGATGGCCGGGATCTACCGGCGCCTACTGGACCGTATCGAGGCTGATCCCATCGTCGTCACCAAAGGGCGTCTGTCCCTGCCGACCTGGGAGAAGGCCTGGGTGGCTGCGCGCAGCCTGTCCGGGGTGGTTGGTTGACCAAGACCTCTGTGGTCGTGATCGGGGGCGGTCTCGCCGGGATCAGCGCGGCACTGGCCGCGGCCGATGCCGGCGCCGACGTCACCCTCCTCGAGCGCCAGGCCCGCCTAGGTGGGCTCACGTGGTCGTTCCAGCGAAAAGGGCTGTGGTTCGACAACGGCCAGCACGTGTTCCTGCGCTGCTGCACGGCATACCGCCAGTTCATCGAAAGGATCGAGGCCACCCACCATTTGCACCTCCAGGACCGTTTGGCCGTCCCCGTGCTGCGCCCCATCACGCCAACTCCACCTCCAACGAACCCCGGAGTGGACACCTCACCGGGGGTCAACGCCCGCTCGGCCGTCGCCGAAGTGGCGGACGTCGACGTGGCGGACGTCGACGGGGCGGGTGCCAACATCGCGGGCGTCGACATGGTGGAGATCAGGCGAAACGGATGGCCGGCCCCGTTTCACCTGATGGGTTCGTTGGCTCGCTATCGTCACCTGCCCACCACCGACCGGCTGCGGGTCGGCCGGGCCGTACTGGCCCTCAGTCGCCTGAACCTGGATGACCCTGGGCTCGATGCCATCAATTTCGGGCAGTGGCTGTCCCGCCACGGCCAGAGCGATCGGGCCATCGAAGTGCTGTGGAATCTAATTGCCCTACCCACACTCAACATTGCGGCCGGGGACGCATCCATGGCCGTGGCCGCCAAGGTGTTCCGCACCGGCCTGCTCGACTCGACAGACGGCGGAGACATCGGATGGTCAAAGGTTCCTTTGGCTCGGCTGCACCACGAGTCGGCCACCAAGGCCCTCAGCCAGGCCGGGGTAGACGTCCTGCTCGGATCACGGGTCCGCGCCCTTGGCATCAAAGGTGGAACACCATTTGTCGTTGAGACTTTCGACCAGTCTCTGGCCGCGGACGCGGTGATCGTGGCCACCCCGCCCCCCACGGCCCGCGAACTGCTCCCTGAAGGAGCACTCCCGGACCTGGACCTCCTCGGCACCTCCCCGATAGTCAACGTGCACCTGGTTCTTGACCGTCAGGTGACCGACCTGCCCATGGCGGCGGCCATCGATTCGCCCGTGCAGTTCGTCTTTGACCGGACCAAGTCGTCGGGACTCGAAAAGGGGCAGTACCTCGCGGTTTCTCTTTCCGCGGCCGACGCCTACCTCGGCGTTCACCCCCACCAGCTCATATCAATGTTTTCCGAGGCCTTGGGGCAGCTGTTTCCGCCCATGTGCGGCGCTGAGATCGTGGACGGGGTCGTCTCCCGGGAGCGGGCCGCCACATTTCGCGCCGTACCCGGGACCAAGGCGTACAGGCCGCCAAATGCCACCGCCACGGAGGGTTTGTTCCTAGCCGGGGCGTGGTGTGACACCGGGTGGCCGGCAACCATGGAAGGCGCCGTGCGCAGCGGTTTGGCAGCCGGACAGCAGGCCGCTGGCGTAAGGACCCGTCAAGCGCCCGCAGCGATGCCCGGCACGCCATCCGATGAGTTCGACCTCGTATCCCGGGAGATCACATAGTGACCGCACCATCCGTTTCCGCCCCCCGTGGTGCCAAGCCAAGACCACCTCAGGCATTGGAGCGAGCCAATCTGATGGTGAGCCCAGCCATCATGGAGGCGGCCCGACGTCTCAACGACCAGCTGCGCCTGCCAGTGGAGCACCACCTCGAAGGCGGGGGAAAGCGCGTCCGGGCCGCCCTTACCCTGCTCTCGGCAGGCGCCGCCGGCGCCGAGGAAAGCGTGGGAATCGTCGGAGCGGTGGCTATCGAGCTCATCCACAACTTCTCCCTGGTGCATGACGATGTGATCGACCGGGATGAGGAGCGCCGCCATCGCGCCACCGTCTGGAGCAAATTCGGCATCGGTCCGGCCGTGGTGGCAGGGGACGCCCTGGCCCTGCTCGCCGTCCAGATCCTCCTGGAAAATCCGACCGCGGAGCGAGTACGAGCCACCGCCCTACTGGCCGATTCCACTCAGGCCATGATCGCCGGACAGTCGGAGGACATGGCCTTCGAGAACCGCTCGTCGGTTACCGTCGCCGAATGCCTGGCCATGGAGGCGGGCAAGACCGCCGCCCTGCTGTCATGTGCCGCGTCGCTCGGGGCCGTGCTGGCCGGCGCCCCCGAATCCGTGGTGGTCACCCTCGGTGATTTCGGCCGTCATCTCGGCCTGGCCTTCCAGGCCGTCGATGACGTACTGGGGATATGGGGAGAATCAGCGGCAACAGGAAAGCCCGTGGGCAGCGACTTGCTGTCCCACAAGAAGACTCTTCCCATCGCCCTGGCGCTGGCCCATGGGGGCCCGATCCGGGACGAGCTGGTGGCCATCCTGGACGGCCCGCTCTCCCCGGCTGAGGTGGCCAGGGCGTCGGCCTGGCTGGAAGAGCAGGGCGCCCGCCAGGAGGCCATGGACATGGCTGCCGGCCACCTCGATGCGGCCCTTGGTGCTCTTGGCCAAGTTTCCCTCGCCCCCGGCCCTGCCGCCGAACTGGCTCAGATCGCCCGCTACGTAGTGGCCCGCGACCAGTGACCCCCGTTCCCTCTTCGAGGTCGGTGGTGTCGTCACCAGCCGGCCCCGACGACCCCTCAGGTCCCCCCGCCCCCTCCGCTCTGGCCGAGAGCCTGGCCCGGGCCCAGGACGCACTCCGAGCCCAGCAGCACGAAGCGGGTTGGTGGAAGGGTGAGCTGGAGACGAACGTGACCATGGACGCCGAGGACCTGCTCCTTCGTCAGTTCCTTGGAATAGGCACGAAGGAACAGACCGACGCCTCGGCCAGGTGGATCCGATCCAATCAGCGCAGTGATGGAACTTGGGCCAACTACTACGGCGGGCCGCCCGATCTTTCCACCACCCTGGAGGCCTACGTGGCGCTCCGGCTGGCCGGGGACCCGACCGAGGCCCTCCACATGCGCCGGGCCGCGACCTATGCCATCGGGGCCGGTGGGATCGAGGCCAGTCGAGTATTCACCCGCTTCTGGCTGGCCATGTTCGGCTTGTGGCGGTGGGAGGACCTACCCGTCCTACCTCCCGAGATCATGTTCCTTCCAGCTTCCTTCCCACTCAACATCTACGACTTCGCCTGTTGGGCCCGCCAGACCATCGTCGCTCTGACCGTGGTCAGTGCCCACCGGCCCGTGCGCTCTCTCCCCTTTTCCATCGACGAGTTGCGAACGGGCGCCAGACCGGGACCGGTCCAGTCCCTGACCACCTGGGCCGGACGGTTCCAAAGACTCGACCAGGTCCTGCACCACTATGAGCGCCACCCCTTCGGCCCCCTACGGGAAAGGGCCTTGGCCCGCGCCGAGAAATGGATACTGCAGCGCCAGGAAGCCGACGGATCCTGGGGCGGGATACAACCACCCTGGGTCTATTCCCTATTGGCCCTGCACGTCCAGGGCTACCCACTCGATCACCCGGTCATGAAGGCCGGCTTGGACGGACTCGACCGCTTCACCATCAACGACGAGCGGGGTCGTCGCATCGAGGCCTGCCAGTCTCCGGTGTGGGACACCGCCTTGGCAGTCGTCGCCCTGTCTGACGGGGGATCCGACTCCAAGGACCCAGCTATGGTGCGGGCCGGCGAATGGCTGGTCGACCAGGAGATCAACGTCAGCGGCGACTGGAGCATTCGCCGTCCCAACCTGGCGCCCGCCGGATGGGCGTTCGAATTTGCCAACGCCAACTATCCCGACATCGACGATACGGCCGAGGTAGCCCTGGCGCTGGCCCGCATCGGAAACGGTCATCGAGGCAGCGTCAATCGGGCCGTGACCTGGATCGAGGGCATGCAGTGCCGGGATGGCGGCTGGGCTGCCTTTGACGTCGACAACACCAGGGCCTTGTGCAGGACTCTGCCATTTTGTGATTTTGGGGAGTTGATAGACCCCCCCAGTGCCGACGTCACCGCCCACGTGGTCGAACTGCTCGCCCAGGTTGGGTCCTCTCCCCAAGCCATGCAACGCGGGGTGGACTGGCTGGTAAGGGCGCAGGAGTCCGATGGCTCATGGTTCGGCCGGTGGGGGGCCAACCACGTCTACGGCACCGGAGCTGTGATTCCCGCCCTTGTCGCCGCGGGCATGGCCCCTGGCAATCCGGCCATCATCGGAGCCATCGCCTGGCTAAATGCCCACCAGAACGAAGATGGCGGTTGGGGAGAAGACCTGCGTTCCTACGACACGCAGACTTGGAGGGGGCAGGGTTCGTCCACACCCTCCCAGACGGCATGGGCACTCCTCGCCCTTCTGGCTGCCGGCGAGCGGGGCCAGGCCACTCGACGGGGCGTGGGTTGGCTCCTCGACAACCAGCGGGAGGACGGCAGCTGGGATGAGCCGTTCTTCACCGGGACGGGCTTCCCGGGCGACTTCTACATCAACTATCACCTGTACCGCTTGGTATTTCCGATCATGGCTCTGGGGCGCTACCTGAATGGGGGCCGTCTTGGCTGAGCTTGCTGTGTTGACCGCGCTGCGCATCGAGGCCCTGGCCGTTCGGCGCAAGGTCACCGTCACCGGTATGGGCCGGACCTCGGCCATCAATTCGACCACCAAGCTGGCCGGCCGCCTCGATGAGAACACCGTCGTCGGCATCGCCGGGGTGGCCGGGGCTCTGGACCCTGATTTGCGTCCGGGCCAGGTGGTGGTGGCCACCGAGCTGTTGACCACCGACGGCGCCCCCCCGCGGGTGCTGTCCTCGGCCCTGGTTGTGGCTGCCGATCTTCGCCGGGCCGGCCTCGACGTACGATGCGGGCCCATCGTCTCGGTTCCCACTTACGCCCGAGGTCGGCAACGGGCCGAACTGGCCGCCACCGGGGCCGTGGCCGTGGACATGGAATCCGCCTGGATGGTCGGTTCCCTCGGTGACCGCCCCATCGTGGTGGTGAGAGCCATTTCCGACACAGCCGACCAAGGGCCGGTAGTGGGGGGGCTAAGCGCCCTCGCCGCCCTGACACGAGTTCGACCCACCCTGGAGCGATGGGCCCGGACCTGCCGGCCGCGCTCGGTGGTCCTGGGGGCGCCCCGTTCGTTCTGCGCAGGCGTTGATCGGGCCATCGACACAGTGGAGCGATCACTCGCTCGCTTCGGCTCCCCCGTCTATGTACGGCGTCAGATCGTGCACAACTCCCACGTCGTGAGTCGCCTCGAAGGATTGGGCGCCGTTTTCGTCGAGGAGCTCGACGAGGTTCCCGACGGTGCAACCGTGGTCCTGGCGGCCCATGGGGTTTCCCCCGAAGTGCATCGCCAAGCGGCCGACAGAGCCACGCTGCGAGTAGTGGACGCCACCTGCCCTCTCGTAAGCAAGGTCCACCACGAGGCCCGCCAGTTCGCCTCTCGCGGTCTGCCCATCGTTCTCATCGGTCACGCCGACCACGAAGAGGTCCAGGGCACCTTGGGAGAGGCGCCCGGAAACATCCGACTGGTTGAGCGACCCGAGGACGTGGCATCTCTCGACATCGATCCCTCGGGTCCGGTGGCCTACCTGTCCCAAACCACCCTGGCCACCGATGAGACCGACGCCATCGTCGAACTGCTGGGCCGGCGCTTCGCCCACCTGATCGGGCCAAAAACCCAAGACGTGTGCTACGCCACCGACAACCGGCAGGACGCGGTGCGGTCAATGGCCCAGGCCTGCGACCTCGTCTTGGTGGTCGGGTCGGCCAATTCGTCCAATACCCTCCGCTTGGTGGAAGTGGCCCGCCGTGAGGGTTGCCGGGCCGAGCGAATCGAGGACCATTCCCAGTTGCGCCTCGAATGGCTCGATGGTGTCGCTACTGTAGGGATTACGGCAGGAGCTTCGGCGCCGGAGATATTGGTCCAGCAGTTGATCGACTCACTTGGCTCACTGGGTCCGCTGGAAGTGAGCGAACATCGAACACGTAACGAATCCATCCATTTTTCTCTTCCAAAGCAGGTGCGATAGTGCCCATCCCCGTACGCCAGAATCTCCGGATCGGAAGCCACCTGCTTCGCCAGAAGATGAAGAGGACCAAATATTTCCCCTTCATCGTCGAGATCGAGCCTCTGTTCGCCTGCAACCTTGCCTGCCCCGGCTGCGGCAAGATCCAGCATCCGACCGACATCCTGCGCAAGCGTCTGTCCGTGGAAGACGTCCTCGGGGCAGTGCAGGAATGCGGGACCCCGATGGTGTCTATCGCCGGCGGAGAGCCACTCCTGCATCCCCAGATCGAGCAAATCGTGGCTGAGCTCGTCAAGCGAAAGATCTACGTCTATCTGTGCACCAACGCCGTGCTGCTCCAGCGCAAGCTTGACAAGTTCACCCCATCTCGCTTCTTCTCCTGGGTGGTTCACGTCGACGGCCTGCGGGAGCGCCACGACACCGCCGTCGACCGGGTGGGGGTGTTCGATCAGGCCGTCGCCGCCATCAAGGATGCCAAGGGTCGGGGATTCCGGGTCACCACCAACTCCACTTTCTTCAACACAGATTCACCCAAGACGGTGCGCGACGTCCTCGATTTTCTCAATGACGACCTCGGGGTTGACGCCATGATGATCTCTCCCGCCTACGCCTACGAGAAGGCCCCGGACCAGGAGCACTTTCTGGGGGTTGATCAGACTCAGAATCTGTTCCGGGAGACATTCGCCGGAAGACGCAAGAAGTGGCGCCTCAACCATTCGCCCCTCTTTCTCGACTTCTTGGAGGGCAAGGCCGACTTCCAGTGCACCGCTTGGGGCGTCCCCAGCTACTCGGTGCTGGGCTGGCAGCGACCCTGTTACCTCATGGCCGACGGCTACGTGACCAGCTATAAGGAGCTGGTGGAGACCACCAACTGGGACGCTTATGGCCGAGGCCGGGACCCCAGGTGCGCCAACTGCATGGCCCACTGCGGGTATGAACCAACCGCTGTCGTGGCCACCATGGGATCCCTGCGACAGTCACTGCGCGCAATGGTCAACACTCACTGAACCACTGAGCCACTGGAAACAGGGGCCGGCGGCACCCCGGTTGGATCGGAGTTCCCTAGGCCGAAGCCACTTCCCCCTCGGCCAGGGCGAAGACCTCGTACTCCTCACCGGTGTCAGCCAGGTTCTCGAATTGGATGACTCCGAGTTCGGTGAACTTGGTCCGCAGCCAGCCGTCTGCCGCATCGAGCAGGCCCAGCTTCTTGCAGTTGGGAACGATCTTGGAGAACAGCATGGACTGGAATGCGATCCGGTCCGGAGCTTGCATGACCAGCTCTACCGCATCCTTGACGGGAACACCCATGCGCTCCCAAACCTCTTGTTGCAAGAAGCGGTCCCGCATGCGAACGGCTGCTTCGAAGGCGAACTCCTGGCGCTCCCGGATCTCGGGGGCGCTCAATTCTCCGTAGTACTCCTGGAGGCTAAGCACCCCGAATGCCACGTGCCGAGCCTCGTCGCTCATGACGTATCTAAGTAGCTGCTTGAGAAGCGGCTCGGTGGTCAGTGCATGCATGTAACCGAAGGCGGCCAGTGCCAGGCCCTCGACCATGATCTGCATGCCGAGGTAGGTCATGTCCCAGCGGCTGTCACCGATGATGTCGTCAAGGAGCATCTTGAGGTGGGCGTTGATGGGATAGTGACCGGACAGCTTGGTGTCCAGGTACTTGGCAAAAACCTCGACGTGGCGAGCCTCGTCCATGACCTGGGTCGAGGCGTAGTACTTGGCATCGATCCAGGGCACGGACTCGACGATCTTGGCGGTGCACACCAGGGCCCCCTGCTCACCGTGCATAAATTGGCTCAAGGTCCAGTTCTGACTCTCGATGCCCAGGTTGATCCATTCTTTCTCGGTCCATTTGGCGAAGGGGGTTCCCGAGAGATCCATCCCGTCGCTCAAGCCCGTAGTCCCCCCGGCGTTGGCCAGCACCACTTTCTCCTGGTCGACTTCGGTATCCCAGGGCAGATCGGTCTCCCCGTTCCACATGGAAGTCTTGGCCTTCTCGTAGAGGCGGTTGAGCTTGGCCCGTTGGCCCTTGTCGTAGTCCCAAGTAAAGATGGTTTCCTGATTTGAGGTCACCGCCGACACGGCAGCATCCATGTCGGAGTTCGTTACCGACAAGATGGCCTCGATGTCGTTGATCTCATCGCGACCAATGATGTCGGAGTTGTTGGGCATGGTTACAGACATGGGATAGCTCCCTATCGGCTCGTTGGTCTGGTGGTCTTGAGAAGCGCCGGTGCAAGTACTGGCACGACGTTGGCAGATGATTCGTGGTAGGCGGTGGTGATCCCGGGAAGGACGAAGTCACCAATCAGGCGGCGCACCGAGGCGTCGTCGGTCAGGTCCACGTGGGGGGACGGGCACGTGAGGTAGGACAGGACAATACGACCCACCCACTCGGCCAAGCGGCCCGACTCAGTAACGTCAAGGAACCGGCCAAAGAGGGGGACCAAGGCGTCTCGGGCGGCAGCCAGCAACTCCTCGAAGGGACCAAAGGCCAGGTAGGGAAGGATGAGTTCAGGCTCGAAGGCGAGCATGTACTGGAGGGTCTCGCTGCCCATGAGTAGCCTGCCGGCCTGGGTGATTCCGGCCACCAATGCGTCCTCCAGGTTGGCAGACCGTCCTACGGCCTCGGCCACCGAGGCCAGGAACCAGTCGCGTTCTCTGATGATCACGGCTTGGACGAGGCTTGCCTTGCCCCCGGGGAAAAGGCGATAGATGGTGGCTCGGCTGCACCCCGCCTGTCGGGCCACGTCGTCCAGGGAAGTCTTGGCCACTCCCCACCGGGATCCGCATTCCAGTGCAGAGTCCATGATGCGTTCCTCCAGCGATGGCCCCCCATCGGGCGCGGGCACCGGATCCGGTTCACCCAACACCGCGGATGCGCTCGCCTCTGTCATCACCTAAGACAATAAGGGAATATCGTCTTACCGTCAAGAAGTCGCACGAAATTTGGCGGGCGTCAGGAGACGGCGCGCAGTCCCGCCAGCAACTCGGTTCGTACCAGCTTCACGGTCTGGTCCCGATCGGTCAGGTCCCAACTGCCTGGGGCGCCGATGAAGGACAGGATCATGCGGGCCACGTAGTCGGCGGCCCTGGCCACATCTTGGCTTTCGTGGTTCCCGCCCCACAGCCGGGCGGTGTAGGGGAGGAGGAATATCGAGATCCAGGTTAGGACCCGATTGCTCTCGGTGGTCAGCTGAGGCAGCAAGAGCTCGGGTTCGGTGTGAAGGACCTTCTGGAAGACCTCATGACGCTCGATGGCCACGTGGGCAAACATGAGGGCCTCGACCAAGGCTTCTTCCAGATCCTCGAGGCCGACCACGGCCTCGGCCAGGCTCCCGAAGAATCGTTCCACCTCCCACACCACCACAGCCCTGATCAATTGATCCCGGCCTCCGGAAAAGTGCCGATACACGGTCGCCCGGGACAGACCGGCCACCCGGGCCACATCGTCGATTGACGTCTTGCCCATGCCGTATCGGGCAATGCAGGCCAGCCCCGCCTCCAGGATGCGGAGCTCGGGGCCCTCAGGCACCGAAGCGGTCCCGTAGATCCTTCTTGGAGAACTTGCCGACCGAAGTCTTGGGAACCTCATCGATGAACTCCACCCGGTCGGGCACCTGCCACTTGGCTACCCGCGCCCCCAGGTGGTCCAGGATCTCTTGGGCCGTGACGGTTTGACCCGAACGCATCACCACGCAGGCCAGAGGGCGCTCGCCCCACTTGTCGTCGGGAATCCCGATCACGGCGGCCTCGGCAACGGCGGGATGGGCCATTATTTCGTTCTCCAACTCGACCGAAGAGATCCATTCGCCGCCCGACTTGACCAGATCCTTGGTCCGATCGACCAGGCGTATGTAACCGTCGGGAGATATGGTGGCCACGTCTCCGGTGCGCAGCCAGCCGTCGTCCGTAAAGGAATCGTCGGAACGGGGATCGTTGTAGTACGCGGCGGCGACCCAGGCTCCCCGGGCCTGCAGCTCACCGGCCGCCTCTCCGTCCCACGCCAGCTCGTTGGTAGTGTCCGGCTCTGTTATGCGCAGCTCGACACCGGGAACGGCCAAGCCCTGCGATGCCCGCAGATCGGCCAGTTCCTCCTCGCTCCGGCCCGACCGGGAGCTCGAAATACGACACACCGAGGCGATGGGATGAGTCTCGGTCATGCCCCAGGCCTGGAGCAGCGGTAGCCCCGTGCGGGCCCGAAATCCCTCGGACAGCGACTTGGGCACGGCCGAGCCGCCACAGACAATGCTGCGCAAAGACGAGGTGTCCCGACCTTTTAGGTTGTCGAGAACAGCGGACCATATGGTCGGCACACCGGCGGCCAGGGTTACCCGCTCCGACTCGATCAGATCCAGGATGGCGCCGGGCGACATGTCGGCGCCGGTCAGCACGAACGACGATCCGGCCATAATTCCAGCCTGGACCAGTCCCCAGGCATTGGCATGGAACATGGGAACCACGGGCAGGATCACGTCCGCCTCGGTCACGCCCAAGCCGTCGGCCATCATGGCGCCCATGGCGTGCAGGACGCTGGATCGATGGCTGTACACCACCCCCTTGGGATTGCCGGTGGTTCCGCTGGTGTAACACATGGCGGCAGCCCGATCCTCGTCGGTGATGTCGAACTCCGCCGGCTCCGACCCGGCCAGCAGTTCCTCGTAGTCGACCAGTCGGGGATCATCGGGCAACTCCGGGGCCCCGGGTCCATCCACGTCAGGCATGACAACCACGTGGCGAACCGTCTTGAGCGAGTCGATCAAGGGCCAGAACGAACCCATGAGGGAGCGGTCCACCAGCACCACCTCGTCCTCGGCATGATTGACGATGTAGACGAGTTGCTCGGTGAAGAGGCGGATGTTGAGGGTGTGCAGAACCCGCCCCGAACAAGGAACGGCGAAATAGGCCTCCATGTGGCGCGCCGAGTTCCAGGCGAATGTACCCACCCGGCCGTCTTCGCTCACCGCCAGGGTGTCAAGGGCGCCGGCCAAACGACGGGACCGGTCTGCCCACTGCCCGAGCGTTTGGCGCAGGGGTTGGCCCCCCGACCCCGCGGCGCCCGAGCCGGTGGTGATGGTCTTGTTGGCGAAATTGACCTCTGCTCGACGAAAGGCCATGGGCAAGGTCAAGCCGAACGACTGCATCAAGCCCTGCATACGATCCGATCTCCTTTGTGGGTGACACCAAGTTTATGGGAGGCACCAAGCTTTTTCGAGGCACCGGGCACCTAGAAACCGAGGACGGCGTCCAAGCCGATGGTCAGCCCCGGGTGGTCGGGCACGGCCCGAATGGCCAGAAGAACCCCAGGCATGTACGAGGTGCGGTCGTAGGAATCATGGCGGATTGTCAGCGTCTGGCCGGTGGTCCCCATGAGAACCTCTTGGTGAGCTACCAGCCCCCGCAAGCGAACCGAATGGATGCGCACCCCTTCGGAGGCGGCGCCCCGGGCCTCATCCAGGACCACTTTGGTGGTGGGGTCTGCACTCCACGGCCCCGCTCCCGATCGGGACCGAGATTGGTTGAGTCTCTCCGCCGTGCGCAGCGCCGTGCCCGAAGGGGCGTCGATCTTCGCGTCGTGGTGCAGTTCGATGATCTCGACGCTATCCATGAAGGGGGCAGCCATCTCGGCCAGCCGCATCATCAGAACAGCGCCCACGGCAAAGTTGGCTGCCAGGACGCAGTTGGCCGTTCCCGCTTCGAACTCGGTCCGCAGGCGATCCACATCGTCGGGGGCCAGGCCGGTGGTGCCACACACGGCGTGCACTCCGTGGGAGGCGCACCACGACAGGTTCTCCCGGGCGCCATCGGCATTTGTGAAGTCCACCGCCACCTCGGCGCCTACGTCGGCCAGGATCTGGGCCGACCGGGCCACCTGCAGGCCGGTCCCATCCACACCCGCAACCTGATGCAGATCGAGCCCGGCCATCTTGGGGTCCACGGCGGCCACCAGCTCGAGATCGGTCGCGCCCACCACCGCAGCACATACGGCAGCTCCGACTCGCCCCCCTGCCCCGAATACTGCGACCCTCACCAGGCCAAACCTAGCCTGCCCGACCCAGCCGGAGTTTTCCATGAGCGGCCAGGTCAGGTCCTCCTGGTCACTGGAGTCAGGTCAGCTCGTCCCGATCAGCCAGTCAGGTCCTCCTGATCACCGGAGCCAGGTCAGCTCGTCCCGGTCACCGGAACCAAGTCAGACTGGGTCACCGGACCCACCACTGACAATGTCCGTTCGGCTCCGAGCACCTGGGCGGCCATGGCATCCACCTCGGGTTTGGACACTCGCTCGATGCGTCGGCACAACTCGTCAGCGGCGATCACCTCACGGTGAAGAAGCTGGCTGCGGCCGATCCGGCTCATGCGGGCTCCGGAGTCTTCCAGGGACAACAGCATCTCGGCCCGCAGATTGCCCCGAGCCACCTCCAGTTCGCGGTCGGTGATACCGCTCGAGGCCAAACGATCCATTTCGATGTTGACCAAATCCAGAACCTGTCGGGTGTTCTCGGGAGAGGTGCCGGCATAGACCACCATGGCTCCGGCGTCATCATGCGATTCCCATTCCGAGTAGACGGAGTAGGCAAGGCCACGCTTCTCCCGGACTTCTTGAAATAGCCGGCTGGACAGCCCCCCGCCCAGGACATGGTTCACCACGGCGAGGGCGTAGCGACCGGGGTCGTGGCGACCGGGGGCCGGCGAACCCAAGACCATGTGGACCTGTTCGCTGGGGCGGTGGTCCACCACCGTGGTGGGCGCCACGGGCCGGGGCGCCGATCGCCCCGGGGGCCGTCCCCCCACCGGTCCGGCGAAGCGGGCTTCGAGAGCCTTGACCACCTGATCGTGGTCAAGACGTCCGGCCGCGGCAAAGACCATGTTCTCGGGCCGGTAGTGAACATCGAAAAAGCCCCGGATGTCGTCGGTGGTCATGGCCTCTACGCTGGCCTGCTCACCCAGTACCTCGCGCCCCAGTCCATGACCGGCAAACAGGACTTGCATCAGACGCTCGTGAGCCACATCGGCAGGCTCATCAGCATGCATGAGGATCTCTTCGAGGATGACCTGGCGTTCGGAGTCGACTTCGTGGGGGCGCAGGGCCGGCGACCACATGATGTCGCACAGGACGTCTAGAGCGAGCTCCATGCTCTCGGCCAGGGCGCGGACGTAAAAGGCGGTGTACTCCTTGGTGGTGAAGGCATTCATGTCGCCGCCGACACCGTCAATGGACTCGGCAATGCTTCGGGCCGTCCTTGTCGCCGTGCCCTTGAACAACAGGTGCTCCAAGAAGTGCGAGGCACCGGCCAGCTCTATGGGTTCGTCACGGGATCCCGTCCCTACCCAGAACCCGCTGGTCACGGAGGCCACTTCTCCCATGGACTCCGTGACCACGCTCAATCCGCTGGCCAGGCGAGAGGTTCGGATCAAGATTGATCAGCGACGCGGGCTGCGGCGCTGGTTGCGACGCGGACCACGATCATCGTCGCCGCCGCGATGTGCTTCCCCAGCCGGGCCAAGATCGCCGAATTCGCTTTGGGCCTGACCTTCGAAGGCCGCTTCGAACGAGACAAAGCGAGGGGCCCCGTCCTCGGGCTCGCTTCTTGGTGGCCGGGCCGTCTCGGTGTCCGGGCCCCCGCGGGGGGCTCCACCTCGACCGCTGCCTCCCGTGCCCGAGTTGCCGCCCCCGGAACCACCGGCGTCGACCAGGGCCCCCGCCAATGACAACGAGACCTTGCCCTGGGGATCGATATCGTCGACCCTGACTTCGATGTCCTGGCCCAGGCTGAGAACGTCCTCCACCCGGTCGACCCGCTTGCCCTGGCCCAGCTTGGAGATGTGGACCAGACCATCGCGCCCGGGCAGGATGTTGACGAAGGCGCCGAATTTGGTGATGTTGACCACCTTGCCGGCATAGACTTGGCCGACGTCAGCCTTGGGCGGATCGAGGATGGATTCGATCCGCCGGCGGGCCTCGGCCACGGCGGCGCCGTCCTTGGCCCCGATCGTCACCGTTCCCACCATGCCGTCGTCGTCCACGTTGACGTCGGCCCCCGTTTCCTGCTGGATGGCGTTGATGACCTTGCCCTTGGGACCGATCACTTCACCGATCTTGTCAATGGGGATTTCCAGGCTCACGATCTTGGGCGCGGTATCGCGGACTTCGGGACGGGGGGCGCCAATAGCGCCGGCCATGACCTCGAGGATGGTCATGCGGGCCTGGTAGGCCTGGCCCAGGGCCTGGGCCAGGACCTCGGCTGGAAGGCCGGCGATCTTGGTGTCGAGTTGGAGGGCGGTGACGAACTCGGAGGTACCGGCCACCTTGAAGTCCATGTCGCCGAAGGCATCCTCGGCGCCGAGGATATCGGTGAGGGTCGTGTACTTGCCCTCGGCAAAGACCAGTCCCATAGCGATGCCTGCCACAGGCGCCTTGATGGGCACGCCAGCATCCATCAGGGATAGCGATGAGCCACACACCGAAGCCATCGAGGTCGACCCGTTGGAGCTGAGCACCTCCGACACCAATCGCAAGGTATAGGGGAACTCATGGGCCGGAGGAATCACCGGCAGCAGGGCCCGCTCGGCCAGCAGCCCGTGGCCGATCTCGCGGCGCTTGGGTCCTCTCATGAAGCCGGTCTCGCCGGTGGAGAAGGGGGGGAAATTGTAGTGGTGCATGTAGCGCTTGGAGTCGTCGATACCGATGGTGTCAAGAAGCTGGTTCATCCGGGGCATACCCAGCGTGGTGACGTTGAGAACCTGGGTCTCGCCCCGCTGGAAGAGACCTGACCCGTGCGACGTGGTGATGACTCCCACTTCGGCCGTCAAGGGACGGATGTCGGCCGGGCCCCTGCCGTCGATGCGGATGCCTTCCTCCACTATCCGCTTACGAACGATCTTCTTGGTCAGTGACCTAACGGCGGCCTTGATCTCCTTGCCTCGGCCGGCGTATTGCGGGTCGGCCTCCATCGAAGCGCCGATCGCCGCGCCAGCTTCGGCAAGGGCGGCGTTGCGCTCGGCCTTGGCCGTTATGGCATTGGCCTTGGCTATGGAGTCGGTACCGGCGGAAACCACGCCGTCCCATACGTCGTTGCCGTAGTCGACCTGGGTCTCGAACGGCACCGGATCCTTGGTCGGTACCAACTTGACCAACTCACGCTGGAGTTCGATTGACTCGCGAATCCAGGTCTTGGCAGCTTCCAGACCCTGGGCGATGACTTCCTCGGTAACCTTGGGAGCGCCCTCGTCGTAATAGCGACAGGCGTCCTCGGTCCCTCCCGCCTCCACCATCATGATGGCGATGTCGGCGTCGGCTTCGGTTCCCAAGGCCCGGCCCGCCACCACCAACTCGAAGGTCGAGGCGTCGCCCTCCTGGTAGGTGGCATGGGGGATCCACTGACCCTCGGTGGTATAAGCCACCCGCACGGCGCCAATGGGGCCCTCGAAGGGGATGCCCGAGATCATGAGAGCAGCCGAGGCGGCATTGATGGCCAGTACATCGTGGGGGTTCTCCTGGTCAGCCCCGAATATGGTGCCGACCACGTGGACCTCATTGCGGAAGCCCTCGGGAAAAGAGGGGCGCAGCGGCCTGTCAATCAGGCGACAGGTGAGGATGGCCTGGTCGGTGGCCCGACCCTCCCGGCGGAAGAACGACCCGGGGATCTTGCCCGCGGCATACATCCGCTCCTCGATATCAACGGTGAGGGGGAAGAAATCCACACCCTCCCGCACTGTCTTGGCCGCGGTGGCCGTAACCAGCACCACGGTTTGTCCGATCTGGCCGACTACGGCTCCGTCGGCTTGGCCGGCAAGTTTGCCGGATTCAAATGAAAGACTACGGTCGGTGCCGCTGATCGGGCCCGACACGGAGATGGCATCAGCCATTGTGCTCCTTGCGGATTCGGGTGACGGCGTGGCCAGTTCCCAGTCGTCGGGTACCCGGCACCGGCCAAGTGGCACAAAGGGTGCGCACCGACATGGCGGCGAGTTCCCGGCGACTGGCAGCTGACCTTCTCTTCGCCACCAAGTGGACCGGCCATTTGGCCGGGTTATGTTCGACAACCCGCATCAATTGCGGATTGGTGCTACCCGAGCCCGCAGTTCGCCGGCTCGGTGAATCAACTAGCGCCGGATACCGTGACGGGCAATGATGGTGCGGTAACGCTCCACGTCGTTGGCAGACACGTAGTCGAGCAGGCGGCGACGCCGACCGATGAGCTTCATTAGCCCACGGCGGGTGTGATGGTCGCCCTTGTGCACCTTGAGATGGCCGGTGAGGTGGTTGATGCGCTCGGTGAGGATGGCAATCTGGACCTCGGGCGATCCCGTGTCGGTGTCGTGCAGGCGGTTCTCGGCAATTGTCGTCGCCTTGTCGATGGTGGCCGTCTTGTCAGACATGCTGGCAGTAGTTCCTTAGATGCAACTGGTATCCGAGGCGGCGGCCAAGGCCGCAACGCCCCAAGTGCTCATGCCGCAGCGGTTGCCACAGCTGTACGAATGCTAGCAGGCTCTGAGCCGTGACCCCCGAGGAGAGCCTCCGAGTGACCAGCTCATGTTCCATCCCCGTGAACGAGCTGGAATGGCGATTTGACACCAGCGGCGGGCCGGGGGGCCAACACGCCAACACCTCTCACACCCGGGTAGAAGTGTCCTTCGACGTAGCCACCTCACCATCACTCGGACCTCGTCAACGAGCCCGTCTCATCGAGAAGCTCGGCCCCGTGGTAAGAGTGACTGCCCGGGACGAGCGCTCCCAGCTGCGCAACCGTCAGCTGGCCCTAAAGCGCCTGGCCGAACGCCTGGGGGCTGCCCTCAAGCCCGACGTTCCCCGCCGCTCTACCCGGCCCACCGCAGGCTCCCAAGCCAGAAGGGTCCAGGCCAAGAGACAGCGGGCCGAAACAAAGCGCTTGCGCCAGAACACCGACCTCGATGACTAGCCAGCGCCAACCTCGCCGGCCATAAGCCGTCGGGTGTCGTCGACATCTATGCGCATTTGCGCAATGAGGTCGTCCACCGACTCGAAGCGTTTCTCGTCGTGCAATCGGGCTACGAAGTCGACCTTGGCCTCCTCGCCGTACAGGTCGCCATCGAAGTCGAGCAGGTGTGACTCGACGAGCGGTGGAGGCACGACATCACCCGGAGCATGGTCGGTGTCGTAGAAGGTGGGGCGATACCCGACCGAGATGGCGGCGGCATGGGCAACCCCATCCGGTCGGGTGTGGATCCCGGCGTAGATTCCCACTCCGGGCAAGGCCAGCTCGGGGGCCAGGTCCAGGTTGGCCGTCGGGAAACCAAGCTCTGTGGCACCCCGGGCGTCGCCATGCGCCACCGGGCCACGGAGCTGAAAGCGACGGCCCAACAGTCGGGCGGCGCCCGCTACGTCGCCGCACGCCACCAAGGCTCGGATCCGGGTCGATGACACCACTTCGTCGCGGTCCGGCTCGACCCGCAGGCTAATGCCCTCCACTTCGAAGCCCAGATCACGTCCCATGTCGACGAGGAAGGACACATTGCCCTTGCGGCCGTGTCCGAAGTGGAAATCCTCCCCAACCACTACCACCCTGGCTCCCAAGGCCCCAACCAGAACCTGGGCCACGAAGTCCTCGGCCGTCTCATTGGCCCTGTCCTCGTCGAATGTCACCACAGCCGTTCGATCCACCCCGGTGGCCGCCAGGAGTTCCAACTTCTGGTCCAGGTCGCACAGCAGGAGGGGGGCCGACTCCGGGCGCACGACGGTGGCCGGGTGCCGATCGAAAGTCACGACGGTTGTGCCCAAACGGGCTTGTCGTGCCCGCCGGATCACTTCGGAGATGACCCACTGGTGGCCCAAGTGAACGCCGTCGTAGGCGCCGATGGTAACCACCGCTCCGCCGGGAGGACGATCCCCGGGCGACGGATCCCTGATGATCTCCATGGCGCCAAACTACTCGGCGGGACCCTGGCCCACGACGGGCTGGCCGGCAGGGGCCAGGACGACCACCGGCCGCAGATCGGCCCCGACCGCCTCGTACATCGCCAGCAGATCCCCACCGGGTCCGATCAGGGCCCACGGGCCAGCCCCGGGAACCGCCGGCATCGACTCGATCAGAAGAGGTCGGCCATGCGAGATAGCCACAGCCTGTTCCTCCCCTACTCGGATCTGAGGAAATCCGGAGGCGGCCAGGGCAGGGCTGAGGACGTGTTCATTGGCCACCTCATCCACCACGTGGGCCTGGGATTCGACAAATGAGCCGATAGCCAGGCGTCGCAGGTTACGCAGGTGGGCGCCCCCTCCCAGCAGCCGGCCCAGGTCATCGGCCAGGCTGCGCACGTAGGTGCCCGACGAGCACTCCACTCGAGCGGCCAGAACGGGTCCATACGGACCCTCCGACCCGGGTTCCCTCTCCGACCCGGGTTCCCTCTCCGACCCGGGCTTCGCGGCGCTTCTTGAACTGCACGCCCAAGACAGATCGAAGCGATCCACCGATACCGGCCGAGCGGGCCTTTCCACCTCTATGCCTTGGCGGGCGAGCTGATACAAGGGCCGGCCCCCCATCTTGAGGGCCGAAACCATGGGAGGGACCTGATTGATGGACCCGGTCAGCTGCCGGGCCGCAGTGCGGGCTTGCTCCAGGGTCACCTCCGACATGTCCCATGTTTCCAGCACTTCTCCTGAGGCATCCAGTGTCGTCGTGGAGGCTCCGAGCACGATTTCGGCCGAATAGACCTTGGGCAGAGCCGAGAAGAACCGCATCAGACGGGTGACCCGACCCAGGGCTACCAGCAGAACCCCGGTAGCGTCGGGGTCAAGGGTCCCGGCGTGGCCAACCCGGCGCTGGCCAAAGATCCCCCGGCACCGGGCGACCACGTCATGGGAGGTCCACCCGGCTTGCTTGTCCACCACCACCAGACCGTCCATGTCAGGCCCCTGACGAACCCCGCGGGGCCTGTTCGCCCTCGGGCTCGGCATCGGCATCGGCCACTGGGTGGCCAATCCGGGACAAGATCTCGTCCACCCGCCGGCCGCTGGCCACTCCGGGATCGGCGGCGAATGCCAGGAGCGGGGTGCGCTTGAGCCGGGCCTGACGACCGATCTCACGCTGCAGCTTGATGCGCAGGTCCTCCAAGGCCTGGGCCGCTGCCTCGGGCAGCGAGGCAAAATAAACCGTGGCGTGGCGTAGGTCGGGGTCGGTGTCCACCGCAGTAACGGTGAGCAGGGTGAGGCTGTCCTCGGTGTCGGAGACTTTTTCCAGGGCCTCGGCCAGCACCTGGCGCAACAATTCGTTGACCCGCGCCGATCGGGGATAGCGGGTAATTGTAGGTTGCTTGTGGCGGCGCCCCGGCACTGGCATTGCCCTTTCGAAATGGTGTCCGAATCCCGGCCGGTCCACGACGGTCAGGCGGTGGACCGGGCAGGCTTTAGGTGCGAGGGATCTCGCGCTCCTCGAAGGTCTCTATGATGTCTCCGTCCTTGAGGTCCTGGAAGTCTGAGAGCCCGATGCCGCACTCGAAGCCGGCCTGGACCTCGCGGGCATCGTCCTTGAACCTCTTGAGGGATGTGATCGAACCCTTCCAGATGACCACACCATCGCGCAGGAATCGCACTTTGGACCCCCTGGTAATGACGCCATTGCGCACCGAGCAGCCGGCCACTGCGCCGACGCGTGGGACGCGAAATACCTCTCGCACCTCCGCCTCGCCGGTGACGACCTCTTCGAATTCAGGCGCCAGCATGCCGACCATGGCCGCCTCGATCTCCTCGATCACCTTGTAGATGATCTCGTAGGAGCGGATCTCCACCCCAAAGGCGTCGGCCGATTCCCTGGCCCTGCGGTCAGGGCGAACGTTAAAGCCGATGATGGTGGCCCCGGAAGTAGCCGCCAACTGGACATCGTTCTCGTTTATGCCGCCCACAGCCCTGCGCACGAAACTCAACTTGACGTCATCGCGTTCGAGCTTGCGCAGGCTCTCGGTCAAAGCCTCCAACGAACCCTGCACATCGGCCTTGAGAACCAGGTTGAGCACGGCCGTCTCGCCTCGTTGGATTTGCTCGAACAGGTCTTCGAGTCTGGCTCCACTGGCCGCCGTGGGCGGCAGGGAATGGCCGGCGAAGCGCATCCTTTGCTCACGGGCCTCGCCTATTGTCCTCGCGGTCGACTGGTCGGCGGTGACCCGCATCTCGTCACCGGCGCCGGGCACCTCGCTGAAGCCCAGCACCTGCACCGGGGTCGAAGGCGAGGCGATTTTGATGCTTTGGCCGTCGGAGCTCACCAGTGCCTTTACCCGACCCCAGGCGGCGCCGGCGACAATGTGATCTCCAACGTGGAGTGACCCTCGCTCCACCAGGACCGTGGCGACGGGGCCCCGTCCGATGTCGAGGTTGGCCTCCAGGACCACACCCCGGGCCCTACCGTTGGGATTGGCTCTCAGCTCGAGGACTTCGGCCAACACCAACAACTGCTCGAGAAGATCGTCGATGCCCAGGTCTTGGAGCGCCGAGGTTTGCACCATGATCGTGTCACCACCCCAGGCCTCGGGGACCAGGCCGTGCTCGGACAGTTGCTGCATTACCCGGTTGGGGTCGGCATCCTCCCGATCCACCTTGTTGATGGCCACCACGATGGGTACTTCGGCCGCCTTGGCGTGATCCAGAGCCTCAACCGTTTGGGGCATGACCCCGTCATCGGCGGCGACGACCAGGACCACAATGTCGGTGGCCTCGGCTCCCCGGGCACGCATGGCGGTAAAAGCCTCGTGGCCCGGGGTGTCGATGAATGTTATGAGGCGGCCGTCCTGCTCGACCTGGTAGGCCCCGATGTGCTGGGTGATACCGCCGGCCTCGCCGGCAACAACGTTGGCCTGCCGGATACGGTCCAACAGCTTGGTCTTGCCGTGGTCGACATGGCCCATCACGGTGATGACGGGTGGACGGGGTTCCTGTTCCTCCTCCTCGCCGTCGCCATCGTCAAAATAGCGGGCCTGGAGCTGGGCCTCCTTCTCCTCGCCCTGATCGACCAGCTTGATGGTGGCGCCGATCTCTGCTGCAAAGAGCTCGATCATGTCGTCCGACAAAGACTGGGTAGCGGTGACCATCTCGCCCTGTAGGAGCAGGAAACGCACCACGTCCCCGGCCGAACGATTGAGCTTGGGACCAAGGTCTTGGGCTGTGGACCCCCGTTGGACGATGACTTCATCCTCGGGTATGGGGGCATTGGAGGGCATGTAGGTGGTGAGCTGGGTGGGCTCCAGCTCCTCCATGTTCCGACGGCGACGACGGGGTCGGCGCTGAGGGGGTCGGCCCCGGCCGCCTGGGCCACCGCCGGGACCTCCTCGTCCGCCGCCAGGACCACCGCCCGGCCCTGGGCCAATGCCCGGTGCCCGGCTGTACCCGCTGCTGGGGCTGCCACCCTGTGCCCCGCCCGGGCGCGGCCCGCTGAAGCCACCGCCGTAGCCGCCCGTTCTCGGACCCGCGCCATATCCGCCCCCGGACCGGTTGGGGCCGGGGGGGCCGCCTGTGCGTCCCGGTGGTCCACCGGCTCGTCCACCGGGGGGAGGCGTCCTACCCCCAAGTCCAGGCGGGGGGGGAATGGGGCGACCAGACATGGACCGGGGTGGACCACCGGGGGGAGGCGGGATGGGCTTGCCGGATACCGAGCGGGGCGGCGCCACCGATCCGGCAGACCCCGGGGTGCCGGTCTGCCCACTCTCGGCGGCGGGCAACGCAGCTGGAGGGCTCAAAGGTTCCGCTGCGGGAGTCGCCGTCACGGCCGAGGACTCGGCCGGCGGGGCGCCGGCAGGCGGGGAGGCGGGGGAAGCGCTCGCTGGCTTAGCGGGACGCGAGGCAGCCGCTGGAGCAGTGGCACCCGCTGGAGCAGTGGCACCCGCTGGAGCAGTGACAGCCGCTGGAGCAGTGGCACCCGCTGGAGCAGTGGCACCCGCGGGAGCAGTGGCACCCGCTGGAGCAGTGGCAGCCGGGCGGGAGACCTCGGGCCGCAATGGCATGGGCGGACGGGGGGCCGGGGGTAAGGGCGGGGCCTTGCTTGTCACCAGCCGAGGGTCGCGACCGGACGGTTCGGCTCGGGCCGCCACAGGCTTGGGCCGTCGCGTCGATGGCTCCGGGTCGGATCGATCCGAGGGACCGTCGCCCGCGACCGGGGCATTGGGACGGCCAGGGGCGGAATGATCGGCGGGGCTCAGATCGCGGCCACCGCCACCACCTGGCCCTTCCCTTGGTGTTGGCGGCTCGCCACCGTCACCTGCACCGGCTCCGGTAGCGGCGGGTTGGGGGTCGTCGACTTCAGGCAATTCGAGGGTCGCCGGGGTCTTGGCTGCCGCTTTTTTGGCTACCGCCTTCTTGGGTGGCGCTGCCGGCTCCTCGGGCTGCACTTCGCGTCGCAGTCCGTCCCGGTCCGCCTTTCGACGGGCGCGATCAGCTTGAGCATCTTCGATGCTCGATGAGTGGCTCTTGACTCCGATCCCCAAATCGAGACACAGGTCAAGCGCCTCCTTGTTCGTCAGGCCAAGCTCGCGGGCCAGTTCGTAGACGCGGATCTTCTTCGCCAACTGCGGTGTCAGTCCTCTCTAAACAAGTCGCTATCGCGACCCTCTATCCTCGCACAATGCGTGGCCTGTGCTGCACCCGCGGCCCGGGACGGGGTCCTAGTGCCCAAGCTCAATCCGTAAATCTTCCACCCACGGGGGTGGGACCTCTACCTTGAGCGATCGATCGAACGCTCTGGCCCGGACCGCCGCGGTGAAACAAGCGGCTGATTTGGCACACAGCCACGCCCCTCGTCCAGGGTATTCGGACCCAGTGCTCAGCCCGTCCACCGTGGCCACGATCCTGATCAGTCTGGCGGACGGAAGAACCCTCCTACAGCCAACACAGGTCCGTTGACGGTCTATGCCCCGGCTCCGGGGTTGTCCCCGCCTGTTCCGCCTACTTCATCGGCTGGGACAGGCTCGGCCGGGACAGGCTCGGCTGGGACAGGCTCGGCTGGGACAGGCTCGGCTGCCGGCACGTCGGGTTCGGCTCCGCCTATGGAATCACCCTTTGACCATTGCTCGGCCGATACCGCCTCGCCCCCTTCGGCCGGCTGCCAAACCATCTCGCCCGATTCGTCCTGTACCCACTCTCCTTCGGCCCACTCCTCACCGCCGTAGCCGGCCTCCTCGGCTGCCAATTGACTCTCGCTCTTGATGTCTATTCGCCATCCGGTCAGACGTGCTGCCAGGCGGGCGTTCTGACCCTCCTTGCCGATGGCAAGGGACAGCTGGAAGTCGTGAACGATCACAGTGGCCGTCCCGGACTCGTCATCCAGTCGTACTTCCTTGACCCGGGCGGGCTGTAGAGCCCTCTGCACGAATTCGGCCGGATCCTCCGAGAAGGGCACAATGTCAACCTTTTCACCCCGCAACTCGGTGGTGACCATGCGCACCCGAGCCCCCCGGGCCCCCACGCACGCACCCACCGGGTCAACGTTGGAGTCGTTGGACCACACGGCGATCTTGGTGCGGTGACCTGGTTCCCGGGCCGCCGCCCTGATCTCGACAACGCCCGAGCCGATCTCGGGCACCTCAAGTTCGAACAGCCGCTTGATGAGGCCGGGATGGGTCCGACTGACCACGATCTGGGGACCCTTCGAAGTCTTGCGGACCTCCACGATGTAGGCCTTGAGGCGAGCCCCGTGCTCGTATCGCTCGTAGGGGACCTGCTCGGCCTGGGGCAGGAGAGCTTCGACCTTGCCCAGGTCCAAGAGCGTGTAGCGATTGTCGCTCTGCTGAATTATTCCGGTGACGATGTCGCCCTCGCGCCCGGCGTACTCCTCGTACTTGAGGTCGCGCTCCGCTTCACGGATGCGTTGGAGAATCACCTGCTTGGCCGTTTGGGCGGCAATACGGCCAAAGTCGTCGGGGGTGTCATCCCATTCCCGCACGACAGTCCCTTCCTCATCCAGTTCCTGGCCGTATACCCGGATCTCGCCCGAATCGGGATCGACCGTAACCACCGCCTCCTCGGCTGCCGAAGGAAGCCGCTTGTAGGCCACCAATAGGGCATTCGCAAGCGCATCGAGCAGAATGTCAACCGAAATGCCCTTATCGCGGGCAATCTGTTGCAGCGCCTCTAGAAATTCGAAATTGGTCTTGCTCATGAGATGGCGGCCTTTTTGGTCGAGGGTTTGCGCTTGGCCGGGGCCGAGCGCAAACCGGAGGGGGCACCGGTGCCCCATTCAAAGACTGTGCGAGCCTTGTCGATGTCGTCATAGGTCAGCCGGAGCGGCTCGTGACCCAGGTCGGGAGAGGTCATCGTTATGCCCTTGTCGTCGGCCGCCTCCAGGCGGCCCTGGGCCCGCCGCAGCCCCGCCGATCCGGGCTTGGTCTTCACCGCGATCATCGATCCGACGAAGCGTTGAAAGTGCTCGGGGGTGCGCAGCGGGCGCTCCAAGCCGGGGCTGCCCACCTCCAGGGTGTAGCGGCCGGGCATTGGGTCACTGATATCGAGAGCGGCCGAGATGGCTCGAGAAGCCTCTCCGAGTGCGTCCAGGTCGATCCCTCCGGGGCAGTCCACGCTGATACGCAGCAGACCCGGGGTGACCTCGACGTCGACGACCTCGGTTTCGGTGTCGTCGAGAGCCGCTTGGACCACTGCTTGTATCCGATCGACGGCGCTCATCTTCACCTCCTCCTGGTCCAGGACCACGGTCGCAAAAAAATACGTGGGCAACCGCCCACGTACATCCAAACCACACCAATATGAATCGAACCGAACGGGCACTAAGTATAGCAACGAGACCGGCGCCCTTCATTAGGCGCGGTGGCGCTTTATGACACCAGCCCGCTCACCACCGACGTCAAATCCAGCTCATCTCGATCACCCGACCGGCGATCCTTGCGTTCCACTATGCCCCTGGCCAGGCTTTTCGATCCGATCACAAGTTGGGTAGGCATGCCCAAGAGGTCGGCATCGGCAAACTTCACACCGGGCGAAACGTCCCGATCATCGTAAAGGACACTGATTCCCACAGCACGAAGCTCGCCGTAAAGGCGATCGGCGGCCTCCCCCACCGCAGCGTCCCTCTTGGCTCCCAAAGCGAGCAGGTGGACGGCGAACGGCGCCACCTGAACGGGCCACACCAATCCGGACTGGTCGTGGTTCTCCTCGGCCACCACTGCTGGAAGCCTGGTGACCCCGATCCCGTAGCACCCCATCCAGGCGGGCCTACTGACGCCGTCCTCGTCGAGGAAATCTGCTCCAGCGATCTTGGCCGAGTAGGTCAGGCCCAACTGGAAGGTATGGCCCACCTCTACCGAACGGAGGAGTTCCAGCCCTTCTCCACAACGGGGACAGGGATCGCCGCCGGCCACCAAAGCCAGCGAGGACCACTCGTCGACATCGAAATCCCTCCCCAGCATGGCGCCGGTCACGTGGTGGTCAACCCGGTTGGCGCCTGTGGTCCAACTGTGGGCAGCCCGCACAGCCAGGTCGGCCATTACCCGTATCCCGTGGTGTTGCAAACCCATGGGGCCGATGTAGCCCTTGACCAGCACGGGCCAGGAGGCAAAGTCAGCTTCGTCGAAAGCTCGCATGCCGTTCGGAATCCGTACCTCCCGATCACCGGGGACGAGGGCCACCACCGGCTTGTGATCCGAGTCAAGAAGAGCGATGCATTTGAGCATCCGATCGGGCGTGAGCCCGATACCAGCGGCCCGGAAGTGCTCAACGACAGCGTGCACTCCAGGACGTCCGGGGGTGGAATGCTCGACCATGGGCTCGCCCGACCCGTCGCCCGCTTCGGCGGCCTCGGTCACCCGCTCGCCCGCTTCGGCGGCCTCGGTGTTGGCGGCGTAGCCACAGGTTCGGCAACGGGCAAAATAGTCCTCCCCAATGGCGCTCGGCACCATGAACTCATGGTTGACGTCACCTCCCATGCCGCCCGCTGCCGCCTCTACCGCCGTATAGGAAAGGCCGCATCGTTCGAAGATGCGGCAGTAGGCGTCGTACATCAGGCGGTAGCTGTCTCCCATGACCGATCGGGAGACATCAAAGCTGTAGGCGTCGGCCATGATGAATTCCCGGGTGCGCAAGAGCCCAAATCTGGGCCTGGCCTCGTCCCGAAACTTGGTTTGGACCTGGTATATGTTGACGGGCAGGTCCCGAAACGACTCGACCTCGCCCATGGCCGTGATGGTGGCCACTTCTTCGTGGGTGGGCCCGAGCACAAAACGCCCCCCCCGACCTTCCACCTGAAATGCGGAAAACACGTTGTCGAGCAGCTTGTCGCGCCCCGACTGTTGCCATACCTCCAGGGGGTGCAGGGCAGGAAGGAGCACCTCTTGGGCTCCAGCCTCGTTGAGCTCAGAGCGAACTATCGCGGTGACATTGTGCAGGACCCTCAGTCCCAAGGGCAGGAAGCTGTATATGCCCGATGCCAGGCGGCGGATGTATCCGCCCCGGACCAAGAGCTGATGGCTCACCGCCTCGGCGTCGGCCGGAGCATCCCGCAGGGTCTTGAGGAGCAGCCGAGACATTCGCATGGCGAGAGGTTACTAGGGGCTCAATCCGCGCTCTTGCGTCCAAGCAGCGATCAGAATTCGGTGGAGCAGAAGGGCGCTGGCTCCCAACCGAACAACACGTCAGCCCGGGCCAAGGCGCCGGTGTGGGCCTCGTGGATCCGGCCACCCCGGGCCAAGCTCGACCAAGACACCCCGCCCAGATACACCGAGCCCAATTCGGACACGCCCAGGACCAGATCGGCAGAGGTGCCAGGAGGAGCTGGATCGCACCGAGCTCCGTCAGGGCCGACCTCCAAACGCCAGACCCGAGCGTTCTCGGGCCGGTCCGGGTCGACCAGGTCGAATACCATCGAACCCTCTCCCCGGTAGTGGCGCTGGGTCAGGCATCCGGGAACGTCCAACAGCCTGGCCCACGTGAGATCACGCCCGCCGGTCACGCGGAGTTGTCGGGTATGGGCGAGCATCCAGCGCACCGGGTCGTCAGTAGGCCGGTGAGGAGCTACCACCTTCTCGGTGAGGTCCATGTCACACAAGAAGGCCCATAGGGCGGCCGAGGCCGCCTGGTTCTCGGCACACAGCTCATCCACCATTACCACTCCCGGAATGGTGTCATCCTCGTCAACCCGCTGGATTCGGTAGTGAGCGTAGCCGTCGATGGTGCCCGACTCATCGGAGTGGACCAGGTAGAACCGGCCCGCCGAACTCTGGCCGGACCCATCCTCCCCATCCAGGCCGGCCTCCCACCAGGGTGTCAATCGGGAAACTTCACCGGGGCAGGAACGACGGACCCTGTCATGGACCAGGGGGAAGGCGTCGATGGCCTCGGCTCGGTCAATGAGGTGCAATGAGCCGCCGGAATCGGGAGGGAGGGACACTTGCGCCCGGCGACGGACTATTTCGAAATGAGACGTCCACGTCGCCGGACCGAACCCGAAGCGTCCGTAAATCCCCCCTTCGCTTACCCCCAGGAGGGCCAGCTTCTCGTCCGCCCTGTCGGCGTCGGCCAGTTGGCGGGACATCATGGCCGAAAGGATCCCCCTGCGGCGATGGGTGGGGCGCACCCCCACCCAGCTGATCCCTGAGACCTTCATGAGGCCCAAGCCGGGCAGGGTCAGGTCCAGCGGGAACGAAACGGCCGAGGCCACCAATTCAGCGCCGTCGAAGCCGGCCAAGCAACGGGACACCTGCAACCCTGACCGGGCCCAAGTCCGGTCCAGGTCCTCTTCGGTGCGCACAAATCCAAATGCGGTGGAGTTGCAGGCCACGAACTGGCGGCGCTCGTCCTCTTCGATTGCCCGCAGCTCGATGTCCACGAACTCTGTCTAGTTGAGCATCCCGGGCCGAGGAAACCGAGAGTTCAACCTCTCAGGGAAATCAGTGCTCGTACTTGCGCCGGATCAGGTCTACCTTGACCTCGCTGTTGTTGGCGTCGGCCCCCCGGTCGCCGATCAGGGCCATCCGGTCGGCCGCGGCAGCCGCTTCAGCCTCGGGATCGGCTGCCGCCAGGCGGGCCTCGGTCCCCTGGGCCACCAGCTTCTCCGCTTCGGCCACCAGCTCGGCCACCATGTCAGCCTCGGGAACGACCTTGATGATCTGGCCTTTGATGAACAGGTGACCCCGCTGCTTGCCGGCGGCGATGCCGAGGTCGGCCTCCCTGGCTTCGCCCGGGCCGTTGACAACACAGCCCATGACGGCCACCTGGATGGGCAGGTTACGTTCCTCCAGAGCTGCCTGGACCTGCTTGGCCACCCCGATCACGTCGATCTCGGCCCGCCCGCACGACGGACAGGCGATCAGATCAAGACCCTTGCGCTCCCTGAGGCCCAGCGCCTCCAGGAGCTGACGCCCGGCTCGGGCCTCCTCTACCGGGTCGGCCGTGAGCGAATAACGAATCGTGTCGCCGATGCCTTCGGCCAGGAGAGTGGCTATCCCAGCCGTCCCCTTGATGAGTCCCCCCGGAGGAGGACCAGCCTCGGTAACCCCCAGGTGCAAAGGGAAGTCCACGGTGTCGGCCAAGAGGCGGTAAGACTCGATCATCAGGGCCACGTTGGAAGCCTTCACCGAGATCTTCACGTCGTCGAAGCCGACCTCGGCAAAATACGCCAGCTCCATCTGAGCCGACTCCACCATGGCTTCGGGCGTGGCTCCGCCGTACTTCTTGTACAAGTCCTTGTGCAAGGAGCCCGCATTGACCCCGATGCGGATGGGAACGCCCCGGTCCTTGGCCTCAGAGGCGATCTGCTTGATCTCTTCGGGCTTGCGCAGGTTTCCTGGGTTTAGCCGTATGCAGGCCACACCCGCTTCCAAGGCAGCCAGGGCCATCTCGTGGTGGAAATGGATATCAGCCACGATTGGCACGGGCGAACGAGGGACGATGTGAGCCAGCCCCTCGGCTGCCTCGGCCTCGTTGCAGGTGCAGCGCACTATGTCGGCCCCGGCACCGGCCAGGGCGTATATCTGGGCCAGGGTACCTTCCACGTCGGCCGTCTTGGTGGTGGTCATTGACTGCACGCTGACCGGGGCGCCGTCACCGACCGGCACCGATCCGACCATGACCTGGCGGGTACGGCGGCGAGCCATGAGCAGCCTCGAAGGCAAAGGGCCGGTATCCGAAGCCGGAACCGACCCGTTCTCAGTTGCGGGTTCGGGGTTCATATCGACGATCCCCAGCCTAGGCCCTCATTCAACCGACGGCTCATCAGCAACATGGCTTATCGGCGGCATGGCTTATCGGCGGCATGGCTCGGATGCCGGGAGTCCTGGGATTGTGGCTCAATGGAAGGGGTTAGCCGCCGGGTGGGCAATGTCCAGGAACAGAGCGCTGATCCCCAGCAGCACCAGCACGGCGAACACGGCATAAGTGGGAGCCAACAGCTTGGTCACATCGGCGTGATAGTGACGTCCGCGCCTACTTCGGATGCGCTCGTATACGGCAATGACCACATGGCCGCCGTCCAAGGGAAGCATGGGAAACAGGTTGAAGACGCCAACAAAGACATTGATGGAGAACAGCAGCCCCAATATGTCAGTCCATCCCGAGTGAGCGGCCTGGGCAGCCAGGCGCACGACGCCAACGGGTGAGGCAAAGCGAGGGGCAGGCGACGTGGAGGCAGACGGCGAGGTCGAGACGCTGGGACTGAAGACCTCGTGGGTGTAGGCGCTGACGCCGTGAGGGGAGAATATGTGGGCCAGGGCCTGAACCACGGTTACTGTCTCCCGCCCGGTGTCGGTGACGCTGCGGCCCACTGCCACCAAAGGGTTGACCGTTTGATTGGGAGCCCCCAGCTCGATCCCGATTATTCCGGTCGGCTTGGCCGTAGGTGACAGCACAGGCGTCCCACTGATCCTGAGCCCTCTCTCGTCAATCGGGGTCACGTGCAACGTGACGGGATGTCCGCGCCGATTCACCACCACGGTCAGGTGTCGGCCAATGGAAGAGTTGACCAAAGGCACCAGTTGGTCGGCCGAAGTGATGCGCCGGCCGTCAACGGACTTGATGATGTCCCCAGGGCGGAAGCCCGCTTGCTGGGCGGGGCTGGTCACCGAGCCGAACTGGCTGAGCGCTGTTATCGAAACCTGATTGGAGGAGGGCAACCCGACGAAGGTGAACAAGGCCCACAGCAGGACAAAAGCCAGGATGAAATGCATGGCCGAGCCCGCTACCGCCACCGAGAGGCGCCGAGGAAAACTGGCCTGGCGGTAGGATCGGGCCTCATCTTCGGGGGCCACCGGCTCGACGTTGACCATACCGACGATCTTGCAGTAGCCCCCAGCCGGGATGGCTTTGATCCCGTACTCGGTCTCACCCCGGTGCACGGACCACAATCTCGGTCCGAATCCCAAGAAGTACTCGGTGACCTTCATGCGCCCCCACTTGGCTGTGGCAAAATGCCCCAGCTCGTGCAGCATGATCATCACGATGATGGCGGCCACCACGGCCACGGTGGAAAAGACGTGGGTGTACAGGCTGATCAGGATCCCGGCCAGGATGACCAGGGCCAGGCGGTAGATGGCCGATCTCTGGGCGTCAGGCGCCATCGGAGCCCTGGGCCCGGGGGCGTCCTCGAGTTGGGCGACGGCCAAAGGAGCACCAGTGGCCCCGTCGGTCGCAGTGGCCCCGTCGGTCGCAGTGGCCCCGTCGGTCGCAGTGGCCCCGTCGGTGGCAGTGCCATGCGGACGGTTCATGGCGGGCAGGCCGTGTTGGTTGAGGTCCACCTGTCCAGTATCGGCCAAAAGAGGCTGCACCCTGACGCGCGCCGGTGGCGGGAGGCGCTATCGGGCCTCACGCCGCCGCACTGCGGCGCTGGACCCCGGCCCTGGCGATACGTCGTCCATGGGCATCGGCGGCCAGGATGTCCTCCAGATCCCTGGGCTGGACACCGTCGTGCGCCTGGATGGCCTCATCGACAACATCGGCTATGGCGAGCCAAGGGATGAGTCCGTCCAAGAAGGCCTCCACGGCCACCTCATTGGCTCCGCTCAACCATGCCGGCGCCGTCCCGCCGACCCTGCCGGCGGCAAAAGCCAGATCCAGGCAGGCGAACGAAGTGCGGTCGGGAGGCTCAAAGTCCAGTCTGGACCGCCGGGAGAAATCCATGCTCCCGTAGGCGATCTCAAGTCGGTCGGGGTAGCCAAGGGCATAGCCGATGGGAAGGCGCATGTCGGGGAGAGACAGTTGGGCCAAGGTCGCTCCGTCGGAGAAGGTCACCATGGAATGCACGATTGACTGGGGATGCACGACAACCTCAATGTCGTCGTAGTCGATCCCGAACAGTTCGTGAGCCTCGATGACTTCGAGCCCTTTGTTCATCAAAGTGGAGGAATCCACCGTGATCTTGGGGCCCATGCTCCACGTAGGGTGGGCCAGGGCATCGGCCACGGTAATCCCGGACAGTTCGCTGCGAGTACGCCCTCGAAATGGGCCCCCGCTGGCGGTCAGCACCAGCTTGTCCACCTCACCGCGGCCTGAGCGCAGGCATTGATGGATGGCGCAGTGCTCGGAATCGACAGGCAGTATTTCGGCTCCGGGCACCGAACGGGCCTGGGCCACGATAGGTCCGGCGGCAATAAGCGACTCTTTGTTGGCTAGCGCCAGGCGTCGCCCTGCGCTCAAAGCGGCCAGGGTTACGGATAACCCGGCAAAGCCGACCACGGCATTGAGCACCACCTCGGCCTGTCCGGCGATGTGGGTCAGGGACTCCGCTCCGGCCAGCACCTCGGTGCCCTTGGGGACCAAGTCGGCGAGTTCGCCCGCCAAATCGGCGTCAGCAATGGCCACCATCCTGGGCCGTAGGACCCGGGCCTGTTCCGCCAGGAGGCCAACGGAGCGCCAAGCACCCAGGGCCACCACATCGAACCGGTCCGGTTGGGCCTGGATCACATCGACAGCCTGAGTTCCGACCGAACCCGTGGATCCGATCAGGCTTATTGACGTCATGCGATGTTGAACACCCGTATCAGGTAGTAGGTGGCTGGAAGTACGAACAGCATGGCGTCAAACCGATCCAGTACGCCCCCGTGGCCGGGAAGCAGTTGACCCATGTCCTTGACCCCGATGTCCCGCTTGATCATGGATTCGCATAGATCCCCCAATGGAGCCACCACGGCCACTACCAGGCCGAGGATCAGTGCCCTCTTGAGGGTCCAGGGAAAGAACTGACTCACTATGACGACCGAGCTCACAACGGCCACGACCATCCCGCCGATCAGTCCCTCCAGCGTCTTACCCGGGCTGATATTGGGAGCGAGGGGGCGCTTGCCGAACCTCGCACCTATGACATAGGCGCCGGCGTCGTAACCCACCGTGGCCATCACCGCGCCAAACAGGAAGGCCACGCCGTGGCGGTGGGGAAAGGTGCTCGGATTCAAGAGCAGAGCGGCGAACGAGCCCAGAAACCCCACCCACATGAAGCCCAGCAGGGTCATGGCGATGTTGATGGTCGGGCGTCCGCGGATCACCCCGGCCAAGTACCAGATCATGGCGAACACAACGGTGAGCACCAGGACCAATGGAAGGGCCGACTCGCCCTTTATGTAGGCGGCAATCATGATGGCCAGCATCGCCACCAACCCCAACAGGCTGGCAGGTCGGTAACCGGCGCGGCGCAGCACTCCATAGCACTCGGCCTGAGCCATGAAGACGACTGCTATGACCAGGAGGAGGGCAGTTACCGGACCGAGGAGGAACAAGATGACTCCGGCGACCCCGATGCCCACGCCGGTAGTCCAACGGACTAACGCACTGGTGTCACGATGTCTGGCGCCACCGGCCCTGGGCTCTGCTCCGTAGTCGTCGACCTCCTCATCGAACCCGTCGGATGGCGCGGCCGGGGCGCCCACGTGACCCCGGCGGGGTCGCGGCAGCCTGGTGGACCGATACGCCGAACCACGTGATCCGACCCGGCCTCGCATCCGGCGACGGGTCGGGGGGGCGGTGTCGTATTCGTCATAGTCCTCGTCGTCGAAGGGCGCTCCGCTCCCCTCGTCGCCGATGTCTTCAGGGCCCGCCCCATAAGCGGCATCGTCTTCGTAGGAATCGGGATCGTAGCGATCAGCCCTGGCGTCGTCCATGGCCCCGACCCGGATGTCGTCATCGGCCAGCAGCGAAGGTTCGTAGTCATCGTCCCAACCGCTGTGCTCATCGCGCCAGGTCGGACCGCTCATGGGACCCCCCGGGGAAGATCCGGCTGCCCTGGGAATAGATTCATCGCCTCCGTCAGCGAACAGGCGTGGCACCTCGCCTGTGGGAGGGTCCGCCCAGTGGGGAAGTTCCACCGACTGGCCCGAACCCGGCAAACTCGGGGTCACTTGGGTCGGAGTCGGGGTCACTTGGGTCGGAGTCGCTGGGGTCGGGGTCGTCCGTTGCGAGGGGGTCGGGCTCAAAGGCGGGATTACCCGCCTTTGGACCTCCGCTTCCGCTTCAACCCCGGGCCGGGGCTCGTAATCGTTCACTGCGCCTCCCCCCGGCTCACCTGTGGGCCTTTGCTCCCGATTCAACCCAACCTCGGGACTGGGCGAAGCGGTCCGGTCGGATCCTCGATCGGCTCTTCCCGGATCGGGCCATACTGGCTCGGGACCGGTGCCCGGACCATACCATTCCCTCTCGGATCCAGCCCCCTCGGATCCAGCCCTCTCGACCGGGGACTGGGGGACTCTGGACGCATCTCGGGCCAGCGGGGGTCGGGGCACGACCTGGGCGGGGTCCACTGAGGCGGGCAGGGGGAAACGATGGGTGGGCCTCGGTCCGGACGGGGCCGGGGGTACATCGCCGTAGCGGGGGACATCCGAGGGCTGCCGGCCCGAGGCGTGGCCGGACTCGAGGGCCTCGGCCGCTTCCTCGGCACCGATTATCCTGACCCCCTCGGCCGGTCCTCTGCGGGCGGGCCCTTCGGTTGCGTCTTGTTGTTGATCTTCGTCTTCTCGCTCGTCCATCTCTCGCCTCCTTCATCGGACACCGGGCTTTTGGGTGCCGGGCTTGAGCCAACCGGGGGGCTCGTGGGCTCCCGTCCCGGTCAGATGTCGAGTAGCTCTTGTTCCTTGGTTGCCAACAGGCGGTCGACTTCTTCGCTGTAGGCGTGGGTCAGGTGCTCTAGCTCCTTTTCGGCTCGGTCCAAGTCGTCCGAGGAGATCTCGCCTTCGCGCTGCAACGCCTCCATCTCCTGTCGGGCGCCCCGGCGCATGCTCCTCACGGCCACCCGGCCCTCCTCGGCCTTGTGGCGCACGACCTTGACCATTTCCTTGCGTCGTTCCTCTGTCAGGGCCGGAAACGCCAGCCGGATAACGACTCCGTCATTGGAGGGGTTGATCCCCAGGTCCGACTGCTGGATGGCCTTTTCGATGGCTCCGATGGAGTTCTTATCGAACGGTACGATCACCAGTAGGCGTGCCTCGGGCACATTGAATCCTGCAAGCTGTTGCAAGGGGACCTCGGTGCCGTAGTAGTCCACCCTCAACTTCTCCACCAGGCCCGGAGAAGCCCGACCCGTACGCACGGTCGAGAACTCGCCCTGGGTATGAGCAACGGCCTTAACCATTTTTTCCTTGGCCTCGGCGATGGCCAACCCGGTCAGGGAGTCGTCGCTCATCGGATAAGCGTACCGATTGCTTCGCCGGCCAGGGCCCTCCCGATATTTCCTGCCGTCATCAGGTCAAAGACCAGGATTGGAAGCCCGTTGTCCTTGCAGAAGGTGATAGCGGTAAGGTCCATGACCCGTAGGTCCTTGTTCACCACGTCCATGAAGCTGATCTCGTCAAACCGGGTGGCATGAGGGTCTACCTTGGGATCGGCGGTGTACACCCCGTTCACCCCGGAATGAGTGCCCTTGAGGATGGCTTCGGCTTCGATCTCAGCCGCCCGCAGGGCTGCGGGGGTGTCGGTGGTGAAGTAGGGGTTGCCCATGCCCGCAGCAAAGATGACCACCCGGCCCTTTTCAAGGTGTCGGATGGCACGGCGCCTGATATAGGGCTCGGCTACTTCAGCCATTTCGATGGCCGACAGCACCCTTGTGGGCTGTCCGGCTCGCTCGATGGCGTCTTGGAGGGCCAGGGCATTTATCACAGTGGCCAGCATGCCCATGTAGTCCGAGGTGGCCCGGTCTAGTCCGACCCCGGCGCCTGTCGTTCCCCTCCAGATGTTTCCCCCACCGACCACGACGGCCAGCTCGACTCCCATCTGGGAATGGGCATCGGCGATCTCCCCCGCCATCCGCTCAATGACCGTGCCATCGATCGTTTCCTCCGAGGAGGTGCTGGCCAGAGCTTCGCCCGACATCTTGAGCACGACCCTGCCCCACCGGGGCTTTACAGTGCTCAGGAGCCCACCACGATCTGCTCGAAGCGCACTATCCGGGCCGAGCCGAGTAGGGCCTTTATGGTGGTCTTCTCGTCCTTCACGTAGTCCTGGTCCATTAGGCAACGCTCTTTGAACCAGCCAGTGAGCCGGCCCTCGATGATCTTGGCCATCGCTGCCTCGGGCTTGCCCTCGTTGCGACTGATCTGTTCCAAGGTGGCTCGCTCTGCCTCTACCAGATCGGCCGGAACTTCGTCCCGGGAGAGGTACTGGGGGCGGGTAAAGGCCACGTGTACGGCTATGTCGTGAGCTAAGTCCTGGTTCCCGTTGTCCAAATGAACCACAACGGCGTTGACGCCTCGGCCGTTTTGCACATGCAGGTAGGAGTCGACGACCTCGTCGGGGCCCGTCTCGAAGCGGGCCACCCGGCCCAGTGCGATGTTCTCTTTAAGGGTGACCCCGAGACCGTCGATATCGGCCTGGCGTTCGCTCACCGCCGACTGGCCCGACTTTGCCGCCACCCGGGCCAGCTCCTCGGTCAACGTGACGAAGTCGGGTGACTTGGCCACAAAGTCGGTCTCACATTTGAGCTCTGCCATTCCCGTGGCATGGCCCTCGGTGGCCACGGCAACGGCCCCCTGGGTGTTCTGACGGTCCTGGCGCTTAGCCGCGCCGGCCAATCCCTTTTCCCGCAGCCACTGGGCCGCCGCCTCCATGTCCCCAGCTGTCTCGTCCAGTGCCCGCTTGGCGTCCAACATTCCCGCTCCCGTCGCCTTGCGCAGGGCCTGGACCTCTTTCGCCGTGTAATCAGACAAGGTTGGCTCCTTCAGATTCATCGCTTCCCTGCGGGCCTCCGGCCGGGACGGCCGCCACATCCTGGGGATCGATGCCTGCCGGGGCTGGGGCCACTGCCGCTGCCGGGGCTGGGGCCGCTGCTGGGGCCGCTGCCGGGGCTGGGGCGGCGGACGCTCGTTCGGCCCGCTCTTGAGCCTGGATGCCCGCCTGGCGCCGGGCCTCGCGCTGCTGCTCGGCCCGGCGAGCTTCTTCCTCGGGATCGGGAGGCGTCGACGCCGCCGGCCCGGGACCGGACTGAGCACCGGCTACACCCCGGCGCGATGCAATAAAGCGACCTTCCTTGACCGCATCGGAGACCACTCGGCACATGAGGTTCCCCGAACGGATCGCGTCGTCATTGCCGGGGATCACGTATTGGATTAGATCGGGGTCACAGTTGGTGTCCACCACCGCCACAATGGGCAGACCAAGCTTGTTGGCCTCGGTCACGGCGATGTGCTCTTTCTTCGTGTCGATGATGAACACAGCGTCGGGCAAGCGGGCCATGTCACGGATGCCGCCCAGGTTGCGCTGCAACTTTTCCATTTCCCGGGACAGGATGAGGGCTTCCTTCTTGGGCATGGCCTCGAAGTCACCCTCCACCTTCATCCGCTCGAATTCAACCATTTTCTTGACCCGACCACTGATGGTGGAGAAATTGGTGAGCATCCCCCCGAGCCAGCGCTCGTTGATGTAGGGCATGCCGCACTCCATGGCAAAATCGGCCACGGGATCCTGGGTCTGCTTCTTTGTCCCCACGAACAGGATGCTTCCGCCGCCCGCCACCAGATCCCTCACATAGCCGTAGGCATTCTCGATTCGGCGAAGCGTCTGGTTGAGATCGATGATGTAGATGCCGTTGCGCTCCCCATAGATGAAGCGAGACATCTTGGGGTTCCAACGCCTGGTCTGGTGGCCGAAATGGACCCCGGCCTCCAACAACTGCTTCATGGTAACAACAGCCACACCCAACTCCTTTGACGGTTGACTACCCCGCAGGCGCACCTTTGAAGGCGACCGAACTGCCTGGGGGTCATTGATCTGGCCCGATGGAGGTCACCGGGGACCGAGCCCAGTGTAGTCCGGTGATCCTGCGCCACCACATTCCCCGTCAGCGGAGGGCCGTCGGAACCGCCCGGCCGTCGGAACCCGCCCGGGCAGACCGAACCCCCAGCTTGACGATCAAACCGTGGTGCGCTCGTCCTCGCTCATCTTGGACCTGAGCTGGAGCACGGCCTTGGTGTGGATCTGGCACACCCTGCTCTCGGTTACCCCCAGCACCTGGCCGATCTGAGCCAAGGTAAGTCCTTCATAGTAGTAAAGGGTCAGGACTGTTTTCTCCCTGTCCCCCATCTGATTTATGGCCTGGGCCAACAGGTGCTTGACCTCCTCGACCTCATAGGACGCCTGTGGGCCAATCCCCTGGTCGGCAATCGTGTCCCCCAGTGTGGCCGAGTCACCCCGATCGGAGTTGCCCGACAACATCTCGTCCAAGGCGACCAGACCCACGAAGGAGATCTGCTTGAACATGACCTGAAGCTCCTTGACCGACACGCCCAGCTCTTGGGCCACTTCGGCATCCGATGGTGATTGCCCCAGCGAGGCTTCGAGCTTGGCGAAAGCCTTTTCTATGTTGCGGGCCTTGGCCCGAACCGAACGGGGAACCCAGTCGATAGCTCGGAGTTCGTCGATGATGGCTCCCTTGATGCGAGCGATGGCGTAGGTCTCGAACTTGATATTCCTCTCCGGGTCGAACTTCTCGATGGCGTCCATGAGCCCGAATATCCCGTAGGAAACGAGATCGGCCTGTTCGATGGTATTGGGTAGCCCGGCTGACACCCGCCCGGCCACGTACTTGACCAAAGGTGAGTAGTTGATGATAAGTCGGTCCCTACTCAGGCGGTCGCCACTTGACTTATATGACTGCCAGTAATCACCAATGGTCCTGTCCGGGTCAATCGTCACATAGCACCTATGCCCGGGGATGAGTTTGGTCGTACACCGAAACCAACCTTTCCTTACTCACGTGAGTGTAGACCTGTGTCGTCTTCAGACTCGTGTGCCCCAACAACTCCTGCACCACCCTCAAGTCGGCGCCACCGTCAAGCAAGTGCGTGGCAAAAGTATGGCGCAAGGCGTGAGGATGAGTGGGGACCGGTGACCGGAGGTCCAGGATGCGGCGCACATCCCGGGGTCCGATCCTTCGGCCCAACCGGTTGAGGAACACCGCTCCCGGCGGTGAATGGTCATTGGCGATCAAGTGGCGTCCACCGTCCAACCAAGCGGCCAGGGCCTGGCGACAAAGGTCATTCATAGGCACCCGACGCTGTTTGGCCCCCTTACCCCACACCGTGACCACCAGGTCGATCAGGTCCAAGTCGGCGCGGTCCAATCCACAAAGCTCGGAGACCCGCAGTCCGCTTCCGTACAGCAGCTCGATGATGGCCTCGTCCCGGAGGCAGATCGCTCTCGCCAGGCTGTCCCCCTGATCCGAAGCCTTCGGGCCCGCCCCAGCTGGGGCCGAAAGCCAGGATTGATCCACTCCGTCACCGAGCAGCACCGTCAGTTCCTCGACGGACAGGACATGGGGTAGTCGTGAGTCCCCCGTCGGAGCCGACAGACGTCGGGACGCGTCCTCATCGATGATGCCGGTGCGGGCCAGCCAGGCGAAATAACGCCGGATGCCGGCAGCCCTTCGGGCAATGGTTGACCGGGACATCCCCCGAGTGGACAGGAAGGCTAGGTAGCGCCTCAGAACCAGGCGATCAATTTGATCGGGCCCGGCCGCGCCAGCGCGCTCAGCCCATTCAATCATGGCCGAGACGTCACCCAAATAGGCCCTGATCGTGGCTGGAGCGAGATGCTCGATCGAACGCGAGAAACCCTCAATCTGCCACGGCACAAGTCCAAGCTACTGCCGTCGATTGCCCACAACGGGGAGGGTCCGGCTCCAGCGTGAGGGCGGCCCAATGCGCCTGGTTGGCCTGGCCTGTCAGCTCCGTTCCCACCACGACCCCCGACATCTGGCCAAGCCCTTGGATTCCAGGAGCTCGAGGGCAAAAGCGACTCGGCCCAATGACATGGAGGTCCTATCTATCACGACTGCCAAACCAATCGGCTCCCAGTCAAGACTCTCCAGCACAGCCTTCTCGGTAGCGCCAAGGGGCTCGTCACCTTCACTTGGCTCCTGTACTTGCCCATCGCGACTGTGCTCGAGGGTATGGGCCGACAGACTGCTCCCAGGGGGCATCGGGCCACGGACGGACAATGGCGCCGTGACCGATAGTGCGGTCTTGGCCCCGGCTGTGGGCCGGTCGCCACACCGGCCTCCCTCGTCGCCGGCCCAGCCTCCGGTTGGTTTGGACCGGGCCTGCCCGGCCCGGCGAGTCTTGCGGGGGGTGATGGCCTGGGTTCGCGATCTGTCCAGGGCAACCAGGATGTCCTCCACATCAAGCGCCGGTATGGCGCCGTCGCGCAACAGGCGGTTGGTTCCAAGCGATGCGGGGCTGCGAATCGATCCGGGGACGGCGAGCACCGGCCGCCCGCGTCGCATGGCCGATTCAACGGTGTAAAAGGAACCCCCACCTTGATGGGATTCAACCACCACCACTACCTGGGCCAGGGCGGCAATCACCCGATTGCGCCATGGGAACCGCCAAGCCTGGTGGGGAAAACCACGGGGCGACTCGGACACGATCACCCCCTGGTGGGCAATCCGGTTCCACAATCCGGCGTTGGGCCTGGGGTATACGACATCCACCCCCCCGGCCACTACCGCTGCCGGGGGGGCCCAGGCGTCGATGCCTTGGTTGTCCGGGCCAGACGAGGCGTCCAATACCCCGCTGTGGGCCGCACCGTCTATGCCGAGGGCCAGACCTGAAACCACCACTACGCCGGCCCGGGCCAACCCGGCCCCCAGCTCGGCGGCTACCTCCCTTCCCCGGGGTGTGGCGGCCCGGGTCCCCACCAGAGCCACTCGAGGTCGGTCAAGAACCTCGAGGCGTCCACGACTGAACAAGGCGGCGGGCGCCTGTGGATCATGGGCCAGCGCCCGGGGATATGAAGCCTCGCCCCACAGCCGCACTTCGATCCCCACTTCCAGGTGGGATTGCAGCAAGGACCGGGGCTCGGTGCGCTTGGCTCGCTCGGCCCAATCACGGCGCCGGGCCGGCGGATTGTCAATGCCGGGCACCGCTTGGTTGGCACGGACCAAGCCCCACACCGTTTCAATCGGGGCGGCCGACACCATCTGGCGCAGCATGTGGGGTGTCATGGCAGGCAGCCCGGCCAGGGCCACCACCGCGGCGCGTACATCCTCGGTCGGCTCAGCCAGCCACTCCGGGGCCTCGGACTGAGCCACGAAGGCAGATGGCTGACTCATGGCCGCGAAGGCAAAAGTCGTTCAAGGGGAGCCCTTAGGGCAAGCGCTTCGCACAGGTGTTCGGCCTCGAGTCGAGGGGCGCCTCCGTCCAGGTCAGCGATGGTCAGGGCCACCCTCCTTACCCGGGCCAGGCCTCGGGCTGAAAGAGACCCCGATCGAAGGTGGCGCTCCAAGAGCTCACAGGCCGAATCCGACAAGGGGGCGAATCGATCCATGTCGGCCTGGTCGAGTAGGGAATTGCGATCCACGTCACGGGCCCGTGCCCGATCCCGGGCCTGCGCCACCCGCCTCTTCACCACCTCACTGCACTCCCCCACCGGCCTGGATAGCAGCTCGTCGGGATCGGGACGATCGATGTTGATGCGCAAGTCGAACCGGTCCAGTAGTGGGCCTGACAGACGTCGCATGTACCGGGCCCGGGCTGCATCGCTGCACCGACACGATCCGGGGGCGCCCCTTTCGCCGCAGGGACAAGGATTCATGGCACCGACAAGGATGAAGCGAGCCGGGAAGGTAGTGCTACCTCGAGCCCGACAGACCCGGATGAACCCCTCTTCGGTCGGCTGGCGCAGACTGTCGAGTGCCGCCACGGGAAACTCGCCCATCTCATCGAGGAACAAGACGCCGTTGTGGGCCAAGCTCAGTTCTCCGGGACGCATCATGGTTGTGCCTCCACCGGTCAACGACACCAGGCTCGAGGAGTGATGGGGGGCCCTGAACGGCGGGGTGCGGATTAGGCGGTCCATAGCCGCGTCGCCACCGGCCGCCGACCGGGCCCGAGTGGTCTCCAGGGCCTGGTCCACGTCTAGTTGGGGCAGGATGCCGGGAAGGCGGCGGGCCAGCATGGTCTTGCCCGATCCCGGCGGCCCGAGCAGGAGCAGATGATGCCCCCCGGCGGCGGCCACTTCCAAAGCCCGACGGCCGAGGAGCTGACCGGCCACGTCCGCCAGATCCGGTGGCGTTGAGACGGTCCCCTCGGCGAGCGGGACTGGTAGAGGCGGCCAGTCACCCACCCCCGTGAGGGCATCCACAACCTGGCGCAAACTGGTGCCTGCCAGCACGACATGACGCCCGACCAAGGACGCGGCCGCCGCGCTCTGGTAGGGAACGACGATGGCAGCATCCGACGTCGCCACCGCCAGGGCCACAATCCCGGGAACCGGTCGCAATGATCCGTCCAGGCCCAGCTCGCCAAAAAACGCACATGAGTCCAGGGCACTTGGCGGAAGCTCGCCACAGGCAGCCAACAAGCCGATAGCAATGGGTAGATCCAGACCCGACCCGGCCTTGCGGATGCTGCTGGGGGCCAGGTTGACGGTAACTCTCCTCAACGGCCAGGGCAGGCCACTGGACAACAGGGCTGCCCGTACCCGGTCCCGAGACTCACGACAGGCGGCATCGGGAAGTCCGACCACGGTGAAACCGGGAATGCCCGTGGACACATGGACCTCTACCCGAACGGGCCGGCCCTCGATCCCGTGGAGGGTGGCGGACGAGACGATGGAGATCATGGGTGCCTCCTGGCGGGTGCGAACTTCCAGGAGGCGCCCGCCGGGGATTTGGACCGCCGCTGGATCCGTTCCGCAGGATTGCCTCGATAACGATCCCTAGGTTGTCATCAGGGTGTGACGGGCTCCATCAGCTCGATTCGATTGCCAAATGGATCGTCGACGTAGGCGTGGTCGTAGCCTGCGAGCGGCTCGCCCGGCCTGATCTGCACTCCGGCCTCCCGTAACTTGTTGCAAAGACCCCCCAAGTCGTCCACCAGCAGGGCAGGGTGGGCCTTGCGAGCGGGCCGAAAGGAGTCCTCAACTCCCAGATGAACCTTCACCGTGCCCCCATCGAACCAACAGCCACCTCGCTGCGCCAGAGGCTCCGGCTTGGGCATCCAGGCGATTCCGAGCAGATCCTCGTAGAAGGCCCTCGCCATAACTTCCCCCCCGGGGGGCATGGCCAGCTGGACGTGATCTATGGCCCTTACTTTCATTCTCCCATCCTGGCATCGCTTGTCCGCCAAAGTGGGCCGAACACTGGTGACCCTGCAGCTTTGGGCACGGGCAGTCAGATGAGGTCACCGAGGTCCCGCGCCGACATCCAGGATGCCCCGGTGGCGACCGGTTATGTCGCCGTGGCGATGCCGGGTATCGCTCAGGGCCTGCTCCCGTAGCCAGCGCAATGCCTCGAGGCGAGGGTGGTAAACCACGTCGAGGTCATCCACCCACAAACCGGCGTCGTGTGCAGCCAGGCGCAATCCGTCACTGGGCTCGCCGAGGAATCGAACCTTGTCCGTTCGGGTCCAAGCCTCACCGCCGGACAGCCGGGCGGCCAGGGTCTGGTCATCCTCGACCACCTGGGGGCCAATCCCGAGACGATCTGTCGTCGAAGACAAGGTGACGCCGACACCGAGGACCTCGGCACAAGTCAGGGCCAAACGCACATCTTTGCCGTCGACATCTGTCCCGACCCGCAACAGGACGTGGCGGAGTGGCAGGTAGCGAAAGACGTTGGCCTCGGCGGCCAGTCCGCTGGGGTCGACCGGCGCCAATTCGCCGTCCCTCACAGCCGCCACGGCAGCTGCAAACTGGTCGGCATCGCCGGAAAAAGAGGCCTGCCAAGTCCCCAGCCCGGACACGTAGTTGGGGCCGCCCGCCTTGGCGCCGGGTCCGACCACAGATCGCTTCCAGCCCCCAAAGGGCTGGCGGCGCACTATCGCACCCGTGATGGGGCGATTGACGTAGAGGTTGCCCGCCTCCACTCTCGCGCGCCATACCTCGATCTCGGCCGGATCGAGGGATTGAATGCCGGCCGTGAGACCATATGCGGGCTGGTTCTGCCAGGTGATGGCCTCGTCCAGATCGGCGGCACGCATGAGTCCGAGCACGGGCCCGAAACACTCGGTCAAGTGGAAGACCGAACCGGGAAGCACGCCCAGCTTGACCCCAGGAGACCACAGCTGGGGATTGCCGTTTATCGGGCGGGGCTCAACCAGCCAGGCCTCTCCTGGCCCCAGGCTGGTCAAGGCGTCGAGAAGAGGGCCCTGGGGCGTTCGGATGAGCGGACCAAGGGTGGTACGCAGGTCGGAGCTCGGGCCGGGGCGCAAGGTTCGAACGGCATCGGCCAGCTGGCGGAGGAAGCGGGCATCGTCATACACACAAGCTTCCAGAATGGCCAGGCTGGCGGCCGAGCACTTCTGGCCACCGTGGCCGAAGGCAGAGTGAACGATGTCGACCACTGCGGCGTCCAGGTCCGCGGCTGCAGTGACGACCACGGCGTTCTTTCCGCTCGTTTCGGCATGCAGTCTCAGCGATGGCCGCCAGCCGAGGAACATGCGGGCCGTGCTCCAGGCTCCGGTCAGGATGACGGCGTCTATATCGGGGTGGGTGATCAGATGCCGGCCGGCTTCGTCGTCTTCGCAAGGCAGGAACTGCAGGAGATCTCGTGGTACGCCGCCGGCCCAGCAGGCCTCTACCAGAGCCCACGCCGTGGCAACCGTCTCGGGCGCAGGCTTGAGGATGACGGCGTTGCCCGCGGCCAGGGCGGCCAGAACCCCACCGGCAGGAATGGCCAGGGGGAAATTCCACGGAGGCGCCACAACCACGGTCCCGAGAGCCGAGAACCGGGCGCCTCCCACGGCCAGATTCTCGATCTGGTCGATGCTCTGCGCATAGTAGTGGGCGAAGTCCACGGCCTCGGAGACCTCGGGGTCGGCTTCGGCCACCGTCTTACCTGCGTCCCTCGCCATCACGCCGATGAGTCGCCCCCGGGCCCGCGCCAATGAAGCCCCCACGCCAATCAGGGTTCGACGACGCTCTACCCCGCTTGACCGCCGCCAGCGATCCCCGGCCGGCCGGGCCGCATGCACCGCCTCATCGACGAGGCTGGCAGTGGCCGGCACCCATCGATAGGCCACTCGGCCCGGATCGGAGGGATCGCGCCCGGCCGCCAGCCGGTCGGGCGCGAACGATCCCTCCGATCCGTCGTGGGGGCCAACAGTCCGCCCGCCCACGACAGCCGGCACTACATCGATCCCGTGATCGGCCAGCGTGCCCAGGCATGAGCCGATCCAAGCTCGGTTGGTTGCCAACGAGAAGTCGGTGTCGGAGACGTTGAAAAAGGCATGCGGGTGCCCCTCCGGCAGCGGGGAATCGGTTCGTCGGTCCTGGGTGCGCCGGGTAGCCACTACAACGTCGTGCCGGGCAGCCACCGAGGCACGAAATCGATCCCTCTCCGCTGTCCAGTCCCCCGAACCCGTGCGCAGGGAGAACTGCTTGCGCAAGAAGTTGTCCGGTCCAGTGTTTTCGTCGAAGCGACGGACAAGATAGGCAATGACCGATTCGTTGTCCGCCCGGCGGGCGATGGGGGCATAAAGGCGAAGAGCGCCGGCCTCGCGGCGCACAGCGGCAGCCATGGAAGGCGCCATGCCTTCGAGCATCTCCACCTCCACCATGTCCTTGAGGTGAAGGTGCTCGCTCAGAGTCAGGGCCCAAGCAATCTCAAACAGATTGTGGCCGGCAATCCCAAGGAACAGTGCTCCCGAGTTGGCCGGATCCAGGGCCACATCCAGCATGCGCTTGTAGTTGGCATCAACTTCGGCCTTGGTGGTGAACGGCGCCTGGGGCCATCCCATTAGTTCAGCCTCGACGCCCTCCATGGCCAGATTGGCGCCCTTGACGATACGAACCCTGGTCGTGGCGCCCGCCCGACGGTGCCGCTCTCGCGCCCAGGCGGTGAGCTTCGTCATGACCCCGAGCGAATCGGGCAGGTAAGCCTGTAGCACGATGCCGGCATCGAGGCCTGCATAGCGCTCCTCGTTGAGCACCCGTTGGAACACGGCCACGGTCAGATCCAGGTCCCGATACTCCTCCATGTCGAGGTTCACGAACTTGTGCGGTCGGTGACGCATAGCCGCCTCATATAGGAGCCGCAATCGGCCGGCCACCCGCTCTACCTCGCATTCGAATCCAACCATGTTGAGCTGCGCACAAACCGAGCTGAATTTCACCGAGACGTAGTCCACATCGGGCCGATCGAGCAGTGCGATCACGGCCTTTAGGCGGTTGTTGGCCTCATCGTCGCCAAGCACCGCCTCACCCAACAAGTTGATGTTCATCGAGGCGCCCTCGGAGTGCCGGCGGGCGATGTGGCGACCCAGTGGACCGGACTCGGCCGGGATCACGAATCCGGCCAGCTCAGACCGCACCCGGGCCTTTACCAGCGGCACCACCAGGAACGGGGCCAGTTCGGCCATCGCACTTCCGGCCAGGAGGAGGCGCCGGTCGACCGGTCCGAGAAATCGAGCCGACCCGAACCCGCTGACCAGCGAGCGAAGGTGCCCGGCGGCTCGTCGTCGGTCCCGTATCCTGAGCACCTCATCGGTGAGGGCAAGGATGAATGCCAGGCCCTCGGGGTCTTCCAACAGCCGTGAGATCCTCTGGCCCTGCCTGCGCTCACCCCGGCCCCGGCGGGAGTTGGCCTCATTGAGCAGGCGAGCGGCCATCGCCTCGGCCCGGGCCACGAGCACGGCCTCTCCGGTTGGGACGGCCCCTCCGGTTGGGACCGCCTCTCCGGTTGGATGTTCGGCCATTGCTTGCCTTCCTAGCCGTCTCGGCTCGATGCCGCCACCCGGTGACGAATCCCTTCCCGGCCTGGATGCTTGGCCGCAGGTTTTATGGTAATTTTATGGCATGCGTACAACCATAGACTCGGCAGGGCGCCTGGTAATCCCCAAAGCCCTACGCAATCAGGTCGGAGTGCCGTCCGGGCCGAGCGAGGTGGACATCGTGGTCGACGGAGCGGGGCTGCGAATCGAACCGGTGGCCGGGGAGGGTATGGAGGAACGGGACGGCCGGCTGGTAATCCCGCCCTCGGGACTCGCTTTGGACGACAACGTGGTCAGCGAACTTCGCCATGCCGATCAGCGATAGCGATCCCGACGTGCTCGTGGACACCAGTGTGGCAATTGCCCTGATGGTCAGCGACCACGCAAGACATGACTCGGTACTCTCCGCTCTCGCGGGCCGTCGGTTGGGGCTGTCCGGCCACGCCGCCTTTGAGGTGTTCTCCGTTCTTACCCGACTCCCCCCACCGGCCCGGCGAACGCCGGCCGCGGTTGGTCAACTGCTGGCCGCCAACTTTGCCGGCAGCCGCTTCCTCAACGAGGCTGGGGCGGCGTCGCTGGTGGAGGAACTGGCCGAAGCGGGCATCGCGGGAGGTTCCGTCTACGACGCCCTGGTGGGAGCGGCGGCAAGATCTAACCGGCTTGGGCTCATAACCCGTGATCGTCGTGCTCTCGACACCTACCGAGCCCTTGGAGTCGACGTCGAACTCCTGTACTGATGCTCAGCTGACCGTCTTGTCCCCTCTCGACTTGGCCTTTGTGACCGGGGCACTTCAAACGGCTGGATGTGTAGCAGCCGGAGAGGAAGCCCAAGAGCTCACCCGTGCAGCGCCAAGTGACAGCGCCCTTCTATCAATGCTGGACCGCCGCCTGACCGGCGAGCCCCTGGCGTGGATCACCGGCACTGCGAGATTTTGCGGGATGGACATTGCCGTGGTTCCCGGGGTGTACGTTCCCCGATGGCAGTCCGAGCCCTTGGCCCTGGGGGCAGCTCGACTACTGCCGCCGTCAGGGCTGGGGGTGGACCTGTGCACCGGGACCGGCGCCATCGCCATGGTGATGAAGTCGTGGCGCCCCCACGCCGGAGTGATGGCCACCGAACTCGACCACGTGGCTGCCCAATGCGCCCAACGCAACGGTGTGGAGGTGTTCGAGGGAGACCTCGATGAGCCATTGCCGGTGGAATTGGAATCACAGGTCGATGTGATGGTCGGCGTACTTCCCTACGTCCCGACCGATGCCCTTCACCTCCTGCCCCGTGACGTGCAGTCCTTCGAGCCCCGACAAGCCCTCGACGGGGGCGAGCACGGCCTTGAGCTGATGGCAAAAGTGATTGGCCGCAGCCCTCGATGGATCAAGCCGGGAGGGTGGCTGTTGCTCGAAGTGGGCGGCAATCAGCTCCCCGAGGTGGGCACCCTGCTGGACAAGGCCGGCTTCGGAGAATTGGCCGAGCTTCGTGACCAGGACGGTGACCCCCGGGGCATTTGCGCCCGACTCGACCCATAGCCTCGCACCCTCGACCCATGGCGCACACCGGAACCCACAGACCAGGGTCACGGCCCCGGCTCTGAGCGGAGGCCCGAATGTTCAAGCGGCCGCGGGCGGGCGGGCCGGGGGACCCACGGCTATCAAGTCCGCCGTCATTTGGGTCGAGCTGGATTTGGCGCCTTCGGCCATCACTCGACTGCCAACCGAAACCGCAGAGGCGCCGGCCTGGGATCTGCCGTTGTAGTAGCGGGTGGCGCTGGTGGTGGAGACGGTGAATAGACGGCCATCCCGGCCGACCAGCTGGTAGGTACCGTTATCGATCGACGCCACTCGACCTACGAACCGGGGCTGGACAATGTTAACCCTGGAGGCATTGATCGTTCCGGTGCCGGGCGAAGGCGGGGTGGTGCCGTTCGAGCCTCCGCTAGTCGAGGGGAGAGCCGCCACGTGAACAATGTCGCCGACCTTCAGTGCGGCGAAGCCGACGGTTTGCATTTCCCTGGTGTAGGTGGTCGACGAGGACGTATCGACCGCTTCCGTTCCGTTCTCGGTCCGCAAGGTCAGCGTGGTGCCCTTGATGGCCGTTATCGTGCCACCGGAGCCGTGCCCCCGGCGTCCGCCGTCCAGTCCGGCCTTGGGCCCGTGACCGTGCCGTCCGAGCCCCGGGGTCGGGGCCGAGGTCGAGGGAGCCGAAGAGGTGGGGGCGGCTGCGGAGATACCGGTAACCGCGGCAAACGCTCCCCCGGTTGCCAAACCTCCGATCAGGACGAGGGAAGATGTTCGGGTCAGGGTTCGCCCGATCCGGGTGGTGCGGAGCGAATGTGATGACGCAAAGTTGTCGGATGAGGGGTGGTCTTGGGAGTGTGGGTCGTGATTCATGACGGGCAACCTAATCAGCCCCGATGGGATTGCCCTGTAGTTCAGATAAGAGTTCGCTGAGAGGCCGGTCGCCCAGTGCGGCGGGGTCGAGGCGGCCCATTGCGAGCCGGGTCAGATCATCTTCCCTCGAAGGACGGCGTTCTCTTTTGGATAAAGGCAGCCATGGCCTCGGCCGTGTCACGGCTGGCAAAATTGACGGTCTGGCACCGGGCCTCGTCTTCCAGGGCCTGGTCCATGGAGGTGGCGAAGCTTTGGTTCAACATGGTCTTGGTCATCGACAGGGCCAGAGGTGGGCCCAAGGACAGCTTGGCCGACCATTCGTCGACCAGAGCATCCAATTGGTTCGAAGGAACCAGCCGGTTGACCAGTCCCATGACGTGAGCCTCCTCGGCTGAGATGATCTCGGCGAAGTACGCAAGTTCCTTGGCCTTGTGCAGCCCGATGAGACGGGGAAGCAGCCACGAACCACCGAAGTCGATAGACAGCCCCCGCAGGGAGAAGATCTCAGAGAATCGGGCCTCGTCCGACGCCACGATCAGGTCGCAGCCGAAGGCCAGGTTGGCTCCTGCCCCTGCAGCCACGCCTCCCACCTTGGCGATAGTGGGCTTGGGCAGGCGGTGGAGGGCCAGCGCCACATCAGCCACCCCTCGCATCTTCTCCAGCTCATGGCGCGAATCGGCCGCCATATCGGTGAGATCGGCGCCCGAACAGAACGCTCCTCCTGCCCCGGCCATTACCAGGACCCGGTCATCGGGATTGATCGCCACATCGCCGAAAACGGACAGCAGCTCCTGCCACATGACCGAATTGATGGCATTACGCTTCTCGGGCCGGTTGAGGGTCACGGTGACCACGCCGGCTGAACGCTTGACGATAAGGGTTTCCATTCCAGGGACCATAATTCCCACCGTGGCCATCGACCCGATTACCGGACTTGACGTCGAGGTTCACCGCCTTGCGCCTTACCAGGCAACCAAGACCTACCTATGTCCTGGGTGCAATCACGAAATAGCACCAGGCATAGGCCACCTCGTCGTGGTCCCGCGCGAGGCAATCGACTTGCGCCGCCACTGGCACCTGGCTTGCTGGGAACACCGGGGTTCCCGCAGACCGGGACGGGGATAGCGGCTCTCCGCCGTGGCGGGCGCCGAGGGCCGAAGCTTGTCCGACGCTACGGCAATGAACGTGACAGACTAACAAGGCGGGAGCACGGACGGACCGGGCTGAGAGGGTGCCTGCGGGCACCGACCGTTGAACCTGATCCGGGTAATTCCGGCGGAGGGAGCACCACAGATGTCCGACTCGATGACCACCAGTTCGAGTCCCTTCGGGGACATTTCCGAGGCCGGATCTGATGACGGCCGGCCCGCCGATGGCAGCGGTCCAGGCCGGTCCCGGGTCCATGTCAGTGGGAGCCATCCCGGCGCCCGTTCTGACATATCGGTTCCGGTCACCCGGGTGCACCTTTCACCCTCAGCGGGCCGCAATGGCCCGGTGCCCAACGCCTCGGTCGACCTGTATGACACCGGGGGGCCCGGTTCGGATCCTGAGGTGGGATTGGCTCCGCTACGCCTGGATTGGATTGCCCAGCGAACCGATACTGAGGAGTACCAGGGTCGGACGACTCAGGCCCGCGATGACGGCCGTTCGGCCGGAGTGGGGCGCGTTGTCCGGGAGTTCAGCGGCGCCACTCGACCCCCTCTGCGAGCCTTGTCGGGTAAGTGCGTAACTCAAATGCATTATGCCCGTCGCGGAGAGACGACGGCCGAAATGGAGTTCGTGGCCGTGCGCGAAGGTCTCGACCCCTCAGTAGTGCGGGACGAGGTGGCCCGGGGCCGGGCAATCATCCCGGCGAATGTCAATCACCCCGAATCCGAGCCCATGGCTATCGGCCGCAACTTCTTGGTCAAGGTCAACGCCAACATCGGCAACTCTTCGGTCACCTCCTCGATTTCCGAGGAAGTGGAAAAACTGACGTGGGCCACCCGCTGGGGCGCCGACACTCTCATGGACCTTTCCACCGGGCGTGACATCCACACCACACGGGAATGGATCATCCGCAACTCGCCCGTGCCGGTCGGCACCGTGCCCATCTACCAGGCCCTGGAAAAGGTGGACGGCTCAGCTCCCGACCTCACCTGGGACATCTACCGCGACACCATCATCGAACAGTGTGAGCAGGGCGTCGACTACTTCACGGTCCACGCCGGGGTCCGCCTGTCCTACGTGCCCCTTACCGCCAAACGAACCACCGGCATCGTCAGCCGGGGCGGTTCGGTCATGGCCGCATGGTGCCTGGCCCATCACCAGGAGAACTTCCTTTACTCGCACTTCGAGGAACTGTGCGAGATCTTGGCCGCCTACGACGTCTCCTTCTCCCTGGGTGACGGATTACGCCCCGGCTGCATCGCCGACGCCAACGACGAGGCCCAGTTTGCCGAACTCGAGACGCTCGGTGAATTGACGGCCAAAGCTTGGGAGCACGACGTTCAAGTCATGGTGGAAGGACCGGGCCATGTTCCCATGAACAAGATCAAGGAGAACGTGGACAAGCAGATGGAGCTGTGCCACGAGGCGCCGTTCTACACCCTGGGCCCCCTGACCATCGACGTGGCGCCCGGGTACGACCACATCACCTCGGCCATCGGGGCGGCCATGATCGGGTGGTTGGGCACGGCCATGCTTTGCTACGTGACCCCCAAGGAGCACCTGGGGCTGCCCAATCGGGCCGACGTGAAGGAGGGGGTCATCGCCTACAAGATCGCCGCCCACGCCGCCGACCTGGCCAAAGGCCACCCTCGGGCTCAGGACTGGGACGATGCCCTGTCCAAAGCCCGCTTCGAGTTCCGCTGGGAGGACCAGTTCGACCTGGCCATGGATCCCGAAACAGCCCGCGCCTACCACGACGAGACCCTCCCGGCCGAGCCTGCCAAGACGGCCCACTTCTGCTCCATGTGCGGCCCCAAGTTCTGCTCAATGCGGATCAGCCAGGACATCAGGGACTACGCCGAATCCCACGGGGTGGACGCCCAAGAGGCAATCGAATTGGGAATGAAAGAAAAGGCGGCCGAATTCGTCGCCGACGGCTCTCGCATATACCTGCCCGTCAGCGCAGGGAATCAGCCCGACTGAAGCCGGTCGAGGGGTACGGCTACCCGTTGAGAGCGGCGTCGAGATCGCTCCACAGGTCCTCGATGTCCTCGATGCCCACGCTGAGGCGGAGCAGGCCGGGCGGGGTGTTCTCCTCGCCCTCCCACCGGTTCCTCCGCTCGATGAGGGTTTCAACCCCACCCAGGCTGGTGGCGGGCGTGCACACCTTCACTCGCGAGCACACGGCGTCTGCGCCCTCGCCTCCCCCACCCACCTCGAAGGAGAGCATGGCCCCAAATCCGTTCATCTGGCGAGCAGCCAGGTCGTGGCCGGGATCGGTGGGCAGGCCGGGATAACGGACCACCTCCACCATGGGATGGTCGGCCAACCGGCGGGCCAATTCGGCGGCGTTGGCCTGAGAACGGTCCATACGCACCGCCAGGGTGCGCAATCCCCGAAGAGCCAGATAGGCCTCCATGGGCCCGGGGATCCCTCCATGCATGCTGCGGCGCCGCCGGAGGGCATCAACCAGGTCCGAACGGCGTGCCACCGCCACCCCCATGATGGCGTCGGAGTGGCCTGAGAGGTACTTGGTCACGCTGTGAACCACCACATCAGCCCCGAGGTCCAATGGGCGCTGGAGAAGCGGAGTGGCAAATGTGTTGTCCACCACGGCTAGGGCCCCGGCTTGGCGGGCCCCGGCGCACAGGCAGGCAAGGTCGGCCACCGCCATCATGGGGTTGGTCGGGGACTCCATCCACAACAAGGCCGCCCCCACGCATTTGCGCAACGTGCCTTCTACGTCGGTCAGGTCGGTCGCGACCCAGGTCAGGCGCCCCCTCGACGCCAGATCGTCCAGAAACAACCTGGTTCCCATGTACGAGTCGGATGGGACAACGATGCGGGCACCTACAGGTTGGGTCTCCAGAACCGAGGATATGGCTGCCATGCCCGAAGAGAACACCACTGCGTCGCCGCCCTCCAGGGCGCCCAGCACCTCCTCCAGAGCATTCCAGGTGGCATTCCCATCCCGACCGTAGGCCAGGTCCCCCCCGATGCGGTACGTCGATGATAATTCCACGGCCACATTCACGCCGGCCCCAGGGCCCTGGGGGCCCCGGCCCCCGGCCACCACCACGGTTGAAAGTTCCACTAGAAGGCCCCTTGAGTCACGTCGAGCACCCCGCTCAGCACGCTGGCCACGTCGAAACGAATCTGGCGGGGGTGAACCGGTGCTTCGTGCTCCAGAAAGCGGGCTGCCAATCGTCGCACCCGCATCTGCTTTTCCCTGGTCACCGCCTCGAGCGGATGGCCGAAGGCCTCACTGGACCGTGCCTTGACCTCGCAGAACACGTAGGACCGGCCCTGGCGCACGATCAGGTCGAGCTCACCGTCACGGCAGCGCCAGTTGCGAGCCACTATCTCGTAGCCCTGGGTCACGTACCAATCGGCCGCAGCCTGCTCTCCCTGGGCACCGAGGACCTGGCGAAACCCTGGCCGGGCTTCCACTCAGATCTCCTTCTCGGGCAGTTCTTCGATGTTGACGTCACGAAAAGTCACAACGTGAACGTTGGATACGAACCGAGCGGGACGGTACATGTCCCACACCCAGGCGTCGCGCATCTCCACGTCAAAATACGTCTCCGATCCCTGAACCCGGGGCGACATGGTCACCTCGTTGGTCAGATAAAACCGCCTCTCGGTCTCGACCACATAGCGGAACATGGGCAATACGGCCCGGTATTCCTGGTAGAGCGCCAGCTCTATCTCGGTTTCGTAGCGCTCCAGATCCTCGGCGCTCACGCCTCTGGGACCGCTGCCTGTGGCACTGACCGAACCCTGCTCATTGGATCACAGTAATGCCGCCGCGACGGGGCAGGCAGGAGAATCGGGTCAGCGGGCAGTCCGCTTCTCTTTGATCTTGGCTGCCTTGCCCACCCGATCCCTCAGGTAGTACAGCTTGGCCCGGCGCACATCGCCGAGCGAGACCGGCTCGATTCGGGCGATGACGGGGGAATGGACGGGGAAGGTGCGCTCCACACCCACGCCGAAGGAAACCTTGCGCACGGTGAAGGTTTCCCTGACGCCCGACCCCTGGCGGCGGATCACCGCTCCCTGGAATACCTGGACCCTTTCCCGGGTGCCCTCCACGACGCGGACATGCACCTTGAGGGTGTCACCCGGCGCGAACTGAGGAACGTCGTCTCGCAGACTTTGCTGGTCAATCATGTCAGTGGGATTCATGGCGCGTGCTACTCCTCGGAGCTGCCAGGGGACACCGTAGGATAGCCGTGATCGGCCATGAGGTGCACTTCGTCGGAACTTAGGCCACCCCGGGCCTCGATCAGGTCGGGGCGCTGGGCCAGGGTCCGAGCCAGGGCCGCGGCCCGTCGCCACGATGCAACTTTCTGGTGATCGCCCGAGGTGAGGACATCGGGAACGGTCCATTCCCTGAAGGTGGCCGGGCGGGTGTACTGGGGATATTCGAGCAATCCGTCGGTGAAGCTCTCATCGGCGGCCGACGCGTCGTTGCCCATGACCCCTGGGACCAGCCGGCATACTGCTTCCACCACCACCAGGGCAGCCGCTTCCCCGCCGGACAGGACGTAGTCACCCACGGACAACTCGTCATCGACCAAATGATCCACCACTCTTTGATCGACTCCCTCGTAGCGTCCACACAGCAGGGAGAACCCTCCCCTGGCCATCTCGGCTGCAACGTCATGATCGAAACGCCGGCCACCGGGACCCAGCAGGTACAAAGGGCGCTCCGCTTGAACCCTCTCCACCACCTCGAATATGGGTCCCGGAGCCAGCACCATACCCGCCCCCCCGCCGAAAGGGGCATCGTCCACGCTGCGCCGGGGATCATGGGCTCCGGACCGCAGATCGTGAACCCTGATGTCGACCAGCCCATGGCGGCCGGCCCGACCGATGAGGCTCTCCCGGCAGAAATCCTGCACCAGGCCCGGAAAGATGGAGAATATGTCGATTCGCACGCAGCCTTACCTCAGTCCAGGAGTCCCTCGGGAACCTTGACCACCAAGCGCCCCGGCTGGCGATCGAGCACAAAGACCAGGGGGATCAAGCCCCCGTTGTCCAGGACGAGCAGGTCACTGGCCGGATTGGACTGGACCGCCTCTACCCGGCCCAGGCGCTGTCCCCCGTCGTCGAACACCTCAGCATCCACCATGTCATGGACCCACAGAACGTCGGGATCCTCCAGGGCAGGGGCCCGAAGGATCGAACCGCGAAGGACCTGCGCCGCCTCGATGGTGTCCACCCCGCTAAACGACACGATCCAGCGTTGCTGGTGGGGGCGGGACCGGGCTACCACCAGCTGGGTCGGCCGGGGACCAACCCCTTTACTGGAGCCTCCGGGGCCGTCCGCTGGCCCGGCGGCGCCTGGCCCGGCGGCGCTTGGCCCGGCGGCGCCTGGCCCGGCGGCACCTGGTCCGGGTGAGGCTTGGGCCACTTCCAGGGTCATGCCTTGGGCCAAGCGTTCGTTGCGGTTGGTCACCAAGTGGACCACGACGTCACCGCGCAGACCGTGAGGTTTGACGATCCACCCCACATCAAGCAGCCGTGGCATGGTCATCTCAGGATCTCGCCGTGAAATGGGTTGGTCGACAAGATCTGGGGGACTGTCGTCCCATTGATCTTTGCCCACCACGATCGGCCAGGGCCGGCCTGGTCCTGACCGACCCGGTTGGGTTCAGTCGACGATGTCGACCCTGGCATCGATGCCCTCGCGTGCCGCGGCGGCACGCACCACCGTGCGCACGGCCTGGGCTACACGGCCTCTGCGCCCGATCACCTTGCCCATGTCCTCGGGGGCTACATGGAGACGAAGGTTGACTCCGGACCGATCCTCGCTGACTTCGATCTCCACCGCATCGGGATCGTCCACGATGGACCTGGCCAGGTAATCCAGCACAGCTCGGGGCTGTGCCCCCCTGACGCGGTTGATGTCGTTCTCGTCTATGTCGTCCACAAAATCGTCGGCCGAAGCATCATCGGCGGAGACATCGGCCCCGCTCACTTGACCGGTGCGGCCTTGAACTGGTCCCACGCCCCCGAGATCTTGAGCAGCTTCTCAACCGTCTCAGTGGGCTGGGCGCCCTGGCTGAGCCATTTGACGGCCTTGTCGTTGTCCACCTTCACCGTGGACGGATCGTCCCGAGGGGCATAGGTGCCCAGGATCTCGATGAACCGCCCGTTGCGGGGTGACCGGGCATCGGCCGCCACCAGGCGATAAGTCGGCTGCTTCTTTTTTCCCACCCGCACCAGGCGGAGCTTTACGGCCACGTTGACTTCCTTTTCTTGTTGATTGAGATTACCTAATCGAGAGCGTTGAACGAACGAAGGGCCTTCAAGTCGGCCAGCGTCGGAGGTGAGGCGCCGATCCCTGTTGGCCGGCCCGGAGCCGGGCTGGGCTTCTTGGCGCCCTTTTTCCCACCCTTGACCTTACCCCGGCCTCCCAGACCGAGGCCTGCGCCCATGCCGCGCATCATCTTGCGCATCTCCTTAAATTGCTTGAGCAGGTTGTTGACGGCTGAAGTCGAAGTACCGCTCCCCTTGGCGATGCGTAGCCTCCTGGCGCCGTTGACCATGTCGGGATCGGCTCGTTCCCCCGGAGTCATGGACCGAATGATGGCCTCGATGCGGGAGATCTCACCGTCGTCGATGTCGGCATTCTTGATCTCTTTGGGCAGGCCGGGCATCATGCCCAGGATCCCCTTCAATGGACCCATCTTCTTGACCTGTTGAAGCTGTTCGAGAAAGTCGTCCAACCCGAAGCGGCCCTCCGACATCTTGCCCGCGGCCTCGAGCGCGGCCTGCTCATCGAATGTCTTCTGCGCCGTCTCGATGAGGGTGAGCACATCCCCCATACCCAGGATGCGCCCTGCCATGCGGTCGGGATAGAAGGCATCGAAGTCATCGAGCTTTTCGCCGGTCGAGGCAAAGGCAATGGGTCGCCCCACCACCTCCTTGACGCTGAGGGCGGCCCCGCCCCTGGCGTCGCCGTCGAGCTTGGACAATATGACGCCGTCGAGTTCGAGGGTGGTGTGGAAGGCCGACGCCGTGGTTACCGCGTCCTGACCGGTCATGGCATCGATGACCAAGAAGGTGTAGTCGGGTTCTATGGCCCGCGATATCCGCCGGACCTCGTCCATTAGCTCGACATCAATGCTCAGACGCCCGGCGGTATCCACAATTAGAACATCTCGACCCTGGCGCCTGGCCTCGGCCAGGCCCGCCACCGCCACCGCCACTGGGTCGGTGGGCTCGGAGAATACGCGGATACCGGCGTTTTGGCCCAGAACGCGTAGCTGCTCCACCGCCGCCGGCCGCTGGAGGTCGGCACCCACCAGCAGGGGGTTGCGGCCCTGACCCTTGAACCAACGGCCCAACTTGGCCGCGGCGGTGGTCTTGCCCGATCCCTGCAGACCGGCGAGCAGAACCACCGTGGGGGGCTTGGAGGCGTAAGTGATTCGCAGGGCCTCGCCACCCAGACTGTTCGTCAGCTCATCATTGACGATCTTGATGACCTGTTGAGCGGGGGAAAGACTCTTGGACAGGTCGGTGCCCACGCAGCCGACCCTGATGCGTTCGATCATGCCCCGCACCACGCCAAGCTCGACGTCGGCTTCGAGCAGGGCCACCCGAATCTCGGCCAGGACGGCGTCGACCTCGGCGTCACCCAGGCGGCCTCGGCCCCTCAGGCGCGTGAAGATCCCATCAAAACGCTCGCTGAGTGATTCGAACATGCGGCCTACAAGGCTATACGAAGATGGCCTCCACGAACTCCTCGGGGTCGAAGGCCATGAGGTCGCCAGCTCCCTCGCCCAGGCCCACAAGCTTTAGTGGCAGGCCGAGTTCGGTCTGGATGGTTAGGGCGATCCCGCCCTTGGCCGTGCCGTCGAGCTTGGTGAGCACGACACCGGTCACTCCCGCCGCTTCGGTGAACTGGCGAGCCTGGACCAGACCGTTCTGACCGGTGGTGGCATCGATCACCAACAAGACCTCGGTCAGCCGGGCGGGCGGCCGCTCGGCTACCCGGCGGACCTTGCGCAGTTCCTCCATCAGATTTGTTTTGGTGTGAAGACGTCCTGCCGTGTCGGCCAGGACCAGATCGGTCTTCTGGGCCACAGCCTTTTCGATGGCGTTGAAGATGACCGACGAGGGGTCAGCACCCTCCGAACCGCGGACCAGTTCGGCGCCGGCGCGTTCAGCCCACAACTCGAGCTGTTCGCCGGCCGCGGCCCTGAAGGTGTCGCCTGCGGCCATGACCACGCTGTGGCCCTGGCCCATCTGGCTCAATCCCACCTTGCCAATGGTCGTCGTCTTGCCCACTCCGTTGACCCCGACGAACAGCCACACGTTCGTGACCCCGTCGGCGAAGTTGAGGGTCCGATCGTGCGCTGCCAAGGCGCTCACCATTTCGGCTTTGAGCCCCTGGAGCAGGGCCTCCGGCGAGGCTATTAGGCCCGAGTCGACTTTGGCACGCAGGACGTCGAGCATGGCGGTGGTCGTGGTGATGCCCACATCCGCTCTGATCAGCGCCTCCTCCAGCTCCTCCCAGCTGGCGGCGTCAATACCAGAACGGGCCCGCACTGCGGCGAAGTAGCCCGACACGAGGCTGCGGGCTCGACCCAGGCGATTTGCCATGGGAATCGGCAGTTGTTCGAGGTCAGCCGGCAGGTCTGGTTCGGTTGGCGCCTCGGCAGCCGGGGAAACCTTGGGGGCAGGCGGCACTGGCGGTTCGACCCCAGGCCAGGCTGCGTCTGGAGGGGAGCGGCGGCGGCCCCCGAGGGAGATGAAGGCGGTCCCGCCGATCACGGCAACAGCCAGGACCACCACAATGACAATCAGAAAAAGGGGCATGGACCAGCCAGATTAGGCGCGGGCCCTGAGGCGCTCGCTCACCACCTTGGACGACTGGCCGGCTTGCATGCTCACCCCGAGCAGCGAGTCGGCCGCTTCCATCGTGCGCTTCTGGTGGCTGACGATGACCAACTGGGCCTCGGCCCGGAACTCGTCGATCAGATCCAAAAAGCGGTGCAGGTTGACGTCGTCGAGTGCCGCCTCCACTTCGTCCATCAGGTAGAACGGCGCCGGCCGGCTGCGGAACACGGCGAACAGGAAGGCCATGGCCACCAGCGAGCGCTCCCCTCCGGAAAGCAAGGAGAGCTTACGCACGTTCTTGCCCGCGGGCCGGGCGTCCACTTCGATGCCGGTGGTCAACAGGCTGTCCGGTTCGGTGAGGCTCAAGCGACCGGTCCCGCCGGGAAACAGGGTGGTGAACAATTTCGAGAAGTTGTCAGCCACATCGGCGTAGGCGGCGACGAAGACATCCACGATCTCGGCATCGATCGCCTTGATCACCTTGAAAAGCTCCCGGCGCGAGCTGCGCACGTCCTCCAGCTGGGCCTCCAGGAATTTGTGTCGATCCTCCAGCGCCTCGAGTTCCTCCAGGGCCAGGGGATTGATCGGACCCATCAGGCGCAGCTCGCGCTCAAGATCCCTGGCCCGGGCGGCGACGGTTTGCCCGGGGGGCAGTTCGGGAACCGGGGCATCCATGGCCGAGGCCGGCTCGCAATCCAGGTCGCGCCGCAGTGCCTCCACCGCGGCCTCGTATCTCACCCTGGTCTCGGCTTCCTCGATCTCGCCCCGCTGCACGGCCTGTCGCACCCCCAATAGTTGGCGCTCGGTGTCGGCCCGGGCCGCTCGGAGCTGGTCCAGCTGGGCGGTAAGGCGCTCAGAGCGCTCGGCGTGGGTTCGTCGTTGCTCGCCCACCCGGGCCAGGGAGGAATCCACGACCGCCATCCGGCTCGCCAGCCATGTGCTCAGAGCGCTCACCACCGAGATCGAGTGCTCGAGATCGAGGCGACGGACCGAGGCCTGGTCCCGCCGGCTGCGGTTCCGGTCCAGTTGCTCTTCGACCTCGTCCCGGCGTTTGGCCAATATGGCCCTGCGCTCCTCGAGACCGGCCGCATTTACCTCGAATTCGCGACGCAGATCGGCCACCGCTCGGGCCCGTTCGGCCAGCCGCTGGCGGGCATCCCGGGCCTGGGCCCGGCGCTCTATCACCTGGGCCTCGTGTGCCTCGAGATCGGGCAGGATCTCCTTGAGTTCATGCAGTTTGGAGGTGTCCCGGTGCAAGGTCTCGGCCAGTTCGCCTTGCTCGGCCTGGACCTGTCCGAGCTGGTCGGCGTACTCGCTGCTTTCCGGCTCGTGGCGCTGGAGAGCAAACGAAGCCGCTTGAATACGGGCCTGGCCTCGCACCAGGAGCTGGGTTGCGTCTGCGACCGATGCGGCCAACCGGTCTACCTCTGCGTCCGCCTCCCCCGATCTCCTCGAAGCCTCCTCGACGATCGTGCGAGCGCCCGCAATGGCATTGCGGGCCTCTTCCAATGCCGCCCCGGTGGCACCGACGCCGGGTCCACCGATTCGCCACGACCAAGTAGAGATGCGGTCGCCGGCCTTGGTCACTACGACCAGCCAGGGTCGGCTCAGGTGGGCATCCACGGCCTCGGCCCACCCCCCGCTCACCACGACCGCCCGGGACAAGATCCGATCGAGTATTCCATCCACGCCCGGATGAACGGACCGCACATGCGCTCGCACCGGCTCGGCGTCGGGTCCGACTTCGACATCATGACCTGAGGCGTTTGAGCCGAGGTCGGAGCCCGAAGCGGCTCCGCCCGACCCGGGATCAGGAGTTCCCGCGTCGACGGCCAGGATCGAGCCGGGCTCTCGACTCGAGGCCAGGTGGGCCAGGGCCAGACGGGCCGCCTCCCGATCGGGCAGGACCACCGCACCGGCCGACTCCCCGATGGCTGCCTCAAAGGCGGCCTCGAAGCCATCGTCGACCACCACTAGCTCGGCCAGGGTGCCCATCACCTCCGCCACGCCAACCAGGCTCGCTACGCCCGCCCGGTGGCGTGCTTGATCCAGGGCCAGAGCCAGAGCTTCGGCTCTGGCCTCCCAGCGGTGTGAATCGGCCTCGGCCATGCGCAATTGAGCCCGCGCAGTGTCGGCCTTGGACCGGGCCTGATCCAAGTGATCCCGGTCCTGGTCGGCCCGGGCCGACAGCTCGATGTGGCTCTCCTCGGCTGCGGCCACTTCCTCACCCGCAGCCAAAGCTCCTTGCACCGCGGCGGCGTAACGCTTGGTCATCTCCACGTTGCGGGCAGAGAGTCGTTGGGCAACGGCCTCATCCCGGGCCAAGCTCTGGATCAACCCGGCCACCTCGGTCCGCACCTGTACCACATCGGGACGCCCGGGTCCTCCCTCAGGCATTGCGTCGCCTGCCGGCCCGACGAAATCCTCCAGGGCATCGTTGACACCGCCCTGGTCTGCCTCCAGTGCAGCCTCGGCCCGTTCCAGTTCCTGCGCCCGGCCCAAGAGGCCCCTGGCCTGTGCCTCGGTGGCCTCAATCCCCGTCGCCAGCTTGGCCGACTCCGCTTCCAGGGCTGAGATGAGATCGTCGTCCACCGAGGTACCCGACATGGCCACCAGTGAACGACGCCGCTCGGCCAGCACCTCGGCCACGCCACGCCCTCTTTCGGCCAGGCTCGACAGGCGCCCGAGCGTCATGGTCACCCCGTCATCGTGGGTGCCGGAGAGCTCGGCCTCGGATTCGACTATCCGCTGATCGAAGTCGGCCAGGGCCTCCGACAGGTCGTCGGAGCGATGGGCCAGCGAGACGGTGGCGTCGGTGTTCGCCTGTCGCCGGCGGGTCAGGACAACCAGCTCCCGCCCGGCCAGGTGCAAACGCAGGCCATGCAGCTCGCGGGCCAGCCCGTCGTGGCGGCGGACAGCGTCGGCCTGGCGTTCGAGAGGTCGGATCTGCCTGCGGACCTCGCGCAACAGATCGCCCAGGCGAACAAGGTTGTTCTCCGTCGAGTCCAACCGCCGCTCGGCCTTCTCCCGACGCCGTCGATACTTCAAGACGCCCGCTGCCTCTTCGATCAGCAGGCGGCGATCCTCGGGGCGGGCGTTCAGAATTCCGTCGAGCTGGCCCTGGCTGACGATCACGTGCTGCTGGCGTCCCACTCCGGAATCCGACAGCATCTCTTGGACGTCCAACAAACGGCACGGTGCGCCGTTGATGGCGTATTCGCTTTCTCCCGAGCGGAACAGGGTTCGAGTCAGGCTGACCTCGTTCAAGTCAACAGCCAGGAGCCCCGAGGTGTTGTCGATGGTCAGAGAAACTTCGGCCCGCCCGAGCGCCGGACGCTTGCCCGTACCGGCAAAGATCACGTCATCCATCTTGGTGGACCGCAGGGTGCGGGGACCCTGGGCCCCCAGTACCCAGGCCACGGCGTCCACCACGTTGGACTTGCCGCTCCCGTTCGGCCCCACGACCACGGTCACCCCCGGCTCGAACTCCAAGGTGGTGGTCTCGGCGAAGGACTTGAAGCCCTTCATGGTGAGCGACTTCAGGAACACTGCCGCCTCAAACTAGCCGGGCTATACCTGGCACTGGGGGCACAAGTAGGTCGACCGGCCGTTAGTCTTGACCCGAACCACCTTGCTCCGGCACCGTCGGCAGGCTTTACCCTCCTGGTTGTATACTTTGTGCTCCTTTTGATAGGAGCCCAAAGACCCGGCCAGGTCACGGTACTGTTCGTCGCCCAGCGATGAGCCCCGGTGCTTGATGGCGTCCTGGAGCGTCTCGACCATCGAGCGGTAAAGGCGGCGGATCTCCTGGGACGAAAGAGTCTCCGAGCTGCGGTCGTAGCGCAACCCGGCGGCAAAGAGGACCTCGTCGGCGTATATGTTCCCGATCCCGGCCACGAATCGCTGGTCCATCAGAAGCGTCTTGAGCTTGGCCCGGCGGGCCAGGAGCTTCTCGCCAAACGTGGTCCAACTCATGACGTCATCGACGGGGTCGAATCCCAGGTGGGCCAGCTCGGGAATGCTTTCCTCCAGGCCCGCTGCCCCGGCTACGAACATCTCACCGAAGGTCCGGGGATCGATGAACCGGACTTGGCCGCCCTGGGTGAAGGTGATGCACACGTGGGTGTGCTTCGCCATGGCCTCCTTGGGACCCTTGGCCCGAAGGATCTGCCCGCTCATGCCCAGGTGGATCACCAGTACGTCGTCGCCGTCCAGGCCGACCACTATGTACTTTCCCCTCCGGGACACCGAAGTGATCTTGTGGCCCTCGAGACGGCTCACGAAGTCGCCAGGGTCGCGGTGGCGACGCACGGAACGGGCGCCAATAACTTCGACAGCCTTGACCCGCTTGCCGAGCGCCAGCTTTTCAAGGTCGCGGCGGATCGTCTCCACCTCGGGCAGCTCAGGCATCAGGGTTCCCCTCGGAATAGGTGTTTCCCGTCGGATGATCCCTCAAGACCGAGACGGGATCCGACGAATCCTCGACTCGGTTGGTCAGCGACCAGGCCTCTCGGGCGGCGGCCTGTTCGGCCTGCTTCTTGGACCGCCCCTCGCCCCGACCCAACCGGTGGCCACCAACCGACACCGAGGCGAAGAACCGTTTGGCGTGATCGGGGCCCTCGTCACGGATCTCGTAGAGGGGCTGGTCTTCACCGAGACGGGCCAACAGTTCCTGCAGGCGGGTCTTGTAATCCTGGCCTCCCGGTCCCGATGCCGCCTCGGTGATGAGGTCGCCGACGAAGGCCATGACCAGCTGGGCTGCCGCCGGCCAGCCTCCGTCGAGGTACACGGCCCCTATGAGCGCCTCAACGGCGTCAGCCAGGATCGAGGGCTTTTCCCGTCCCCCGGAAGAATCTTCGCCGCGCCCCAGCAGAACAGCCGAACCCAGGTCCAACGATGAACCGACCTCGGCCAGGACCGAGGCATTGACCACCGAGGCACGAAGCTTGGCCAACTCCCCCTCGGCCAGGTTGGGATAGGTGTTGAAGATGTAATCGGTGACCACCAGGCCGAGGACGGCGTCGCCGAGGAACTCAAGTCGCTCGTTGGAATCCTGGCCCGGGCACTCGGCGCACCAGGACCGGTGGGCCAGGGCCCGGGTGAGGAGCTCGGGCGTGGCGAAACAATGGCCCAGGCGCTCAGCCAGGGCCAGGATCTGATCGCTACGGAGGTCGGCGGGCGCAGCCAGGACGGTCGGCTCGACCTAGGAGGAAGCTTCGAGCTTGGCCAGGACGTAATCGACGGCATCGCGCACCGTTCGGAGGTCCTCGAGATCCTCATCATCGATCCGGAAACCCACGGACCGCTCGCCCAACTCCTCTTCGAGACCCTCTACCAATTCGATCAGGGCCAGAGAATCGGCGTTGAGGTCATCGGAAAACGACGAGCCCTCGGATATTCCGGTGGGGTCGATCTCAAGGATGTCACCGAGTTGCTCTCGTATGAGCTCGAGAACGGCCGCACGATCCATCGGGCCCTTCTCCACATGGGTTTCAGCTGGCAAAATAGCTCCTGGATTCGACTGTGTCTCGGGATCATAGCTCTTGGACCAGCCGGTCCGACCCAGCGGCCTCGTACCACCCGTTCCGATCCCACCCCGGCCGGTCGATTGCAGCCGGTCAGGCCCCGATCGCCGTGTCCCACCTGGGGTTCACTTGGCCACCGCCTCGGCCAGGTGGCCGATCAGATCCGAGCGGGTCATGTCGTGGGCCACTCGCACGGCGTTGACGACGGCCCGGGCAGAGGAGGACCCGTGGCTGATGATGCAAACTCCCTTGACCCCCAACAACAGGGCGCCCCCGGTTGATTCCGGGTCCAATTCCTCGGCCAGGGGGATGAGGGCGGGCATCAGTGCAGCCGAGGCCTCCTCGGCCTGGGCACTGGAGGAGAACACCCCGGCCAAGGTCCCCATGAAGAACTTGAGGGCGCCTTCCATGGCCTTGAGGGCCACGTTGCCGGTGAAGCCGTCGGTGACCACCACATCTACGTCGTCCGACAGTATGTCCCGACCCTCTACGTTGCCGATGAAGTTGACGCCAACCCCTGCGGCCAGCAGCTTGTGAACGTCCTTAACCAAGGAACTGCCCTTGGTGGGCTCCTCCCCGATGGACAACAGGCCGACCCGGGGCATTTCGATCCCGTAGCGCTGGTGGGAATAGACCGAGCCCATCTGGGCGAACTGAACCAGCCACTCGGGCTGGCAATCGGCATTGGCCCCGGCGTCGAGCATCACCGTCGGCGTGGCGCCCGGGACCGGAATAGGGGTGGCGATGGCCGGTCGGGCCACTCCCGGGAGTCGCCCGAGGCGGAACAAGGCACACGCCATGGCCGCCCCGGTGTTGCCGGCCGAGATCATGGCGCAAGCCCGCCCGTCGCGCACGGCCTCGGCGGCACGCACCAGGGACGAGTCCTTCTTGCGCCGGGCCGCCTGAGCGGCGTCCTCGTCCATGGCGATGACCTCGCTGGCCTCGATGACCTCCAGGCCCTCGACATCGCCCATCTCGTCCGACCGACCAACAAGAACCACGCCATAACCGGCCTCGACCGCCTGGCGGGCCCCGGCCACTATCTCGGCTGGGGCCTTGTCGCCACCCATGGCGTCCAGGGCTACCGGCAGCACGCCGACTCGCTGGCCTTGATAACCGACCGGGGAGGAATCAGTCGACTTCGATGGCTTGGCGGCCGGCGTACCAGCCGCAATTCCCGCATACGACATGGGGAACCTTGGTGTGGCGGCACTGGGGGCACAAGCTGCGGGCCGGCTCCGAAAGGGTCCAGGCCGAGGCGCGCCGACTCCGGCTCTTAGCCTTGGAAGTCTTTTTCTTGGGTACGGCCATGATGGTGTCGTCTCTCGTTTCGGGGGCCCTGGGCATCTGGGGCCACTGGCTGGGCATCTGGGGCCACTGGCTGGGCCTCAGGCCGGTCGGATGGGACAAGCTGTCGGATCAAACAGACTAATGCTATTGGCGGTGGTCCTCTCGCCCTTCAGGTCCTGTCCCGGAGCTCATCCAGGACCGACCACCTGGGATCGGGAAAATCGGTTCCGCACCGACAGTCCGACTGGTTGCGATCGGCGCCGCACACTGGGCAAAGGCCAGCGCAATTCTGGTCACAAACCGGGGCGATGGGCAATTCCAACAGGATGGCGTCCCGGGCCATAGGCGCCAGGTCGATGTGGTCCCCGGTCAGGGCATAGCTGAGTTCGGGGTCGCCTCCGGGTTCGTAGAGCTCTTGGATCCCGATGACCATATGGCCACCGGCGGGGGCCAGGCAACGACGACAATCGCCGGTCCACGATGCTTCGACCCGGCCCCGAGCCAAGATGGCGCCGTGAACCGACTCCAAGCGAACGTCCACGACAACCTCTCCCGGCTCGGGCACCTGGGCCGAGGAAATAGCCAGGCCACCGAGGGGGCCCTCGCGGCGAACGTCAACCCACGTGCCCGGATTGCGGCGCAATTTGAGGACATCGACGGTGAACGGATGGGAGGCCAACGAGGACTCCTAGGGCTCCAATTGGTCCTGGTCGAAAAAGGCGTCGTCTTCCGCGACGGGTGATGACGACAGGCCCGGACCGGCCGTTGTCCCCGGCAGTCCCACTCCCAAGCCCTCAGAGTCCACCATGGCAGGCGTGGAGCTGAGCTTGATTCGACCGGCCTGGACCGAACGCATGGTGCGCTCCAAGGCGATTTCGAATGCCGCCAGCTTCTGGTCGCAGAAGTCCTCGGCTTCGTGCTGGAGGCGTCGCCCCTCGGCTCTGGCCTCCTCAACCGTAGCCGCCGCCGAGTTCTGGGCCTGGCGAACGATCTCGGTGCGTTGAACCATTCGCTCGGCCCGAACCCGGGCCGACTCCAAGATGCCATCGGCCTCCCGACGTGTCTTGGCCAAGAATTCCTCACGTTCGCGCAGCATCCAGCGGGCCTGGCGCAGGTCGTCGGGAAGACGTTCGATGGCGTCCTCCAGCAACTCGACCACCTCGTCCTTGCTGATCAGAACCGAGGCCGACAGGGGCATCGACTTGGCGTTGTCGATGATGTCGACCACCCGGCGCATCAAGGCCTCTGAGTCGGGTTGCTCGGTCGGCTCGTGGATGGTCAACGGCCGAACCGTTCGCTCAACCGCTTGGCTACGGGGGTGGGCACCATCCCGCTCACATCGCCCCCGAAACGGGCCACCTCGCGCAACAGCTTGGAGGCCACGAAGGAGTGGGAGGAGGTAGTTGGGATGAAGAGGGTGTCGATGCCGGAAAGCCGATGGTTCATCTGAGCCATTTGAAGCTCGTTCTCAAAATCCGAAATGGCCCTAAGTCCCTTGACAATTGCTGTGGCCCCCAGTTCGGCCGCCAGATCCACCACCAGGGTAGCCAAAGACACGATCCTCACCGCGGGAAGGTGGGCCAGGCACTCCTCCAGCATCTCTCGCCGCTCATCGAGGCTGAAGAGTGGTTCGCCCTTTTGCGGGTTGCGCATGGCCGCGACCACAACTTCGTCGAACAGCTTGGCCGCACGCTCGACTACCTCGAGATGGCCGTTATGGAACGGGTCGAAGGAACCCGGGAAGAGTGCGATCCTCACCATCCGCCTTTCGTCGAGATCGGGGGCGCGGTTGAAAAGAGTGTCACCACCGTAGTTCCGTAATGCCGCTGAACGAGAACTTCCCAGCTCAGCGGCGCAGTGACAGCCCGATCAGACTCGACCACCACCAGCGGGGCGCTCAGCGGAGCCAAGAGAAGGTCCCAGTCGACGAAGCTGTATGGGGGATCGCACATGACCAGGTCGGCGCCGGCCGCCAGCGGGGAGCGAGTGACCCACGACACCGCTTCGGCCAGAACCACTTGTGCACCGACTTCGAAGGGCCGAGGGGAGGCAAACGCCCTTTGGGGGACCGGTTGGGCCAAGGCTGAACCACCGGAAGGCAGATCCAGGGGGACAAGGCCGGTGGAGGCCAAATTGGCCCGGATCGTCTGCACCGCCTGGGGGTCGCTATCAACCAGGAAAACCTGACTGGCCCCTCGGGACAGAGCCTCGATGCCCATAGCCCCGCTACCCGAGAACAGGTCGAGCACCACCTGGCCCTGCGGTGCTCCTCGGCTGGCCAGCATATTGAACACTGCCTCTCGGACCCGGTCCGAGGTGGGACGGATGGCTCCGCCGGCCGGCGCGATCAGCTTACGACCCCGGGCCGATCCCCCAACTACCCGCATGAGTCCGAGCGTACCCGGCGATCGACCCGGTGATCGACCCGGCCAACGACCACTGCGATGACCGCGGTCATCGTAGAATCGCCCCCCATGGTCATGCCCGAGGAAACCATCACCTGCGTCGACTGCGGCGGGGTGTGCCACCTCCTCACCCACATCAGGCCTGACGACCTCCCCGAACCGGGCGACTCGGTCGCCTATCGCTGTTCGGACTGCAACGACCGCTGGGACGTGGTGGTGGGTGAGGACTACTACAACCAAGGATCAGAAGGGAACCATCGTGCCACTTGACCCCCAAGCCAAAGTCCTGTTGGATCAGATCGCCGCCGTCGGAGCGCCATCACCCCGCGAGACCGGCGTGGACCAGCTGCGGGAGGCCATGGTCATCTTCGCGTCGCTCGCCGGTCCGGGCCCCGACCTGGACCGGGTCGAGGACCTGACCATCCCCGGCACCGCCGGTGACATTCCGGCCCGGATCTACTCCCCGGTCCCGAAGGGCGGCGGCGGCCTGCCCGTTGTCCTGTGGTACCACGGGGGAGGCTGGACCATCGGCAGTGTGGCCGAGCACGACACCGTGTGCCGCCAGATCGCCGCCGGCTCCGGGGTCCTGGTGCTGAGCGTCGGGTACCGGCTGGCCCCCGAGTACCCGTTTCCCGCCGGTCCCGATGACTGCTGGTCCGCCTTGGTCTGGGCGTCAGAAAATGCGCTGGAGCTGGGGGGTGATCCCGCCCGCCTGGCGGTGGCCGGCGATTCGGCCGGGGGCAATCTGGCCGCCGTGATGGCCCGACGCGCCCGGGACCTGGGCAGACCCCCATTGGCCTTCCAGCTATTGGTATACCCGGCCACGGACGGCACCAGGTCGTTTCCCTCCATCAAGGAAAACGGGGAGGGTTACTTCCTGACCGAGGAAACTATGGAGTGGTTCTGGGAGCAGTACGTCCCGGCCGCGGTGGATTCGACCCATCCGGACCTTTCGCCCCTCCAGGTCGAGGATCTGTCCGGCCTGGCCCCCGCCCTGATCATCACCGCCGAGTTCGACCCATTGCGCGACGAGGGCGAGGCATACGGGGAAAAGCTCGCTCAGGCCGGGGTGGAGGTAACGGTGAGTCGTTACGACGGCATGATCCACGCGTTCTTCACCAGTGGCGCCCTCTTCGACGCCGCCGGTCGGGCCGTGGATGAGGCATGCTCGGCCCTTCGCCAGGCCTTCGGCTCGGGACCAAGTAGCGCCAGCTCCTGAAGCCACCCCGAGGGTCGCCCACTGAAGCCACCCCGAGGGTCGCGTGAGGTCAACTCTTGAATAGAAAGGCGCCCTCTTCAGGGTCGATGACGTCCTTGATCTCGTCGGCCAGCACTTGGAGGTGAGCCAGATCGGGGTCGGCTTCGACCAGCTCGAAGGCTACCTGGCGGGCCAGGACTACCAGATCCCGATCGCTTCGAAGTGAGGCCAGCTTCAGGTCGTTGCGCCCCTTCTGCCTGGCGCCGAGGATCGTTCCCTCACCCCGCAGCTCAAGATCTTTCTCGGCCAGCTCAAAGCCGTCGGAGGTAGCTTCCATCGCGACAAGGCGGGCCTTGCCCTCATCGGTGGAGGCGTCACCCATCAAGAAGCACCACGAGGCGGCGTCACCTCGACCGACACGCCCCCGCAATTGGTGGAGCTGCGCCATGCCGAATCGATCGGCGTCCTCGATCACCATCACGGTGGCATTGACAACATCTACCCCGACCTCGACCACCGTGGTAGCAACCAATACGTCGATCTGTCCGGACCGGAAGAGGTCCATGGCTTCCTCCTTGTCCCCCGAGGACATCTGGCCGTGGAGCAGGCCGAGTCGTAGGCCCGACAATTCCTCGGCGCCCAGGCGCTCGAACTCGGCCGTGGCCGAGCGGGCTTGGATCTTCTCCGACTCGTCCACCAGGGGGCAGACCACGTAAGCCTGGCGACCTTCGTCGACTTCGGTGCGGATTCGCTCCCAGGCCAGCGCCATGTCCGCTTCATTGCGGCACCACTGCGTGGCCACCGGGGTGCGCCCGGGGGGCAGTTCATCCAAGATGGTGACATCGAGATCGCCGAAAACCGTCATCGCCGCGGTGCGGGGGATGGGGGTGGCCGTCATGACCAGGACGTCGGGGTCCGACTCCCCCTTGGCCCGCAGCACGGCCCTTTGCTCCACCCCGAAACGGTGCTGTTCGTCGATGACCACCACCCCCAGGGCGGCAAAGGTGACGGGGTCGCTGAGCAGGGCATGGGTGCCGATGAGGATATCGATTCTCCCCCCCTCCAGGTCGGCCAACAACTGCCTGCGTTCCTTGGCCGTACGCCGGTTGGCCAGGAGGTCAACCGTGAGGGGACGTTGTCCACTCAGGGTGGCAGGATCAGGCACGGACCTGCCCGCCACCAGGTGGCGAATGCCGAAAAAGTGCTGCTCGGCCAAGACCTCGGTGGGCGCCATCAAGGCGCCCTGGTAACCACCCTCCACCGCACCCAGCAAGGCAGCCAAAGCGACCACGGTCTTGCCCGCCCCCACGTCACCCTGCAATAGGCGGTGCATGGGATGGGGACCGGCCAGATCGGCGGTAATCTCCGCCACGGCCCGGCGCTGGGCCCTTGTGGCGTCAAAAGGCAGGGAGTCCAGGAACGATCGCGCTGTCTCCTCTACCTGGTGGGCAATACCTCGCGACGACTGCTCGGCGGCCTTCTTGTTCAACACCAGGATCATCTGCAAGCGCAACAGTTCGTCGAAGGCCAAGCGGCGCCGGGCACTGTCCTTTTCCATGAAGGACTGAGGGGCGTGGATCCACCGTATGGCATCGGTCCGGTCGGGCAAATCCAACCTGTTGCGCAGGGTCTTTGGCAACGGGTCCTCAAACGGGCCCGCTCGCTCTACCGCCTGATGAATCCATCGCCCCAACTCCCGGCTGGTCAGTCCGGCCTTGTCCGATTGGGGATAGATGGGCACAATACGCCCGGTCTGGTCTCCGATGAGGTCCACCGCCGGGTTGGTCATCTGCAGCTTGCCTCGATAGCGCTCCAGCTTGCCGAATACGGCCACCTCGAGCCCGAGGCTCAACTGCTTGGCCCGCCACGGCTGGTTGAAGAACACGCAAGCCACGCTTCTGGAACCGTCCGATACCGTGATCCGGGTCGGGCTGCGCCGTGACCGCCCGGAGAAGGCCTCCACTGCTCGGACTGTCGCCACCACGGTGGCCTCTTGGCCCTCGGACATGTCGGCCAATCGGGCAACAGTGGAGCGGTCCAGGTACCGGCGGGGGTAGTGGGTTAGCAGGTCCAGTACCGAATTGATCCCCACGGCCGCCAGCGAGGCCACTTTGTTCGGCCCTATCCCATGTATGCGTTCGACGGGCAGTTGGGCCAACTGGGCGTAGCGACGGTCACTCATTGACTCTGCCTCGGGGCAGCACTGTGGCTCGGGGCACTGTGGCTCGGGGCACTGTGGCTCGGGGCAGCACTGTGGCTCGGGGCAGCACTGTGGCTCGGGGCAGCACTGTGGCTCGGGGCAGCACTGTGGCTCGGGGCGGCACTGTGGCTCGGGGCGGCACTGTGGCTCGGGGCGGCACTGTGCCCCAAGGACACGAAGTGGGCCGAACGGGGCCGTTCACGACGGTGGGATTCAATCGATGCTGAAAAGGTAGGGGTACAACGCCTGGCCGCCGTGATGTACCTCCACCGCCACCCCGGCATGGTTCTCGGCTACCCACTCGGTGATGCGGCGGGTGTCGGCGGCCGTGGCTCCTTCGCCTTCGATGACGGTGACTATCTCGTGCTGCGGACCTACCAGCTTGTTCAACAGGCCGCAGGCCGCCTCGCACAGGCCATGGGCCACCACTTCGATTCCGGAGCGGGACAGACCCAGCCAGTCACCCTCGGCGATGGGGCCGGCCTCGCTATGTGATGCCCTGACCGCCTTGGTGACCTCACCTGCCACCACCCGGGTGGCGGCCTGGTTCATGTTGGCCGCGTTCATCTCCGAACCCGCTTCGGGGTCGTACTCCAACAGGGCGGCAAAACCCTCTGCTATGCCCTTGGTCCCCACCACCCGGACCGTCTTGGACGACAGCTCCACGGCCTGCTCGGCCACGGGAATGATGTTGGAGTTGTTGGGCAGGATCACCACCTCATCGGAAGGGGCAGCATCGATGGCTTCCAGCAACTGGGCGACCGACGGGTTCATGGACTGGCCACCGGCCACCACATGATGGACCCCCAGGGAACGAAATATCCGCCTGATCCCGTCCCCGGTGGCCACCGCCACCACCGCGGTGGCAACCGGCGGGCCGACCGAGCCCGTGTCCAGTGAAGGCTCTGCCTCGCGAACCCACCGCTCCTCTTCGACTTGATCCATCAGGTCGGTCACGCGGATGGAGCGAGGGCGCCCGGCGTCGAGGGCAGCTTCCACCGCCGCCCCGATGTCGTCGGTGTGGATGTGGCAGTTCCAAAGGCCGTCGCCCCCTACGACCACAATGGAATCTCCGATGCCGGCCCAGACTTCCTTGAAGGCCGGGACCAGATCGTCGGTGGCCTCCAGGAGATACATCACCTCATAACGCAGGTCCCCGATGGCGTCATGGTCGATTCGGCCCTCGATGGGGGCCATCCCGACAGGACCTGGTAGGTCCAACTCCCCCACGGCCGGCGCATCGGGCAGAGGCCGTCCGTCCACCACGCTCAAGAGGGCATCGAGGAGCAATAGGTAGCCCGACCCGCCGGCATCGACCACGCCGGCCGAGGCCAGGACGGGCAGCATTTCGGGCGTGCGGGCCAATGTCTCGCCCCCGACAAGCCTGGCCCTTTCGATGACCTGGAGGAGACCACAGCCTTCCCCGGCGGCAGCCACGGCCCCTTCGGCCGACTCGCGGGCGACGGTGAGGATCGTTCCCTCCACTGGGCGCATCACGGCACTGCGGGCACCATCGCTGGCGCCGGACAACGCCCGCGCCAGTTCGGCGCCACCGAGAGGTTCACCCTGGTCGCACCCCTCGACCAGGCCTCTGAGTATCTGGGACAAGATCACACCGGAATTTCCCCGGGCTCCCATCAAGGATCCATGACTTATGGAACGACCGACCCCGGCCAGGTCACTGGCACCGTCGGATTCGATCTGCGCCACAACGGACTCCAGGGTGAGAGCCATGTTCGTTCCCGTATCGCCGTCCGGCACCGGGTACACATTCAATCGGTTGATGGCCGCCTGGTGGGATCGAAGAGCATCCCGAAAACCGACCATGGCCCCTTTCAGATCGGCGGCGTCAAGACGCTCGAGCGTATCCATTGCCGTGGATGCTAACGTTTGGAGCATCCCAGTATCGAAGGTGAGAGGAACGCGTCATGGCAGCGGTATGTGAGGTGTGCGGAAAGCACCCATCGTTCGGCATGAGCATCAGCCACTCCCATCGTCGTACCAAGCGGCGGTGGAACCCCAATATCCAGCGAGTCAGGGCCGTAGTCAATGGGACCAACAAGCGTCTCAGCGTTTGTACCTCGTGCCTAAGGGCCGGCAAGGTGACCAAGGCCGCCAGGAGAACCAGCCCGGTCTGACCAGGAGAACCAGGCCGGTCTCAATGGCCTAGGTGCCGGGTCGAGCCTGGCTAACCACGGCGGTGGGTCCAGCCCAGCAGGGGAAGAGGTAGGTTCCCGAGCCGGCGCTCGGTGGGATCGGCGCTGCACCACCCGAGGACCAAAGGAGCCCTGAGTCCGGCCGCAGCAAATGCGTCGAGGACTCGCTCCGGATCGGGTGCAGAAAAGACCAATTCGTAGTCCTCGCCCCCTCCCAGCGCCTCATCAAACGAGGCCCCCGGCGCCACCGGGACATGGTCGAGAACCAACCCCACATTGGACCTCGATCCCAAGTGGTCCAGGTCGGCGGCCAGTCCGTCGGAAACATCGATCATGGCCGACGCCCCCCCTTGGCGGGCAGCTTGTCCTTCTTGCACCCGAGCGCGGGGCCGGCGGTGACGCTCCACCAGCTCTGGCCAGGCCGGCCCTTCCCCCTGGCGCAGGCGAGCCAGCCCGGCAGCCGATGCCCCGAGCGGGCCAGTCGTGAACAGGGCATCACCAACACTGGCCCCCGACCGCAACAGTGCCGGATGACCTCGCGTCGTACCGGTGATGGCCACGCAAATGACGAGACTGGGAGCATCGGACAGATCACCCCCGACGATGGGGCATTCGTATTCGACGCTCGCCTGGGACAACCCGACGTAGACCAGCTCGAGGTCGGTGCTCGAGGGACCGGCTATCGAGACCACTGCGTGCATGGGCCACCCCCCCATGGCCGCGATATCGCTGACGTTGACGGCAAGAGCCTTCCAACCCAGATCGTCCAGGCCGACCAGATCCAGATCCCCGTGGACCCCGGCCACGACCAGATCGGTGGCCATCAGGTAATTCGGCCCGGGGCCGGCCGGCCTCGGAGCCGACCCGGAAGGAGCCGACCCGTAAGTGGCGGACTCAGATGGGGCGGACCCGTAAGGGGCAGGCGGATCCGCCCCGGACCCCGGATCCAGGGCCAGCACGGCGGCGTCATCGCCGATCCATACCTGTCCAGGCGGGGGCGGCCCCAACAACTTGCCGATGGCCTCGATAGCCTCGAACTCACTGCCCGACCAGGGTGTGCCCGTCGCCACCATGCTTAGGCTACCGGCCCAAGGGGTAAGCCTGATTGGGCCGATTCGAACCAGGCGCATAGCATCGGTGAGGTCCGGTCCGTCATAACGCCGGAGCACGTCACGGGAACTGCAAGTCAAGGGAAGGAAGCATCACGCAATGGCCTCAAAGCAAAACGTCAATCTCGTCTCCTGGGTGGACGAAGTGGCAGCCCTGACTACTCCCGACGCAGTTGTCTGGTGCGACGGCTCCGCTGACGAGTACGACCGGTTGGCCAACCTGTTGGTGCAGAACGGAACCTTCACCCGGTTGTCCGATGCCAAGCGACCGAACAGCTACTGGGCCCATTCCGACCCGGCCGATGTGGCCCGGGTGGAGGACAGGACCTTCATCTGCAGCAAGTCGGCCGATGAAGCCGGACCCACGAACAACTGGCGTGACCCGAACGAGATGCGATCGATGCTCAAGGGCCTGTTCAAAGGCTGTATGGCGGGACGCACCATGTACGTGGTTCCCTTCTCCATGGGCCCCCTCGGATCACCGATCAGCCAGATCGGCGTTCAGATCACCGATTCGGCCTACGTCGCCACCAATCTGAGAATCATGACCCGCATGGGGACGGGCGCCCTCGATGTGCTGGGCGAGACAGGCGACTTCGTACCCTGCCTGCACTCGGTTGGCGCCCCCCTGGCTCCGGGTCAAGCCGACGTGGCCTGGCCGTGTAACGCCGACAACAAGTACATCGTTCACTTCCCGGACTCCCGGGAGATCTGGTCCTACGGCTCGGGCTATGGGGGCAACGCCTTGTTGGGTAAGAAGTGCATGGCACTGCGGATCGCATCAGTCATGGCCCGGGACGAAGGCTGGCTGGCCGAGCACATGCTGATTCTCAAGCTGACTTCCCCGCAAGGGATCACCCGCTACGTCACCGGCGCCTTCCCTTCGGCCTGCGGCAAGACCAACCTGGCCATGCTGGTCCCGACACTCGAGGATTGGAAGGTCGAAACCATCGGGGACGACATCTGCTGGATGAAATTCGGTCCCGACGGTCGCCTCTATGCCATCAATCCCGAAGCTGGATTCTTCGGGGTGGCTCCCGGCACGTCGATGGCGACCAACCCCAACGCCATCCTTACCCTCGATGGCAACTGCATCTTCACCAACACCGCCCTCACCGACGATGGCGACGTGTGGTGGGAGGGAATGACCGACGAGCCTCCGGCCCATCTCACTGACTGGCTGGGCCAGAACTGGACACCGTCATCGGACAAGCCGGCCTCACACCCCAATGCCCGCTTCACCGCCCCCGCATCCCAGGACCCCGCCATCGCTCCCGAATGGGAGGATCCGAAGGGAGTACCCATCTCGGCCATCCTCTTCGGTGGGCGGCGGGGATCAGTGGTGCCTCTCATAACCGAGGCATTCGACTGGAATCATGGTGTCTTCATGGGCTCGACCATGGCGTCAGAGACCACTGCGGCGGCGGCCGGTGCGGTAGGGAACCTGCGACGGGATCCTTTCGCGATGCTGCCCTTCTGCGGCTACAACATGGCCGACTACATGGGCCACTGGCTGAGCATGGCCACCAGGACCGACCCGGCCAAGCTGCCCAAGATTTTCTACGTAAACTGGTTCCGCAAGGACTCCGACGGACGCTGGCTGTGGCCGGGCTACGGGGAGAACAGCAGGGTCTTGGAATGGGTCTTTCAGCGGGTAGAGGGTCAGGCCGAAGCCACTGCCACCCCGATCGGTCTTGTTCCCACTCCGGCCGCCATCCAGACCAGCGGTCTCGACATGGATCCTACGGACTTGGACAAGCTGCTGGCCGTGGACCGCGCTGACTGGGAAGCCGAAGTGCCACTGATCGAGGCACACTTTGCCAAGTTCGGCGACCGCCTCCCTGCCGAACTATCCAATCAACTGTCCGGGTTGGTCGACCGGCTTGCGGAGGCTGGATAATGGACCGAGGAGCGTAGACAGATGGCCGTATCGGCATATGTATTGATCCAGACAGAGGTTGGCAAGGCCGCCTCCGTTGTGGCCGAAGTGTCCAAGATCGACGGTGTGACCAGCGCCGAGGATGTCACCGGCCTCTACGATGTCATCGTCAAGGCCGAGGCCAGGACGCTCGACAGTCTGGGCAAGATGGTGGTGAGCCGGATCCAGCTGATTGGGGGCATCACCCGCACCCTGACCTGTCCCGTCGTCAACCTTTGATCGGGCGGGAAATCCAGGCGGCCAAGGTCAAGCTGGACTGACCAGCCGGACCGTCAAGCCAGCCGAACCGTCAAGCCAGCCGAACCGTAAGGCCAGCTAGACCGTCAGGCGGTCAGGGCGGCAGCGGCGGCCTCGGCCATGGCCACCGCTTCGGCCTGGGCCTCGGCCGCGATATCCACCAGGTCCGTTATCTCTTCATCGGAGAACCCGGCCAGATTGCGGAACTTGCGAGCTAGGTGAATGGGGTTCTCGTCGTTCTCGCCCCGCAGACCACCAAAGCTGAACAGCTTGTCCACTGTCCGCTGAAACTCCAGGGCCCTGTCCTGACGGTCCTTGTCGTTAACCGTCAGGCGACGCAGCCAGTCCGACCCCATCTTCACGTGGGTTACCTCGTCGGCCAGCATCCAGTCCTCGCAGAAGTACAGCACTGGATCGGCCATAGTCTGGCCAAAGTCACGCATGGTGTTGAAGACGTCGATGGCCAGCCCTTCCAGTGCCCGATTGACCCCGGTCAGGCGCAGCACCGGGTCGGCGTTGCAGGCGGCCTCGAAGAGCAGGACCTGCTCGGAGAACTCACCGATCTCCGAGCCCATGTGCTGGGTCAGCTTGATCGAGATCTCCACGTGCCGGGCCTCGTCCCAGCACTGCCGGGCCATGTCCAGCTTCATCTCGAAGGGAACCTCGTCGGGACCGCTGGTCCCCGTGTCGAAGTCGAAACAGGTGCGCCCCGCCCCCTCCAGGGCCTGGATCTCGCCCACGAAGATCCCGTGCATTAGGGCACGAGCGCCATCGGGTGACTCCCGGTCCGACGGCAAGAAGGCGTTACGGCCGTTTTCGGGCGAGCGGCGCGGATCGAAGATGGCGTCCTCGACGCTCATGCGCTCGAAGCGGTTGTCCCGGGCCAATTCGGCCACCGTCAGCATGCGCTTCATCTGTTCCCTCCCACATTGGCGAACACAATCCATCCTAGCGGCGGGCAGGGCAGGCGCCAGCCCGACCGAGCCGGGACCCGCTGGCCTTGCCGAGCGCCAAGAATGTTCCGGCCTAGGCGGCCGCTTTGCGACAGGACGTCAACCGATACCGACCTATTGCCGTATCGTAGCCGTTTGTAATACAATTCTCCGTGTGGCCGCCCCGTTCGACATCGACTTGCTCGACGAGGGCGACGCCTTCGAGATCGACGAGCAGGCTGCCCACCTGTCCAAGCACACCGGGTTTGGAATCGACGACATTTACGACGCTTGGCACTCGGACCCGCTCTTTTACCCGGCCAAGCCGCCGGCACGCTGACTCATGGTTAGCGAGGTGGGTGGGCGGATCCTGGTCGGCCCACTGGCGCCGCCAGATTCAGGTGATCCGACCAGGTGCCGTCCGATCGGCTGCTACGACGCTGCCGATCATCTAGCCAGGCGATACCGAAAGGACCGATGACAACCAAGAAGATGACCCGAAACGAGGAATACGAATACTACGCCAAGGCCGAGAACCAGGAACCCC
>JBOGIG010000053.1:0-3212 GCA_050742455.1 Acidimicrobiales bacterium
GACCGTCCCTGTCCGTGAGCTTCGTGCTGAGCTCAGCCAGGTCATCGACCAGGTTGCCGACCTGCGTGAACACGTCATCGTTACCCGCCACGGCCGTCCGGCGGCCGTCCTCGTCCCAGTGGATGAGTACGAGGCTTTGGAAGAGACGGCAGAGATCTTGTCGGACGCCGAGACGATGGCCGCCATCGACGAGGGGCGGCGCGAAGTAGAGCGCGGCGAGACGGTGACACTCGACGACCTCCGCCGGGAACTGCAGTCGCGCCCTAGACGGTGAGTCGGGTCGAGCTCGCCCGGCGCGCTCGCAAGGAGATCGTTGACCTCGACTGGCCGCTCTCCGACGCCGTGGTCGAGGCTCTCGGACTTCTCGAGCGTGAGCCCGAGGCCGGTCACCTGCTTCGGGGACGGCTACGCGGACTGCGGTCGCTTCGAGTCGGTACGTACCGAATCATCTACCAAGCTGACGACGATCAGCGTCTGGTACGCGTGCTCGCTGTCCGTCACCGGTCCGTTGCGTACACGACCGATCCGCGCTGAGCGTCAGTCTCCGAACAGGGACCTGATGCGCTCCTGCAGTTCGGGCAGGTTCGAATAGGAGTGCCTACGGCCCACCCGTTACCCGGGCTCTCGCGCTTCTCTGCGGATGGGCAACCCGCTGACCGGCAGTTTCGCGGTCGACTCGATCACCGTCCGGCGTGATTGAGGGCAGAATATGTGGAGAGCCTGTCAGGCCTTCTGTGTAAGAGGGGAACCCTCCACCGTTCGCTTGGTTAATTGATAGCAGGATCGAGTCGTCCGGGGAAGTAGATCTCGAAGACGTTCAGAGCTTGTTTCCAGCCCGGACTACCGGTCCCTGCAGCCCCACCCCGGGTGGTGGACAGGTCCCGGGCGATGAGGCGCAGGAGCTTCAGTGCGGCTTGGTCATCGGGGAAGTGGCCCCGGGTCTTGGACGCCTTGCGCATCTGGTAGTTGACCGACTCCACCGTGTTGGTATCCGGTATGAAAGAGGCGGGTCACCCGCTGGTCCCACAGTCGTCCGGCATCCCAGGTTGGGTTGAGCGAGCGGCGAAGTATGGTGCGACCATCCGGAACAGGGGGTGATCTGGGGAAACGCAGATCGGGCAGGCCGATGTACACGATGGGCTGAGAGCCCGTGTTAGTAGGTGGCCGCCCCTGCGACTCGTCCGGGTGCGCTGAGAGCGCGAATCCGTTGTTGTCGTTTCGCCCGTCGATTTCCCTGCCAGAGGAACAACGATCAGGGAGGGTGAAGATGGGACGGTGTATTGGCCTTGATGTGCATCGGGACTTTGCACAGGTAGCTATCTGGGAGAACGGCCGGGTCAGAGACGCCGGTCGGGTAGCGACGTCTCCTGAGCGGCTACGCGAGTTCGCGACGACGTTGCGCCGGTCGGATCGGGTCGCCTTGGAGGCCACGATGAACACCGCAGCGATCGCCGGGTTGCTCGCGGAGCGCGCCGGGGAGGTCGTGGTGTCGAACCCGTTCAAGACAAGGGTGATCGCTGAGGCGAAAATCAAGACTGACAAGGTCGACGCCCGGGTCCTCGCCGAGCTGCTCGCCGCGGACTACCTGCCGTCGGTGTGGCTGGCCGACGACGCCACCAAGGCGTTGCGCCGCCAGGTCGGGCGCCGTATCGGGCTGGTCCGTCAACGTACCCGGGTCAAGAACCAGGTGCAAGCGATCCTGGCACGGAACCTGTTACCGCGTTGCCCGTCCACTGACCTCTTCGGCATCAAAGGACGCCGCTGGCTTGCTGATCAGGCGCTGCCGGCGGATGAACGCCGCACCGTCGGCTCCCTCCTGCGCCAACTGGACTTCGCCGGCGAGGAACTGAGGCTGGTCGACGCCGAGATCGCCCATGTCGTGCTCGACGACGTCAACGCCCGCCGGCTGATGACCATCCCCGGTGTCGACATGGCCGTCGCCGCGGCGATCGTGGCCACCGTCGGGGACTTCTCCCGCTTTCAGTCTCCCGACAAGCTCGTCTCCTATGTCGGGCTCAACCCCAGTGTCCGCCAATCCGGTGGGCTGCCCGCAACGCATGGACGGATCTCCAAGCAGGGACGGGCGTGGGCTCGCGGCATGCTGGTCGAGGCCGCCCACGCGGCGAGTCGCACCCCCGGACCGTTGCACGCGTTCTTCGAGCGAGTCAAGGCCCGGCGGGGATGGCAGATCGCCACGGTCGCGGTCGCCCGGAAACTGCTGGTGATCTGCTGGCACATGATCCGCGACCAGCGGGACTACGCGTTTTCCCGGCCGTCGCTGGTCGCGAAGAAAACTCGGGCGCTCGAGTTGCGCGCCGGAGCCCCGGCTCAGCGGGGACAACCGGCGGGTATCGCAGCCTCCTACAACCTCAGGACCGTCCGAGACCGCGAACGGGCACTCGGCGAGCAGGCCGAAGCCGCCTACACCCATCTCACCCGCACCTGGCAGCCGACCCGACCGGCAGCCAAGACGCACCCATCGAGTCCCTCCGGGCCTCGACCGACCAGTATGACGGCCACCTCCGCCCGGGCTGTCAAGGCTTCCCCTGCGGGCGCCACCGGCGGCCCTGACCGCCCTCCCGCCCCGCCTGCCAGAACAAAAACCCGAGTCACGCGACAAAAGACTTGATTCTTTCATCCGTGGTGTAAACCACCTTGCGGATGACCGGCGGGTAGGCCAGGAAGGGTATGAAGCGCTCCCAGGCCGATCGCCACACGGCCACGATGCCTGGATAGCGCTCGCCGTATTCAAGCTCGAAGTTGTCCATGGCCTCGGCCGCCGCCTCGACGCTCGGGGCGGTGTAGACGGGCTTGAGAGCCCCGGTAATGCGCCGAAGGTGGACCCTCACCCTGCTGCCCGGAAGACCAACCCCGAAGGCCGGTAAACGGAGATCAGATGAACGACACAGGTCTGAACGTTCGCCTTGGGCCAGGTGGCCTCGATGGCATCGCCCAAGCCCTTCAGGCCATCGCAGCAAACGAAGATGATGTCGTTTACACCCCGATTGCGGATCTCGGTGAGGACCGAGAGCCAGAACTTGGCCCCCTCGCCCCCGTCTCCCAGCCACACCCCAAAGATGTGCTTACGGCCCTCCACATCCACGCCCACGGCCAAATAGGCGGGCCTGTTGGTCACCACGCCCTGGGTGCGGACCTTGATGACCAGGGCGTCGATGTAGACGATGGGGTACACGGCGTCGAGGGGCCGGGAC
>JBOGIG010000054.1:0-6134 GCA_050742455.1 Acidimicrobiales bacterium
CTTCGAACGATCCCGACTGGACTGGGCCGAGATGGAGGTGGCGCCGCACGCCGGGCTGTTGGACTGGTACCGGCGCCTGATCGCACTGCGGGGCCGGATCGTCGGCTTGTCGGACGGCCGGCGTGACTTGGTGTCGGTGGATTTCGACGAGTCCGAAGGTTGGATGGTTGTGCACCGCCAGGGGGTGGGTGTGGTCGTGAACCTTTCGGATCGACGCGCAACCGTGGCCTGTACTGGCGCGGTGGTGATGCTGGAGTGCTCGGACCCCTCGGGGCGCGTTGTAGCAGATGGGGTTGAGCTCGACGCCGACAGCATTGCCGTGGTGTCCACGTCCGCCCCATTCTCCGGCGGCTGATTATCTGACCTCCCGGCGTCGGGGCCCAAACGGTATTGTGTGACTAGCTTGCCCCTGGTGCCCCAACCAGTTGATAATCCCCCAGTTGGGGGTGGGCCATGACTTGGCGAAAACGTTCCATCGTCCAGGGCCAGGCGGCGGGCACGCCCCGGTCGTCCAGGTACCAGCTACGACAGCCGGTGACCCATACCGTTCGTTGGGCGGCCTCGATGCGCTCGGCCTCGTAGCGATCCAGGGCCACGGGAGTGGCGCTGCACTCGAGGCACCGGCCCCGGGCGATGAGGGCCATGAGCTCTAGAATGTAAGCGATCTGGATCTCGGCCACGTCGATGAGGGAGAAGTTTCCGACCGGACCATTGGGACCGTTGAGGAGGAAAAGGTTCGGGAACTCCGGAATCGACACGGAAAGGTAGGCCGATGGGCGTGCAGACCAGACATCGTCGAGTCGGCAGTGGTTGCGCCCGATGACTTCGATGGGACGAAGGAAGCGATCGACCCGGAACCCGGTGGCGAGCACGAGCACTTCCAGCTCGTGGAGACATCCGCTGGTGGTGCGCACTCCTGTGGCTTCTAGTCGGGCAATGCCGTCGGTTACGAGATGGGCGTTGGGGCGCTGGATGGCGGGGTAGAAGGTAGGTGAGACGATGAGGCGCTTGCATGCGGCGCGGTAGTCGGGCCGTAGCTTGTCCCGCAGTTCGGGATCCGACACGTTGTCCTCCAGATTGGCCCGACATAGGTCCTCGAGCAGCTTGGCCTGGGGTGACTCGGCATCGACAACGGCGTCGGCGAACCCTTCGGTGAACGTTTGCGAAAGGTGTTGTCGCAGGGCCGCCATGGCGCCGGCGTCGCGCCGGTAGGTCTGTTTGTCCTCCTCGGTGATGGGCGGGTTGGGTACGGACAGCACCCATTGGGCTGTGCGCTGGAACAGGTGCAGCTCCTCCGCGACGTCCACCACGGCTCCGGTGATCTGCATGGCGCTCGACCCCGTGCCGATGACCCCGATGCGATTGGCGGCGAGGGCTACGGTCTGGTCCCAGCGGGCTGAGTGGAACAAGGGTCCCTCGAAGTCTTCCAAGCCGTCCAGATCTGGGTAGGCCGGATGGTGCAGGACCCCCGTTGCGGCGATGACGACGTCAGCCTGGTCCCGCCGGCCGTCGAGGGTGCTCAACTGCCAACGGCGCCCGTCCCACTCCAGTCGGGAAACTTCGGTGGAAAACACGATGTGGCGCTCGACGTCGAACTGTCGGGCCACTCGTTCCAGGTAGCGGCGGATCTCGGGACCGGGGGAGAACACGTGGCTCCAGTCCGGGTTGGGGGCGAACGAATAGCTGTAAAGGTGGGAGGGCACGTCGCAGGCCACACCAGGGTAGGTGTTCTCCCTCCACGTGCCACCGATCTGGTCCCCCTTCTCGTAGATGACGATGTCGTGGTGGCCGGCCTGGCGCAGCTTGATGGCCGCGGCTACCCCAGCCATGCCCGCGCCGATGATGATCGTTCGAATGGAGTTGAGTGTCACGTGGTGCTGGCAGTCACGATCCGGCTGGGATGTCCGTGCCGATCAGGTGGCCCATTTGCTGGGCCGTGTCGATGAATTCCTCGACCATCTCCAGGATTACCTGGCGGGCAGGTTTCACCCGATCCAGCGATCCGACCACCTGGCCCACGAAGTAGGTGGCGAGGTCACGAGCCCCTGATCCAGGTCGGTTGGCAGCTTGGTGGATGCGTAGTTGCGGCCCGGCGATCAGCGCGGTCTGCAGGGGCATGCCCAAGGGGTCGGGGGTGTCGGGTCGCTCCCACTCATCGGTCCAGGCGCTGCGCAGCATCCGAGCCGGCTTACCGGTCATTGATCGCGATCGCACGGTGTCCGATGACGTGGCGGCCAGGAACTTGTCCTTTACAACCGGGGGCGTCTCCGCCTCCTCGGTGGTCAACCATACCGACCCGCACCAAACCCCTTCGGCGCCCAAGGCCAGCGCCGCCGCCACTTGGCGGCCGCGGGCAATCCCACCGGCCGCCAGCACCGGGATGGGAGCGACCGCGTCGACGACCTCGGGAACCAGGACCATGGTCGCCACCTGGCCGGTGTGCCCGCCCGCTTCGGTTCCTTGTGCCACGATGAGGTCGACGCCGGCAGCGGCGTGGCTCAAGGCGTGTTGCTTGGTTCCGGCCAGTGCGGCGACCAGGATGCCGGCGCCGTGAGCTCGTTCGACCAGGGCGAGGGGTGGGGGTCCGAGGGCGCTGGCGATGAGACGGATACCGTGGGAAAAGGCTACGTCGACCAGCGGCTCGTAGCCCCGGGGGGAAACGTTGAGGCCCAAGCCCGGGAACTTGTTGGTGTCGGGGGCGCCAGGCACGCCGTAGCGGGACAGCATCTCTTCCAAGAAGGCAAGATGCTCCTCGGGAAACAGGCTTCTCACCTGTTTCATGTCCAGGCCGGCGCCGTTGGAACCCTCGTACTTGGGGGGCAGGAGCAGATCGACACCAAAGGGGTTGCCGCCGCAGTTCTCCTCGATCCAGGACAGCTCGGTTTCTAGCAGCTCGGGGGTATGGGCCACTGCTCCGAGCACCCCGAATCCGCCCGCCTTCGACACGGCGGCCACTACATCGCGGCAGTGGCTGAACGCCACGATAGGGAACTCAACCCCAAGCAATTCGGAAACCCTTGTCTGCATGCCTGCCTCCCCTTTACCCTTTGCTCCTCGTAGGTGGCTTCGAGACCGGAATTCTAGCCTATCTGATGACTGATGTATCAATCACTAACTTCGAGGCGCCAGCCCGGGTTCCGATCTCAGCATGGGCCGTGCCTTCAAGGATCCACTGGCGGTCGTCGAAGACCACCCGAGCCGAGGCTCGTTCGGTGTTGGTGCAGATCGCCGGCGCCCCGTCGGGGTCCCGGTATTCGATCTCGACGCAGTCCCGAGCGGGCTGGGTGACCTCGACCCGAAGGTGGTGTCCCCCCCAGGCGCCCTCGACTGTCCACGTGGGCAAGCCAAGCCTGGCCCGGAAGCGGAGGGCCGCGGCCAGGGGGAAAGACGGCCAGACCCGACCGTCCATGCGCAGGCGCACCACGGGTAGCGGGGGCAGCCGCCCGAGCGCCCCTCGGGGTACGGCGGCGACGATTTCGAGGATGTCCTGACCGCCCAGATCGGCGTGAAGCCAGCCCCAGCGCTGGGCATTGCCGTGTCCGTAGATACGGGCTGACCCGCCCCGCGCTCGGTGGAGTTGCAATCTTTCCTCGCCCCAATGGATGGTTCCTTGCCATGTCGAGGCCGGGGTGGGCAGGATCTGCGCCGCAGGCAGGGCTGCCAGGCGCCAGGTCCAGCGGGGGAAGGTGAACAGGGGGGGAGATTCGCGGCCATAGCGCAGGTCCCAGGAAATGGAGCCGGCACGTCCCCGACGCAGGCCGGGCCGGGCCAGCACGTCGGAGGCCTCGAACCAGGGCCCGGCCCCAACAGGGACAGGACCGAAGCGCTCCCAGCATGGCGCATGGTCGAGCCGATGTACTCCGCCACCAGGATGTACTCCGCCACCAGGAAATACCGCGGCCCACCCGTGGGCGAAGCACTCCGAGCCGTCACTGGGAGCCACAAGTTCGTGGTGCAGCCATATCCCGGTCCCGGTGGCCCCGTCGGTGATGGTGTCGTACCAGACTTCAATGCGGCCGCGCCTTCCCGTCCAGCGGCGGGTCTCCAGGCCCGTTGAGGCCGTGGCTGTCGAGGGGATCGTTGTCGGGTTGGTCATCGATTTCTCCTCGACGGGCACCGCTCGCCGAACTTCAGGCGATCCGGTAGGTCTGTACGGCATGGGCGACGGGCCGGCCATCGAAGTCGGTGGCTGCGATGTCGGTGAAGATCAGCTCTTGGACCCGCCTCACCGTCCGGGCTGAGCAAATGAGGTCGGACTGCTTGGCCACCCCGACGTACTGAACCGACATGGCAATGGTCGAAGCCCGGGTGCCCTTGGTGAAGTCGTGATTGGACCAGGCCGCGCCCGCTCCCGCGGTGTCGAGAGCGGAGGCCACAACGCCTCCGTGGTAGTGGGTGCCATCGTTGGTCAGGTCGGCCCGAAAGGGCAGCCGGAGCACCACGTGGTCCGGCTCGTAAGTGTCGAAGACCACGCCCAGGCCGGCCAGAAACGGTGTCTGGAGCATCAGCCGTGAAACGGCCTGGCGCCGCGAATCCTGTTCCGTGTCGTCCAATGTCCGTCTCCTGTCGAAGGTTCGACTTGCTGGTGCAGATCGGCCGCTCTCGGCGTTACCGGTCATCACGAGTCCGGCGGCAAGGTGATGTCGGTGGCGCCGCGCATGGGGACCATACTACTGATCGACGCATCAGTTAGTATGGCCTTCTACGTTGTCGGTGTTGGGCGACGCCGCCATGTGTGGCCGAAAGCCACCGGTCGGGCAAAACATTCAGGCGGAAAGGCCAAGGAGGCTAGGTGGCAAAGGCGTGGGCGATGGTGCTGGACGGGCCCCGACATCTGGAGCGTCGCCACTTCCCCCTGCCCCCCATCGCTGGCGATGCCGGACTCTTGCGAGTCGAAGCCTGCGGGCTGTGCGGTACGGACCACGAGCAGTACAGCGGCGCCTTGGCCGCGGGCTTCGCCTTCGTTCCCGGTCACGAGTCGGTCGGGGTGATCGAAGCCATCGGTCCGGCTGCGGCGGCGCGCTGGTCTGTCTCGATCGGGGACAGGGTGGCGGTAGAGGTCTTTCAGTCCTGTCGAACCTGCCGGAATTGTCGGGGGGGTGATTATCGCCGGTGCCAGGCCCATGGGATCGGGGACATGTACGGGTTCATCCCGGTGGATAAGCCCCCCGGGTTGTGGGGCGGCTACGCCAGCCACCAATACCTGGGCCCGGATTCATTGATCCTGCCGGTGCCCGAAGGGCTCGATGCACCAATGGCTACCTTGTTCAACCCGCTGGGAGCGGGCCTTCGCTGGGGGGCCACCCTGCCCGGCACTGGCCCGGGCGACGTGGTGGCTGTTCTCGGCCCTGGCATCAGGGGCATCTGTGCCGTGGTGGCGGCACAAGAAGCCAAAGCCGCCTTCGTCATGGTCACCGGAAGCGGTCCCCATGATGCATCCCGCCTGGAATGGGCCAGGAGGTTTGGCGCCGATCTAGTCGTGGACGTGAGCGAAGCCGATCCGGTATCGGAACTGAGGCGGGCGACCGGCGGCTTGGCTGACGTGGTAGTCGACGTGACGGCCAAAGCGCCGGCCGCTTTCGCCCAAGCAATTGCCTTGGCCCGTCCGGGCGCCACGGTGGTGATGGCCGGCACCCGGGGAAGCCCCACCACACCGGGCTTCGACCCGGATCACTTGGTCTACAAGGAGCTCCGAATTCTCGGCGCCCTGGGGGTGGATACCTCGTCCTACCAGGCGGCGCTCGATCTGTTGGCCTCGGGCCGCTATCCCTTTGCCGACCTACCCCGCCAGATTTGCGACACAGCGTCGGTCGGGTCGCTGCTGACGGTCATGGCCGGCGAGAGCTCACAGGTCCCCCCCATTCACGCCGTGGTGGTCCCGTGAATGACGTTTGGGGTCAAGGCAATCGGTCAAGGCAACCGGTCAAGGTTCGGGACAGGAATCAAGCGGCTTCGTTCCCAATCGGCAACGGAAATCGGGGGGTAGGGTGTCGGACGTGACCACGGCCCGAGCCAAAGCGCCGCGACGTCGAGCGGTGGGCGAGGAGGCAAAGTCTCAACGCCGAGACGACATCATGGCCGCGGCCAAGACCGTATTTGCCCGCAACGGGTATCAGGCCACCACCATCGCCCTC
>JBOGIG010000055.1:0-11400 GCA_050742455.1 Acidimicrobiales bacterium
CGGCCCCCGGGTCGCCTGAACTCGACTTGTCCACAGGCATCGCCGGTGAGGGACCACCCGCCTTCGTGTACCAGGCGGTGATGGAGTCGACACAACAAGATCAAGTTGCCCTGGGTGGTGGGTCCCCCGTTCGCCCAGTGCTTGATGTGATGGGCATGGATCAAGCGGGTATGGCCACAGCCTGGGAAGCGACAGCTCTCGTCGCGGTGGCGCAACTGGCGATACAGCCACGCCGGCACCGAGCGTGACGTGCGTCCTATGCCAAGAGCCGAGCCGTTGAGGCCGTCGGCCACATGACAAACCCGTGAGTCACAGGCCAGTCGGCGCGCCGAGTCGGCCGAGATGGCCCCGGCCCCCTCCACCTCGGCGTTGGCCAAGAGCCTCCCCGCTAATACCTCACCGGCCACGTGGATCACAACACACGCCCGGTCGGGATCGGGACTGGCCCCCAGGCACACCCCGGCCAACTCCACCAGGGCGTCGGCACACCGGGTCCCATAAGGGTCATAGCCCCCGGTGATGGGGTCTGGCCCGTAGCTATTGGCGAGGGTGTCCAAAGCCTTGGCCACACCCGCCCCCTCCACGTCACCCAGGCGTGCCGAGATCCTCCAGCGGCCATCGGGTCCCAACCGACACGACAGGTGCCGGCCACGGTGGGACTCATTAGATTCACGGGCCAGCCCATAGCGCACCAGGCGTGCCAGGCGGGCCAGGCGAATCGAAGATGCCCCGGCGAGATCCAGCCCCTCCAAGAAGTGGGCGACAGGCGGAGCTTCGGCGGCCAAGGGTTCCTCACCCTCGTCCCCGGTGTCATCGTCGTCCTCATCGAAGGAGGTGGGCGCCATGGACCACACGCGACCGTCAGAGGCGACGTCTAAGTCGGCCCCAGACGCGATGTCAAGGGATGCGACCACCTTGTCCCACGACATCGAGCCCGAGGCGAACATGGAGGCGATTCCCTTGAATTGATCCAGTCGGGCCGACACCCGAGCCATCTCGGCTCCTCCGGCTCTAGAAAGGTCCAACCTCTCGCTCAACCAGGATCCGAGCGAGCCCACCCCGTCGGCCAAATAGCCCTCGGCGGCGTCAAAGGCCGACACCAGGGCCATCAACTCGGCCCGCAGCACCATCTCGGCGCCATGCACAGCCGAAATAGCCTCGGATAGCTCGTCGGGGGTGGCCTCCCCATAGGGGTTGGGATCACGGTCGGGATCGACCCCGACGAAGGCGCCGCCATCGGGGTTGCCAGGGGCCGATCCCGGATCGAACTGGTGTTCGTACATACCCTGAATAATACGGGAAGGGTGTAACAGTCCCCGAAAGGCGATAACGGGCTCGGGCCAGGTGGGTTGGTCGGTCAGTCGTGCAACCCTGGCACACCTTCTTCGCGTTGAACACCGATTGAGTTCAGTGTGAAAGCAACCATGTGGTAATGACCGACCAGCATGGCCACCTCTATCAACTGGCGATCGTCGTAGCGAGAGGCCAGCCCATCCCAGGTGACATCGGAGATGCAGTTGTCCCGGTGGAGCTCGTCGGCCGCTCGCAACAAGGTCGAGTCGAAGGGTTCCCACGCGGCATCGGGACCGCCTTGAATGCGTCTGATTTCGTCGTCGGTGAGCCCGATGGCCTTCCCGATCAGAACGTGCTGGCCCCACTCGTAGTCCGATTGGCACAGCCAACCGGTGCGCAGGATCAGAATCTCTCGTTCCCGGGGAGGCAGCTTGCCGGCCAGGAGCTTGCCCCCGAACGGCAGCCATTTGCGGAACAAGCCTGGATGGCGGACAAGTGTGGTGAAGATATTGGTGGCAGGCGCTCCCGGAGCGGCCGCCGAGCCCAACAAGTCGATCGCCTCGTCGCTCCTCTCACTGGGAGGAAGGGGCGGGATTCGCGGGACCGGGGTGGAATGGGGCATGGACCAAACCCTAGAACAGGAAATGGCCGGAGGCCCGGGGCAAACGGGGGTCAGGCTAGAGGCCCGGGGCAAACGGGGGTAAGGCTAGAGGCCCGGGGCAAACGGGAGTCAGGCGGGAGCCCCGGGGCAAACGGGGTCAGGCGGGAGGCCCGGGGCAAACGGGGGTCAGCTTGGCCAAGCGGCATGGGTCGGCCCTACGCCTCGGGCTCTCCGATTATCCGGCGACGAAATATTTCGACTTGGGGTGGTGACAGATGATGGCCAAGGTGGTTTGCTCGGGATGGAGCTGGAAGCCCTCGGACACCTCGACGTCGATTCGTCTCGATTCCAACAGGTCGGCCACCTTGGCGTTGTCCTCCAGGTCGGGGCATGCCGGATAGCCCCACGAGTAGCGCCCACCCCGGTATTGCTGGCGGAACAGGCCGCCCAGACTGGGGCCGTCCTCGTCCACGAAGCCCCACTCGGTGCGGATGCGGTGGTGCCAGTACTCAGCCAGGGCCTCGGCCATCTCGACGCCCAGGCCGTGCAGAAACAGGTAGGGCTGGTACTGGTTGGCGGCGAACAGCTCTGCCGTCCGGTCCGACACGGCTCGGCCCATGGTCACCAACTGGAAGGCGGCCCAGTCGCTCTCACCTGATTCCATGGAACGGAAGAAGTCAGCGATGCACAGCCACGGTTCGCGCTTCTGGCGAGGGAAGCTGAATCGTGTTCTCTCCTGGCGGCGATCCTCATCGGTCCACACGACCAAGTCGTTGCCCTCCGAGTTCACGGCAAAATACCCCCACGCCACCTGAGGCACCAACACCCCGTCCGCCTTGGCCTGAGCCAACTCGGTTCTCAGCACCGCTCTGATCCGGTCCTTGAAGGCCTTGTCGTCCTCGGCCACCCCGCCAGAGCCCTTGTCGGGCCGGAAGCCCCACTGATTGCGGAACAGGGCCGTCTCATTGAGGAAGGCGGCGATGTCGTCGAGCGAGATGCCCTTGGCCACCTGGGCTCCGACGAAAGGAGGCTTGAACACGGTGTTGTCGGTCTCGACCTCGGGAGAGCGAGATGGAAGGGTGGCTGGGTCGATCTCGGCATCGAGTTGGCTCTTGCGCGGGGGCAGGTTGCGTCCCCCGAGCTTGCGACCGAAGTCGGGGTCGTCCGCACCGGAACGCTTGAGCTCGACGATGCGGTCCATGGTGGCCAGACCCTCGAAGGCATCCTTGCCGTAGAAGAGTCGGCCGTCATAGACCTGGCGCAGATCCTTTTCGACGTACGTACGGGTTAGGGCGGCTCCACCCAGGATGACCGGGAGATGGGCCAGATCCCTAGCGTTCATCTCCTCCAAGTTCTCGCGCATGATCAGGGTGGACTTGACCAGCAACCCGCTCATGCCCACGGCGTCGGCATCGACCTCGGCCGCCTTGGACAACATTTCGGAGATGGCTACTTTGATGCCGAGATTGTGGACCTCGTAGCCGTTGTTGGTCAGGATGATGTCGACCAGGTTCTTGCCTATGTCGTGGACGTCGCCCTTGACGGTGGCCAGCACGATGCGGCCCTTGCCTCCCTGGTCCGCTTTTTCCATGTGGGGCTCGAGATAGGAGACGGCCGTCTTCATGGTCTCGGCTGACTGGAGAACGAACGGGAGCTGCATCTGACCCGAGCCGAACAGCTCGCCGACTACCTTCATCCCGGCCAACAGGTAGTCGTTGACGATGGACAGCGGGGCGTTACCCTCGGCCATGGCGGCATCGAGGTCGGCTTCGAGGCCGTTGCGGTCGCCGTCGATGATGCGTTGCTCCAGCCGTTTGGTGACGGGCCAGTCCGAATGATCCTCTCGGGTCGAGGCCGAGGTGGATACCCCTTCGAAGATGGACAGCAGCTCCTGGAGAGGGTCGTACTCGCGACCGATCTCGGGTCCGTCGGCCGGAAGGCGCCGGTCGTAGACAAGGTCGAGGCACACCTGGCGCTGGCGCTCGTCAATCCGGTTGAGGGGCATGATTCGGGCGGCATGGACGATGGCGGCGTCCAGCCCGGCCTCTACGCACTCGTGCAGGAAGACTGAGTTGAGTACGTGGCGAGCCGCCGGGTTGAGGCCAAATGACACATTGGATAAGCCAAGGATGGTGAACACCCCGGGCAGCTCGGCCTTGATGCGCCGGATGCCTTCGATGGTCTCGATGCCGTCGCGCCGGCTTTCCTCCAGCCCCGTGGACAGGGGCAGGGCCAAGGCATCGAAGATGAGGTCGCACGGTTCCAGGCCATAGCGTTGGGTGGCGATGTCGTGAATGGCCCGGGCCGCCCGCAGCTTCCAGTCGGCCGTGCGGGCCTGGCCCTCGGTGTCGATGCAGGTGCACACCACGGCGGCGCCGTAGTCCCGGGCGAGGGTCAAGAACTTGTCCAGGCGGGTGCCGGAGGCGTCGCCGTCCTCCAGGTTCACGCTATTGAGCACGGCTCGGCCCCCAAGCCATTGCAGGCCGGCCTCGATGACGGGTGCCTCAGTGGAGTCGAGCATGATGGGAAGGCTGGCCTGGGTCGCGAACCGGCTGGCGGCTTCGGTCATGTCGGCCATGCCGTCGGCTCCGGTGTAGTCGACGCACAGATCGAGCAGGTGGGCCCCTTCGCCCACTTGCTCCTTGGCCATGGCCACGCAAGTATCCCAGTCCCCTGCCAGCATGGCCTCCCGGAACTTCTTGGAGCCATTGGCATTGGTTCGCTCGCCGACCGAGAGGTATGAGGTGTCCTGGGCAAAGCCGACGTGGCTGTAGAGCGAGGCTGCGCCTGGCTCGTAGTCAACGCGGCGAGGGGCTGGCGTCAGCTCTCGACAGGCGTCGACCACCCGGGCCAGGTGGTCGGGCGTGGTGCCGCAGCACCCACCCACCACGCTCACTCCCATCTCGGAGATGAACCTCACGTGGAACTCGGCCAGCTGGTCCGGCGTCAGGTCGTAGTGCATGGCCCCGTCAACCACCGAGGGCAGCCCAGCGTTGGGCAGGCACGAGATGGGGAGGCGGGAGCTGGTCGACAGGTGGCGCAGATGCTCACCCATCTCGGCCGGTCCCGTAGCGCAGTTGAGCCCGAAGACGTCCGGTCGCATGGCGCCGATGGCCGTCAGAGCGGCAGCGATCTCGGTTCCGGGCAGCATCCGGCCGGTCAGCTCCATGGTCACCTGGACCTGGAGAGGTACCTGCCGGCCTGCCCCCGACATGGCCCGTCGGCAGGCCTGGATGGCGGCCTTGGCCTGGAGTAGGTCGAAGACCGTCTCGATGACCAAAAGGTCAACGCCGCCTTCGAGCAACCCGGCCGCCTGTTCCTCATACACGTCGCGCAGTTCGATGAAGCTGATCTGGCCCAGGGTGGGGAAGCGGGTCCCGGGGCCCATCGACCCGGCCACCCAGCGGGGCCGGTCAGGCGTGGAATAGCCCGAGGCCACTTCCCGGGCCAGCCGGGCGGCGGTGACGTTGAGCTCGCGAGCCCGATCGGCCAGGCCGTATTCGGCCAGCACGGTCGAGAAGGCCCCGAAGGTGTCGGTCTCGATCACGTCGACCCCGACGTCCAGGAAGGAGGCGTGCAGTTCCCGGATGACATCGGGCCGGGTGGCCACCAGTATTTCGTTGCATCCCTCCAGATCCGGCCCGCCAAAATCGTCCGGACCCAGGTTGCGCAGTTGCAGGTTGGTCCCGGTAGCCCCGTCGAAGATGACGACCCGTTCCCGGGTGGCGGCGATGTAGTCGGCGGACATGGTCTTCCAAGGATACCGGCCCGCTCGAATGGCCCTGGTCCGATGGGCTGGTCGGATGGGCTCGTCCGATGGGCTCGTCCGGCGATTTGTCCGGTTGGCCGTGCATCATGATGCAATAATTCTTGGTACAATGATGCAGATGAGAACGACAGTCACGCTCGATCCCGATGTGGAATCCCTGGTCCAAGGAGCCATGCGCGACAGCAATGTCAGCTTCAAGACCGTCGTCAACCAGGCCATCAGGGCCGGTCTGTCGACGCCATCGGCAGGACGATTTCGCCAGCGGACCTTCGCCTTGGGCGCCCGACCTGAAGTCAACTACGACCGGGCCCTCGCCTTGGCCGGTGCTTTGGAAGATGACGAGATCCAAAGGAAGCTCCAAGTGGGCAAATAGGTCGTCGTGATCATCCCTGACGCCAAACTGTCGTGATCATCGTCGACGCCAACGTGTGCATCTACGCCGTAAACGAGAGCATGGCCCAACACGTCGGGGCACATAAGTGGATGGAGAAGGCCTTGAATGGCCGTGAGCCAATCGGCTTCGCATGGGTGGTGCTGCTGGCATTCTTGCGCATCTCGACCCTGGTGGCACTCTCCCCCCAACCCCTTGGGGTGAGGGATGCCTGGAACATTATCGACGAGTGGCTGGGTGCGCCTGCCGCGACCGTGGTGGCGCCAACGACCCGCCACTCATCGGTCCTGCGTGGTCTTCTCACCGAGATCGGCGTGGGTGGGAACCTGGTCAACGACGCCCATCTTGCCTCCTTGGCCATCGAGTACGGAGCTCAGATCGCCAGCTTTGACCGGGACTTCAACCGCTTCGGCGGGGTGAGGTCCTTTGTTCCTGGCTAGCCATCGGAGCAGATAGGGCCGATCCGACAGGCCACCTTGGCATTGCGCCGGCCCAAGGTGGTTGACTCGTAACCCGTGACCATGCGGATCTACACCAAGAAGGGCGACGACGGCACCACGGGCCTCCTATACGGGGGGCGGGTGCGCAAGGACTCGGCCGCCATCGAGGTCAATGGAGCGGTGGACGAGGCCCAGGCCGTCATGGGCGTTGCCCGAGCCGAGGCCGAGCGCGGCGGGGAGTTGGACGCCATCCTCACCGGGCTGGAGCGCGACCTGTGGGTGCTCATGGCCGAAGTGGCCACTGCGCCCCAGAACCGCTCCAAGCTGGCACCCGGTACCAGTCTGGTCACTCCTGACATGGTCGGCGCTCTCGAGGTCCTCATCGACTCCCTCGATGATCGTTACCAGATGCCCACCGAGTTCGTCATCCCCGGCCAGGACCGCATCTCCGCGGCCCTCGACGTCGCCCGTACCGTCGTGCGCCGGGCCGAGCGCCTGGCCATCAAGATGGACCTGGAGGGCTCCTCGGTCATCCCCTACCTGAACCGCCTATCAGATCTGTTGTGGGCCATGGCCCGTTGGCAGGAAGGCGAGCACCTCATGAGCCGAGACAATCCAGCCGCGCAGTAGGACCCGAACCCGCAGTAGGACCCGAACCCGCAGTAGGACCTGAACCCCCAGTAGGACCTGAACCCCCAGTAGGACCTGAACCCGCTTTACCCATCCGAGCCACCCCCAGCCATCAGCCAATCCAGGAGGCCGAAATTGTCCCGTGAATCAAGAGTTGCCATCGAGTTTGCCGCCCACGCCGATATCCCGATCGACGCCGATGCGATCGGCATCGGGGTGTGCTCGGGGGACTTCGAGGACTCGGCGCCGGCTGGGTTGCCGCAGGGTTACCTGGAACGCCTCGGCTTCAAGGCGAAACCCGGCCAGATTGCCACCGTGCCTGATCCGTCACGTCCGGGCCGGGTTCTTGTCCTGGTGGGGTTGGGCGATGAGGACGAGTTGAGCGAAGACTCCTTTCGCCGGGCCGGCGCCGAGCTGGTCAAAGCCGGAGCCGGAGCGCGCTCGGTGGCGTTCTCGCTCCCCGGTCGAGTCCCCACCGGTTCGGGTCCGGCTCGGATGGCCCAGGCCGTGGTGGAAGGCGCAGCACTGGGTGCTCACCACTTCCCAGCCACCAAGGCCGAGCCCAAGCCCATGCTGATGGAGAGCTTCTCGGTGGTGGCCGGCCCCGAGCACTCTTTGGACGACGTCAGCGTTGGAGTTCAACGGGGCCAGATCATTGGCCGGGCGGTCAACCTGGCCCGGGACCTGATCAACGAGCCCGCCGGGACGATGACCCCCCGCCGCCTGGCAGAGCGGGCCGGCGAGCTGGCGTCACCGAAGGGAAATGGTGGTGGTGCGCTGGCGGTGTCGGTATGGGACGAGAACGATATCGAACGGGAGCGCCTGGGTGGGCTGATGGGCGTGGCCCAGGGCTCGGATCAACCGGCCCGTTTCATCCGATTCGACTACGAGCCCGATGGAGACAGCGGCGGATCATCGAGCCCGCTGGTCCTGGTGGGCAAGGGGATCACGTTTGACTCCGGCGGTCTTTCGATCAAGTCGGCCGACGGCATGATGACCATGAAGTACGACATGGCGGGAGCCGCCACGGTACTGGCCACCATGTCGGTCCTGGCCGAGTTGGGCGTGAGATCGAGGGTCATCGGCCTGACCCCGGTTACCGAGAACATGTCCAACGGAAGAGCCATCAAGCCCGGCGATGTGTTGACCGCCCGCAACGGCAAGACCATCGAAGTGCTCAACACCGACGCTGAGGGACGCCTGGTCTTGGCCGACGCCCTCAGCTTGGCTGCGGAGGAAAAGCCGGCTGCCATCGTCGATGTGGCCACCCTGACCGGAGCGGTGGTCACTGCCCTGGGCCGGGAGATCGCCGGGCTCATGTCCAACGATGACGCTCTCGCCGAGCGGGTTCTGGCCGCGGGGAGCCGGGCGGGCGAAGTGGCGTGGCGCCTACCCCTGGCCCAGGCTTACGCCAAGCACATCGAGTCCGATATCGCCGACATGAAGAACATGGGCGCTCCGGGCGGCGCGGCGGGGACCATCACCGCCGCCCTGATCCTGGCCGAGTTCGTGGGCGACGTTCCCTGGGCTCACCTCGATATCGCTGGGGTGGGATGGACCGACACCGACGAGGGCTATCGCCGCAAGGGCGCCACCGGCTATGGGGTGCGGACGCTGGTGGAACTGGTGCAAGCCTGGGACGCGGCCACGTGACGCTCCCAAGCCCAGCAGGCGGACTCCCGGGCCAGGGCCGGATGAAAGCGCCAGCGCATCAATTGTCGTTCGGCTGACTCGAGGTCGTCCCCCAGTTCCATCAGGCTCAGCGCCAGCTGTCGGGAACGCTGCCGGAGATGCTCCACGGCCGGGACGTTCAGCTCGCTTTCCAGGTGGCGCCGGTGGCGTTCCTGCAGCGATGACGGGAGGCGCATGAGCTGACGTCGGGTCAGCCCCGGCAGCTTGCGCCGGATCTCCAGCGCCAACTGCCCATGCGGTCGAGCCACCCCGAAGTCGACCATCCGGCACAGGGAGCGGGCAAAGGGGGAGTTCCGCCCCTGGTGGACGCCCAAGCCCAGGCAGCCCGCCATGTCGGCCATGTCGATGTCGATTCCGAGGGGGGCCACGTCGAGTTCGGCCGCCATCCGGCGGATCAGCCACGTGGTGGACGGTCCCAGGATCCCGAGCCAGTAGGTCTCCACATAGCTGGAACGGGGGTCATGCCCCAGCTGATCGATTACCGGGTCCACCCAGGGCAATATCCTTATGGTTGGTGCGACTCCGATGCTTTCGTCGATATCGGTGATCGTTGCCGCTTGGCTCATCGGGATCCTCCAACCGTCTGAAATGTATTTTGATGAGTTTCCATGATCCATAGTGCTGTGTCAATGGGATGGGCAACAATTTTGGCAACTATTCAGGTCCTGCCGGGCAGCCAGACCCGGTCTTCGAACCTAGACCGAAGTTACGCCCCATTCTCCGCCGAATAACACCCGTGACCAGGCAGAAGAATGGCACGTCAGCCCAATAGTGTAGCCACTAAATAGGTTGACGTGAGATAATTGGTTTGCTATACTGGGCTTATGCCCAGGCGCGGTGGCGCTATGCATGTGTCGACAACCCGTCGTCACTACGTCGGCAAAGACGGGGTGGAACGGAACTACGAGACCCACTTGTTGCGCCGGTCGGTGCGTGTCGGATCCAAGGTCCACAACGAGACCCTGGCCAACCTCTCCCACCTCGCTCCGGGAATCGTGGAGGCGATCCGGGCATCGCTGGCAGGCGAGACGCTGGTGGTGGCGGGCAGGGGGTTCGAACTGACCCGCTCACTGCCCCATGGCCACCTGGCGGCGGTGGCGACCATGGCCAGGACGCTTCGCCTGGTTGACCTGTTGGGTCCGCCGTGTCGACAACGCGACATCGCCTACGCGTTGATCCTTGCCCGGGTGGTCCATCCCCGTCGCAAGCTCGCCACCACCAAGTGGTTCTCCGATACCACCCTCGGCCCCGACCTGGGCCTGCAAGACATCACCACCGACGAGGTCTACGGGGCCATGGACTGGCTGGGCGGACGCCAGGGCTCAATCGAGTCGGCCCTGGCCCGGCGCCACCTCGGGGTGGGTCCCAATCCCTCGGGCCTGGCCTACTTCGACCTGAGTTCATCATGGGTAGAAGGAACCCACAACGAGCTGGCCGCCCGGGGCTACTCCAGGGACAACAAGCGGGGCCTGGCCCAGATCGAATACGGACTGCTCACCGACAAGGTGGGCAGACCCGTGGCCATTGAGGTGGTCCCGGGCAACACCGCCGACCCATCGGCGTTCATCTCCATCGTCGAGATGGTCCGGGGTCGCTTCGGCCTCGATCACCTGACAATGGTGGGCGACCGGGGCATGATCACCTCGGCCCGCATACGGGCCCTCAGGCAGGACAGCGAACTCGGGTGGCTCACCTGTCTGCGTGCCCCCCAGATCAAGGCCCTGGCCCGGGATGACGGCCCCTTGCAACTGGGTCTGTTCGACGAGGCCGACCTGGTCGGGTTCTCCCACCCCGACTACCCCGGCGAACGACTCATTGCCTGTCGTAACCCGCTCTTGGCGAACGAGCGGCGACGCAAGCGGGCCGAGCTGCTGGCCGCCACCGAAAAGGCGCTGGGCCCGATCACCGCTGCGGTCGAACAAGGACGCCTGCGTGGCGCCGAGAAGATTGGCCTGCGCCTGGGCAAGGTGATCAACAGGTACAAGATGGCCAAGCACTTCGAGGTGGCCATCGGCCATGACTCACTGGCCATCACCACCAAGCAGGCATCCGTCGACGCCGAGGCCGCCCTCGACGGTATCTACGTGCTGCGCACCACCATCGGACAGGACCAACTCGACGCCCCCGGGGTGGTGAGTGCCTACAAGGACCTGGCCCACGTGGAGAGGGACTTCCGTCACATCAAGGTGGACGACATCGATCTTCGTCCCATCCACCACCGCCTGGAGGCCCGGGTGCGGTCCCACGTGTTGATCTGCATGCTGGGGGCATATCTGGTGTGGCACCTGCGTGAGGCCCTGGCCCCTCTCACCTTCACCGACGAGGAGTCACCGACACGGGACAATCCCGTGGCCCCGGCCACTCGCTCGGCGGGTGCCCAGGCCAAAGCCGCGGCCAAGCACAACTCCAACGGCGTCGAAGTGCGCTCGTTTCGAGGACTGCTCGATCACCTCGGGACCCTCACCCGCAACACCATGTCGACCACGATCGAATCGATCACCACATTCGAGTTGCTGGCCACGCCAACCCCCACGCAGCGAAGAGCATTCGAACTACTCGGAGCAACGGTCCCTCTCCGGCTCGT
>JBOGIG010000056.1:0-14719 GCA_050742455.1 Acidimicrobiales bacterium
CCATAGGGGTTGGGACCACGGTCGGGATCGACCCCGACGAAGGCGCCGCCATCGGGGTTGCCAGGGGCCGATCCCGGATCGAACTGGTGTTCGTACATACCCTGAATGATACGGGAAGGGTGTAACACTCACCGAAAGGCGATAACGGGCCCAGCGGCCGACGGGCACCTGACCGAAAAGGCGATATCAGGATCAGCGGGCTCGGAAATAGTCCCCGGCTTCCTAGAATGGTTCTGGATATAGGAATCATTCCTGATTAGTCTGGGGGAATGTTCAAAGGTGCGCTGTCGCCGCGACCGCCAGCCACGAGCGGCCGCCGGACCAGTACGACGATCGCGAGGGGCCGCCGGACCAGTACGACGATCGCACTGTTCCTGGCCGTGGCCACCATCTCCGGCTGTGCCGCCTCGTCGGGCCTGGCCGGAGGCCCGGCCGGTGACCAGGCTCAGGTCCCGGTCTCCGGACATGGCGTTGGTAGCTCTAACCCGGGCCCCATCGGCGTGGTGGCGGCCGAGAACTTCTGGGGAAGCATCGCGCAACAGGTGGGGGGCGTGGCCGTCAAGGTGACGAGCCTGGTTACCGACCCCAACGCCGACCCCCACTCCTACGAGGTGAATTCCAGGGATGCCCGCCTGTTTGCGGAGGCCCGGTTGGTGGTGGTCAACGGGGCCGGATACGACGACTGGGCCACCAAGGTGTTGAGGGCCAACCCGTCCTCGAAGCGAAGTGTGCTCGACGTGGCCGCCCTGGTCGGAAAGAAGGTGGGCGACAACCCCCACCTGTGGTACTCCATCGAAGCGGTCAGGCGGGCCGGGGCGGCCATCGCCGCCGACTTGTCGGGGATCGACCCGACTCGGGCGGCGTATTTTGAACAGCGGCTCGGATCCCTGAATGGGGCCTTGGCCAACCTGGCCACCCGCCAGGACACCATCAGGGCGTCCTACGCCGGCACCGATGTGGCGGCCACCGAGTCCATCGTGGTTTACCTGTGCCAGTCGCTCGGTCTGGATCTGATCTCCCCCCCGGCTTTCATGCAGGCGGTGTCGGAAGGTAGCGATCCCCCGGTGGCGACGGTCGCCACGTTCATGGACCAGATCATCCACAACAAGGCCCGGGTGCTGCTCTACAACTCCCAAACGGCCACTGCGGTAACCACGCATCTCCTGGAACTGGCCCGAAACCACCACGTCGAAGTGGTGGCTGTAACCGAGACCCTCAGCCCGCCCACCGCCTCCTATCAGGCCTGGATGGGGGCCCAATTGGTGGCCCTGGCCTCCGCCCTGGGCTCGAGCCGCAGATGACCGGGCCTCGGGTCGGGTGTGGTGGTCACTTGATGGCGGCGTCACCGGAGCCTTTGAGCGATCCACTCTGGCCGTTGACGGGGCCAGGCCGGGGTGAACCGGTCGCATTCCCGGCAAACCCGGGCGCCGCCCCGGTAGTGGTGGCCTCGGACCTCGCCGCAGCCTACGGCTCGGCCGTGGTCTGGGAGGGCGCCAACTTCTCCGTGGGCGAGGGCGAGTTCGTGGCCGTGCTCGGGCCCAATGGAGCGGGGAAGTCAACGTTGATCCGAATGGTCCTGGGGCTGATCCCCCCCGCCGCGGGCCGGTTGGTGGTGTTGGGAGACCGGCCCCGCAAGGGCCATGCGGGGATCGGCTACGTGCCCCAGGGTCTTCCCGTCGATGTGGACACGCCGCTGACAGGATCCGATCTGGTGGCTCTCGGTCTGGATGGCCATCGCTGGGGCATCGGCCTTCCCGGACGCCGGGCCAGGGCCAAGGGGTTGGTGCAGACCGCGGTGCAGGCCGTGGAGGCCACCGCCTACGCGGATGAGCCCGTCGGGCGGCTATCGGGCGGCCAGCTGCAACGCCTGATCCTGGCACAGGCCGTGGTGGGTCGGCCCCGATTGTTGGTTTTGGATGAACCTCTGGCCGGTCTCGACCTGCGCAGCCAATCGGTGGTGGCCCAACTGGTGGGTCGGCTGTGCCGGGAACTGGGCCTGGCCGTCATCCTGGTGGCCCATGACGTGAACCCACTTCTCGGAGTAATTGACCGGGTGCTTTACATGGCCGAGCGTCGGGTCGCCATCGGCCCGCCCGAGCAGATCGTCAACTCCTCCACCCTGTCGGACCTGTACGGAGTGAGTATCGAAGTCCTGACCGACTCCAGAGGGAGACTGTTCGTGGTCGGCGCCGAGGACGAGACGAGCCATCACCATGCCTAGCCACTTCGCAAGCGGCGCCCACTTCGCCAGCGGCGCCCCCTTCGCAAGCGGCGCCCACTTCGCCAGCGGCCTACCTATGCTCGGCTTGGTTCCCAGTTGGAATCCCGTGGCCGATGTGGCCCAGATCCTGAGCTACTCCTTCATGCGTCAGGCATACGAGGCCGGCACGGTTGTGGCCATTGTTGCAGGAGTGGTGGGGTATTTCGTAGTGGTACGGCGAGCCAGCTTCGCCGCTCACGCCCTATCCCACGTCGGGTTCGCCGGGGCCACTGGCGCCGTGGTTATCGGGATCAGCCCGGTGGCCGGCCTTCTCGCCTTCTCCTCGGTGGCGGGGGCGGTAATGGGCCTTCTGGGCAGGCGCCTGGCCGAGCGGGACACCACCATCGGCATCGTGATGGCCTGGACCCTGGGTTTGGGCGTGCTTTTCCTGTCCCTCTATAACGGAACCGCCACCCGGGCCTACGCCCTGCTGTTTGGCCAGATCCTCGGCATCAGCCCGGTCGACGTCCTGATAACAGTGGTGGCGGGAGCCCTCGTCCTGGTAGCCGTTGTCGTCCTGTACCGACCCCTTGGCTTTGCCTCCCTGGAGCCAGACGTGGCCGAAGCCAAAGGGGTCCCGGTGCGGGGTCTGTCGGTCGCCTTCATGGTGTTGCTGGCCGCTGTGGTTTCGGTCTCGGTCCAGGTCGTCGGGGTCCTGCTCATCTTCGCCCTCCTTGTGGCGCCCTCGGCGATCGCCGTGAGGGTGGCCTCCCGACCCTCCAGGGCCATAGCCATGTCCGTGGCCCTGGCCCTGGCCTTCGTGTGGGCCGGATTGGCCGTGGCCTACTACAGCCCCTATCCCGTCAGCTTCTTCATCACCACCTTTGCCTTCGGGGCCTACCTATTGGCTCGCGGGGTGGAGCTGTTGCGTTGGAGGAATCGGCATGGTCGGCTCTAGCCTCTTGCCGGTGACCGAGGATCTGCACACCCAAGCGGCGGCCGGGCTCCGGCAGGCGGGGCAGCGCTACACCCTGGGGCGCAAGGGCCTGGTCGAGTTGCTGGCCGGATCGGGTCGCCCCCTCACCATCGCCGAGATCCTGGACGCCTGCCCGGACGTGGCTCAGAGCTCGGCATATCGGAACCTTGCCGACCTGGAGCAGGCCGGAATAATTCGCCGGGTGGCCGGCAATGACGAGTTCGCCCGCTACGAGTTGGCCGAGGACCTGTCGGCCCATCACCACCACCTAATCTGCACCTCCTGCGGTACGGTGGCGGACTTCACCGCCGCGGCCCACCTGGAGGAAGCCATGGCCCAAACCATGGCCGAGGTGGCCAGCTCCACCGGATTCGCCCCAGACGGCCATCGAGTTGACCTGGTGGGCCGGTGCTCGGACTGCGCCTGAGGGACCAGCCCGCACCGGCGACCGGATTGGGCCTAAGGGACCAGCCCGCACCGGCGACCGGATTGGGCCTAAGGGACCAGCCCCGGTTGGGCTACCGGCCGGCCCTGGACGGCATGAGAGCCGTGTCCATCGTGGTCGTCATGTGCTTTCACGACCTGTTGATCAAGGGAGGCTACCTCGGGGTCAACGTCTTTTTCGTGCTGAGCGGCTTTCTCATCACCTCCTTGTTGACCGAGGAGTTTTCCTCATCTGGGCGCATCGCCGTGGGGAACTTCTACATAAGACGGGCCTTGCGTCTGCTGCCCTGTTTGTTCCTTGTCGTCGCTGCCGTCTTTATCTACGACGGTTTCCAGCCCATACCCGATGCCGCCAGCCGGCTGTGGGGAGATGCCAGGGCAGCCCTGTTGTATTTCGCCAATTGGCGGGCGGCGTTCGGCCATCCGGCCCCCCTGGGCTATTTCACCCACGCCTGGTCACTGTCGATCGAGGAGCAGTTCTATCTGAGCTGGCCCCTCATCCTCCTGGTGGCACTTCGGCTGCGCGGTCGGAGCCTGGCTCTCGCGTTGGCCCTGGTGGGGGCGGTGGCGCCGGCCCTGGTCCGTATCGTGGTCTGGCACGGACCGGCGTCGGTGGTACGCGAGTACAACGGCCTGGGTACCCGGGCTGATGCCCTCTTCGTCGGCTGCTCCCTGGCACTGATCCTTTCCCTGTTCCGGGACCGGCATAGGGGCAGGCCCGAGGCAGTGGCCGGGCCCCTGCGGGGTCAGGGTCACGCTCTGGTCCAAGGGCACGATCGACGAGTGCGGCGGCTGTGGCCTGTCGGCCTCGGCGCGCTGGCCTGGGCCAGTTTGGCCTTCCTGGGTTGGGCCTTTGGCGCCATGGTCTACACCTCGATTTCCTTGTACTACTGGGGCCTGGCCGCCACTGCGGTTGCCAGTGCGGTCGTCATTGCCCACGTGGTGGTGTCGCCCAGGGCCATGCTGGCCCGGTTGCTGGCCATTCCCCCCCTGGTGTGGGTAGGCCGCATTTCCTACGGCCTGTATCTGTGGCACTGGCCCGTGTTCCTCGTCCTGAACGGCAGCCGGCTGGGCTGGACCAGCGGACCGACCATGGCCCTTAGGGTGACCGTGTCGCTGACCCTGGCCACCATGTCGTACTGGTTGTGGGAGAGACCGTTCCTCGGCCTGAAGGTCAATTTCTCGGGTGGAGGGCGTCTCCGCGTCGGCGCCAGACCCGCTCCGACCGGTGTCGCCGCCCCCGCTGTCGTGGGGACGGCTGCCGCAGCCCCGGCCATCGCCGCCCCGGCCATCATCGGGTCGGCTGTTCTCCGGACGGCCGAGAGGATGCGGGCTTCTTGACGAACCGGCCCTCGCCGAGCAGGCGGGTGGTGTCCGCAGGGCTGGGCAGGGTTGGTGGGATCGGCCTAGCCGCGGTCCTGGTGTGGGCAACGGTTTTCCTGGGAGCCTCTCAAACGGCGGGCGCCGTGCCCCCGATCGGCCTGGCCTCGTCAACCTCCCCGTCCAGCCCGCCGTCCAGCCCGCCGTCCGGCTCGCCGGTGACCGTGGCGGTCGACGCCGCTCATCCCGGGCGTCTTATCAACCAGGGCCTGCTCGGTGTGAACAATGCCGTGCACGGCGCCGGAGCAGCCATGCAGGCCATAGGGGTGCCATGGGTCCGCACCGACGTCAACTTTCAGGGCAAGGCCGGTGGCAAGCCCGTCTACGACTGCGCCACCGGGCAGTTCAATCCGGCCATGCTCGATGCGCGCATTGCCCTGGACCGGGAAGAGGGCGGCCAGCCCCTACTGGTCGTGGACTACAGCCCAACATGTCTGGCTACGCCCCCGACAGCCACGGCCAGCCTGGTCAACAGTCCGCCCGACACCGGTGCCTTCGCCGCCAAATGGAGCTCGCTGGTGTACCAGATGGGTATCCACGCCATGAAGGTCGAGGGGGTGCGGGCCTTCGAGATCTGGAACCAACCCAATGACCCGGCTTCGTGGACAGGTACCCAGGGCGACTACCTGACCCTCTACGCCGACACGTCCCGCGCGCTGGAGGCGGCCGCCGCCGTGGCCGGGGTCCGCATCGAGGTCGGTGGCCCGGCCCTGGCCGACCTGTCCGGCAAGGTCGATCTGTCCTGGGTGCGGGCCCTGGCCGACCGGGCCAACGCCCAGGATCTCCCGTTGGACTTTGTTTCCTGGCAGATATTCGCCAACTCGCCATTCGCCGGGCCGTCTCCGGCGGGCACGGGGCCATACTGCTTTGGGAATCCCCCTGGGCCCAATGGCACGCCTTGTTGGTACAACCCGGGATTGTCGGCCGACGTCTACGGCCAGTCGGCGGCCCAGGTGCGCGCGGTGCTGGCCAATTACCCCAAGCTGCACCCCAAGCTGTGGATCGATGCCTGGAACATCGACACCGCCTACGATCCCCGCCAGAGCGACCTGTACGGGGCCGCCTTCGTAGCCGCCGCGCTTGCCTCGGCTCAGGCCGCCGGCGTGGACCGCATGTGTTTTTTCCAGGCCGTGGACTCCGGAACCAACCAACTGATCAATCAGGGCCTGCTCACCCCCAGCGATCGGACCAAGCCGGACTACAACGCCATGGCCTTCTGGCACGCCCTGGCCGGTCGATCACTGGCCACCGCCGTGGTCCCCGGGTCGCAGGCCCCCGGGTCGCAGGTCCAACCCGATCAGGTGGGAGCGGTGGCGGCCCGCGGATCCGACGGGACGGTGCGGGTCCTCGTCTATGACTTCCTGGCCCACGACCCCACCGGTCACTACGGCACCAGCCCGACCGACGGCCCCAGTCGCCAGGTAAAGCTGCAGTTGTTCGGATTGGGTCACCGAACCTTCAATGTGTCCCGAGCGGTCATCGACCTGACCCACTCCGGGGGCACGGTGTCGACCGGGTCGGTCAAGGGTCGGGGCACCACCTTGGGGTTTTCCATGGCGAGCGAGTCGGTGGAGCTGCTCACCTTCAGTCCCCGCGCCGACCCCAAGGGCTTCCCCACCCTGCGGGTGGTAGTTGCTGCCGGCGCCCTTGTGGCCCTGGCCATCCTGATCATCTTGTTCGTGGTCGTGTCCCGCCGGCCCGGCGAGGCGGCCTAGCTCGGTCATCTTGTTCGTGGTCGTCTCCCGGCGGCCCGGCCTGGCGGCCGGCGAGGCAGCCCCCGCGAGGCGGCCCGGCGAGGCAGCCCGGCGAGGCAGCCCGGCGAGGCGGCCCCTTCAGCCGTTGACGTCGATCACCACTCGACCCCGGGTCCGGCCGGCCAGGATCTGCTCGGCCAGCACCGGCAGCGCGGTCATGGGCTCCACCGTCGTCATGTTTCCCAGCAGGTCCAGCGGGAGATCACTCCCCAGGCGCTGCCAGGCCCGGCGCCGCTTCGCCATCGGGGTCTGAACCGATTCCACGCCGATCAGCTTCACCGCGCGCAAGATGAAGGGCAACACGCTGGCGGGCAGATCATTGCCCCCTGCCAGTCCACAGGCGGCCACCGCGCCGGCATAGGTGGTCTGGCTCAACACGGCGGCCAGGGTTGCGCTGCCGACGGTGTCGATGCCCCCGGCCCAGCGCTGCGCATCTAGGGGGCGGGCCGGCCCTTTAGACAGCTCGGCCCGGTCCACCATGGAGGTCGCCCCCAGCGAGCGCAGGTAGTCGTGGGTCTCGGGCCGGCCGGTGGAGGCGGCCACGGCATAACCCAGGTTGGCCAGCACGGCCACGGCCACGCTTCCCACGCCGCCGGCCGCCCCGGTAACGACGATCTCCCCGGGTTCTCCCTGCCCCCACCCGGCGGGACGATCGTCCCCGGCCGCGCTCCCGCCCGACCCCGCGGGACGACCGGCTCCGCTCCCGCCCTGTGGTGTGACCCCCGCATCTTCGAGGGCCATGACGCACAACATGGCCGTGAACCCGGCTGTGCCGATGGCCATGGCTTGGATGGGCGTCAGCCCCTCGGGCAGGGGCACCAGCCACTCGGAGCGGACCCGCTGCCGTTGAGTGAACCCCCCGGGATGGGTTTCCGACAATCCGTAGCCGGTGACTATGACGTCCTGGCCCACCTCGAAATCGGGCGACTCGGATTGCTCGATGCGGCCCACCAGGTCCACCCCGCACACCATGGGCAGCCGGCGGGCGATCTTCCCTCGGCCGGTCACAGCCAGCCCGTCCTTGTAATTGAGGCTCGAGTACGAAACGGCGACGGTGACGTCACCCTCGGGCAGGTCGGCGTCGGTCAGGTCGGTCAGCTCGCCGTGGATGGCCCCATCAGACTCGGAGGCCACCATGGCGCGAAAGGTAGCGTTCATGGTCCCTTGGTATAGCCCAACCCACCGAATCGGGGCTAGGAATTGGGCATGGACGAAATATGCTCCGATCTGGCCGACGAGCACGCCGACCTGGACACGCTGGTAGGTGGGCTGGATGGCCCGGGGTGGGATCAGCCCACCCCGGCAGCGGGGTGGGCGGTGAGGGACCAGATCTCGCACCTGGCGTATTTTGATCGGGCAGCCATCAGGGCCATCGAGACGCCCGATGCCTTCCGGGCCGAGGTGGAGGCGGTGATGGCCGGGGTCAACGCTGTCCAGGCTGACGGGGCCGACGGGACAGACAATCCCCTGGACGTACACGTGGCCCAAGGCCGGTCCATGACGCCGGCAGAGTTGTTGGACCACTGGCGCCGGGGGCGGGTCCAACTCCTCGGTGTCCTGGCTCCCCTTGGACCCCGGGACCGCATCGCCTGGTACGGGCCCGACATGAGCGCCAGGTCCTTCGCCACCGCCCGGTTGATGGAGACCTGGGCCCACGGCCAGGACGTGGCGGACGCACTCGGCGCGCTGAGAGCTCCGACCGCACGGCTACGCCACGTGGCTCACATCGGGGTGGGGGCCATGGCCTTTTCCTATCTGGTGCATGGCCTGGATCCACCCGGTGCGGCCGTCCGAGTCGAACTACGGCCTCCGCCCGGGGTGGCCGTGGAAGGGACGTGGACGTGGGGGGACGAGGGCGACAACTTGGTGTCGGGCCCGGCGGAGGACTTCTGCCTTGTCGTCACCCAGCGTCGTCATCTCGACGATGTGGACCTGGTCATCCAAGGAGACGAAGCCAGGCGTTGGATGTCTATAGCCCAGGCGTTTGCCGGTCCCCCGGGACCAGGCCGGTCCCCGAGCCGGGTTCACCGGGAAGAGCCGCACTAAGCACGCTGGGACGCCCCAGGCCGGCCCCGGGTCCCGGGCCGGCGCCCGACTCGGCGCCAATCGATCCGGCTGTCATCGATCCGACAGCCATGGATCCGGCGGCCATCGATCCGGCCGGCGCCGGCCCGGTGGTAGCCCGGCCCGATTGGGAGCGGGTCCACATGATGGCCATGGCAGCCAACCCGATGACGGCGAAGACCACCGAGGCCACCTCCACCGCGTCCCACAAGCGGGGAACGGCCAGCCAGAAGAACTCGTCGGCGAATCGTGAGATGTCCCACAGGGTGATCCCGGCAGCCAGGACGAACCCCACCGGCAACCCCCGGCCTCGGATCCTCCGCTCGATCCAGATCACGACGGAAAATATCACCAGGCATTCGAAGGACTGGAAGAGGGGTACGGGGATGCGCTTGCCCACCTGGCCGGCGTAGGACAGGCCATACCAGGCGCTGGTGGGGTGCCCTCCGCCGTTGATCATCAGTTGGGGCCCGAGCAGGCGCCCTACGGACCACGCGGCCAGCAGTACCGGTGTGACCAGGTCGAGCCCGGCCAGCACCCCCAGGCGGGGGCAGTGCTTGTGGGCAAAATAAAGCCCGGTCGGCACGGCGAACAGCAGGCCGCCGAAGGAGGAAAGGCCCCCGTTCCACACGGCCAGGATCTGGCCAGGGTTGTTCAGGTAGAAATGGGCGTTGGCCACCAGGTGGACCACCCGGGCCCCCACGATGGCCGATCCGATGATCCACAAGAAGGCACCCGACAGCCACTGCCACTCGTAACCGGCGTTCTTGAGCCGCCGCTCGAAATAGCGAAATGCGAACCAGAAGGTGATGGCCAGCCCGATCCCGTAGGTGTGAATCTGGAGGGGGCCTATGTGAAAGACGATGGGTATTGGCTTCATGGGACCGGTGTAATTATCCCTCGTGGCCGTCGGGATTGGGTATCGGGGCGACGGACACCCAGTCCCCGTCGGGTCCTGGGCGTATTGAGCCCAGGCTGTGGAACTCCTCCAACAGGTCGGCGCCGGCCCGATGGGGCTCCAGGGCCCGCGCCACCTCCGACAGGCTGAGCTTCATGGTGGCCAGCCGGCGGATGCCCAGGGACTCGGACCGGGCCCGGTCCCACAGGGGCCCGACCACGTCGCGGCCGGGACGGTGGGCTCCGTCGGTGTCCACGAAGGTCCGGTCCGCCAGCTCGGATAGCACTGTCTTTAGGTATTCGACATGCGGGGTCTCGTCGGACCGGATGTAGGAGACCAGGCGGGCGGCCTCGCCCTCACCGGCGACCAGGTCGGTGTCGGACAGGACCTGCTCGGCCCACGAGAAGGTATGGAACGCGCTTATCTCGATGAGCAGCAGCCCGGCCATGCGGGCAATGAGGAACTCGAGGTCGGCATCCACATCGGGGACAAGCCGCCTGGCCTCCATCTGGCGCCGCGCCTCTGCCGGGTCGGGCTCGGGCGTCCCGGGTGGGGTGGCGAGACCCATGCGCTGGAGCATGAACTGGGTCTGGTCCTCGGTCACCGGGTTCTCGAAGGCCACGTCTCGGGCCGCGAACCACATCTGCTTGTGCCCACCCTCGTCGTCGAATCCGGCCTCGTCCCGGGCATGGGCCTCGAACAGGCCCCGGCCCAGGTGGGCCATGGCAGTACCCCGGGTGTCCTCGACCAGGCAGGCCCCAAAGTCCGGAATGGTCGAGTGGCGGATAGCCGCCCCGAATCCTTCCACCGTGCCGATCCGGGTCAACGACGAGATGACCGGCTCGGGCACGCCGGCCGAGATCAAGAACTTGGCCTGGGCCACGTTGGGGTAGCTCTCGGGCCAGGCCGACAGCTCGATGTCCAGCAGGGGAGTGTGGAACTGCTCGCCCCGCTGGGCCTGCCAGGCGGCAATGGCCGGGGCCCGATTGAGGGTGCGGGGTGAAATATAAGCGCCGTCCGAGTCGAATCCTCCGTGGCAGCGCACTCCGCCCGCCACCAGGGGCTCGGCCACATCGTGACCGGCCAGGAGTTCCTCCTGATCCCACTCCAGTTGTGCGTTTGCCATGTGCCCCCTCGGGATCGTCCCCGCCAGCCTATCGGGGCGGGGGATTTCTCAGCCCTGGATTCGCCGCTGGTCTCACGGGCCGTCTCACTGTGGTATCGGTGTTGGTCTCATTGTTGGTAGCCCTCGACCACGGACGCCTGGCGAACTCCGGTGACATCGGGATCCTGTCCGGCCTGGCGCCGGGCCCGGCGCTGGCGCAGCAGGTCCCAACACTGGTCGAGATGTATTTCGATGGCATGCAACTTTTCCAGGTCCGGCCCAGACAGGGGCGAGTCGGAGTGGGCCCGCTCCAATTGGTGCTCCTCTTCTGCCAGGCGGTTGATTTCCGTGACAAGCTCTAGGTCTTCCATGTCTACACACCTCCCCAACCAAGCGTATGACGAACTGGCCCCCGACGCACTCGCCGCCCAATTGGCCGCGTCGTTCCGTCTCGACGGCCAGGTGGTGATCCTCACCGGCGCCTCCAGCGGTATCGGATGGCGCTTTGCCCACGTGCTGCACGCGGCGGGGGCCAGCGTGGTGATGGGGGCGCGCCGCAAGGACCGCCTGGAGCAATTGGAGGCCGACCTGCCGGGTTCGATGGCCATCGCGTGCGACGTGGCGGAGGACAGCGATGTCGAGGCCCTGGTCGATGCGACCATGGAGCGCTTCGGCCGCATAGACGTTCTGGTCAACAACGCCGGCGCCAGTGGTCCCATGCCGGCCGAGGACGAACCCATGGACGCCTTCCGTCGCATCGTGGCTGTGAATCTCACCGGGGCGTTCCTGTGTTGCAAGCTTGTCGGACGGCACATGTTGGCCCGCCAGTCGGGCTCGATCATCAACGTGGCGTCGGTGCTCGGACTGATAGGTGGAGGACAGATTCCCCAGGCCAGCTACACGGCATCCAAGGGCGGCCTGGCCAATCTCACTCGCGAACTGGCCGCCCAGTGGTCCAGACGCGGGGTGCGGGTCAATGCCATCGCGCCGGGTTGGTTCCCGACGGAGATGACCGACGAGATGTTTGCCGACGAGGGTGGCCGGCGCTGGATCAGGCGCAAGACCCCTATGGGCCGTGCCGGAGACATCACCGAGTTGGACGGCGTCCTTCTGTTCCTGGCCGGTACTGCCAGCAGCTACATCACCGGTCAGGTTTTGCCCGTCGACGGGGGCTGGACCGCGGTCTGAGCCATTTGCAGCACGATCTTGCCCAACTTGTTGCCACGGGCGAACTCGTCGTAGGCCCCGGCAGCGTCGTCCAGCCCGAAGACCGAGTGGATTGGCACTTGGAGCCATCCCGATTCCAGTAGGGGAAGAACGTGGGCCTCGACCCCGCGGGCGGCATCGGCCTTTCCCTCCAACGGTCGTGCCCGCAGGGTCGAACCCATGATGGCGGCCCGCTTGGCCATCACCATCCCGAGGTCCACCTCACCCCTGGACCCCCCACCGATCCCAATGACCACGATCCGTCCCCCTACCGCCAGCGATCTCAGGTTGGCTGCCATGTTGGGGGCCCCGACCAACTCCAGGATCACATCGAAGGGACCCTCATCAGCCATGTAAGGGGGTGAGTTGGCCTCGGCCGACGATTGCGGGTCCTGGAACCGGGCTGGGTCGATGACCACGGCGCCGAGGTCGGCCACCGCTTGGCGCCGGCCCGGATCACGCACGCTCGCCGTCACCCTGGCTCCTGCCGCCACGGCCAGCTGGATGGCTGCCGTCCCTACCCCACCGGCGCCGCCGTGGATGAGAACCCGCTCGCCCATGCCGAGACCGGCCTGAGTGAAAAGGGCATCGTGGGCGGTAGTGAACGCTTCGGGAAAGGCGCCCGCTTGGAGCATCTCGACTCCGGGGGGAACGGGCATGGCGCATCTCTCGTGCACCACGGCTAACTCGGCCTGGGCACCGCCTCCCACCACGGCCATGACCGGATCACCCACCTCGAAACGGCCTGCCTTGGGTCCCCTGGCCACCACGACGCCGGCCAGCTCGAGCCCGGGTATATCGGCGGGCGAGTCAGGCGGGGCGGGGTAATAGCCCCTCATCTGGAGCAGATCGGCGTTGTTGATCCCGGCAGCGCTGACATGGACCAGGATCTCGCCCAGGTCCGGGCTGGGATCGGGGCGATTCTCGACCAATATTCCGCCGGCGACCACCACGGCCGCCTTCACCGGCGTTGGGTCCCCACGGGGCTCAGCCTCGGGCCAGGGACGAGATCAGTGCCCGTCCCCGGGTGGCCTCCTCGGAGGACCCGAACACGGCGGCCACGAAGTCGGTCGCCCCGGCCTCCGCCACGGCGCCGATCTGGGCGGCGACGCTGTCCTCGTCGCCCACGATGGCGACCCCGGCCGGACCGTCGACCCCTTCCCGGGCCAGCATGGCCTGGTAACTGGGGAGTTGTCCGTAGATGGAGAACAGACCAGCGGCGGTTTCCCGGGCTCCGTCGGGATCGTCGGTCACACACACGGGCAGTCCCACCCCCACTCGGGGACTGGGTCGTCCTGCCCCTTGGGCCGCAGAGACGATGGTGGGCACGATGTGGTCGGCCACGGTGGCCGGTCCCGTCATCCACGTCACCGTTCCATCGGCCAATGTCCCGGCCAGTTTGAGCATCCGCGACCCCAAAGCGGCGAGGACCACAGCGGGGGCGGTGGCGCCGGGAACCGAAACCGCCCCGACGGCGGAGACGGACTCGCCCTTGAAGGACACTGTCTCGCCCCGCAGCAGGGGCATGAGCACCGACAGGTACTCCTCCATGTGACGGGCCGGTTGGGCGAAGGAGTAGCCGAACATTGACTCGATGACGATCTGATGGGACAGCCCGATGCCGAGCAGCAGGCGACCCCCGCAGGCGGCGTTGGTGGTGAGGGCCTGTCCCGCCAGCACCATGGGATGGCGGGGGTAGGTGGGGACTACGGCGGTCGACAACCCGATCCCGGGTACCTCACGTCCGATGACGGCCAGGGCGGTCAGGGCGTCATAGGAGAAAATCTGCGACATGGCCACCGAGGCCATCCCCAACTCGGCGGCGTGGCGGGCCTGGCTCACCACGTGGTCGAGACCGGCTCCAGCCTGGCCATCTTCGTCACCGATCATCAGTCCGTAGCGCATGGGCGGTCAGCATAGTGGTGGGCATTAGTGGTCTTTCAGAAATCCGCGTCGCGAATGACGGAACTGGTATCCTCCCGATGACAGCGTCTGATCTGTCTCAAGTGGATTGACGGAATGCGACGAGGAATCGAAATGGCCGGGCCATCAGTTCGAAGTTAGGCCCAGCTTGAATCGCATCGAAGGAGGAGTGTCATGGTGTCAGGACCGCGGCGTTCAGGGCAGCACCAGGGCGTGAGGGCACGACTTCGGGAGCGGGGACTGATCCGGCGAACGAGCGCCATTGCCGGCATCGTCGCCATGATGGCTGCATTGGTGGTGCCCGTACTGAGCGCCTCATCCGCTTTCGCCAGCACAACTTCGGTTACGCCCGGTTCCGTCACACTCTCGACTACCACCGAGGGAGCGACCTCGACCTACACCATTCAAATGACCTTGAGCGCTACCGGCGCGCTCGGCACTAATAGCACCATCACCTTGGTGGCCCCCAAAGGCACGACCTTTTTACCGACGGCCGCCGGCAACTATATCGTTAACTCGTCATCCGTCAGCGCGGTGGCGAGGTCCATGGTGAACAGCAGTACGACGAACAACAAGGTCGTTATCACCCTCGGCGCTTCTTCGTTGGCCAACTCAGCGAGCGTCACAATTACCGCCATTGGTGTGACCAATCCGACAACGGCGAGCACGACTTACTCACTCAGCGAATCCACATCCGCCGACACCGTGCCAGCAACATCGAGCAATTACACCGTCACCCCCGGCCCTGCATCCCAGGTGGTCTTTACCA
>JBOGIG010000057.1:0-14934 GCA_050742455.1 Acidimicrobiales bacterium
CGGCGCACGGCGGTCGAACGGACCTTTTCCACCACCAAGGACCGGGCGTCGAACGACATGACCCGGGGGTGGTGCCGGGTGATGGGAACCACCGCCATCACCTTGTTCGTGGCCTCCACCTTCGTGGCCCGCAACATCCGCATCATCGATGCCTTCGAGGTCAGACAAGCCCACGACGCCCGACGCAAGGCCGCCGGTCTCCCGCCCAAGACCCGGAGGCGACGGCGCAAGGCGATCAACGATCTGCTCGGGGCCGGCTCAGCGAACGCACCGCCCTAGTCGGGCGGGTCCGTGAACCCTGGTTTCGCCAACGTCTGGATCGACGCGGCCCGCCGGTCCTCCAAGCACTTAGGACAAGCCGATTGCCGGTCATTCACGCCAACCGCCACTCCCTCATGCCGAGCGTCACACCGAACCGTGAAGATGGTGGCGGTTGAAACGTGAAGACCTCGCGGTGGAGGCGAAGGGACTTGAACCCTCGAACCTCTTGACTGCCAGTCAAGCGCTCTACCAGCTGAGCTACGCCCCCAGTGGTTGAATCGAGAATAGCAGGCCGCTTCGGCTGCACCGCCTCTGCCCGAATGCGCCGGCACGACCCCGGCAACCGGCCGCGGGACGGCGTGCGCCGGATTGCTCTGCAGTCGCCGAGGGAATGGCCGGCGATTCGGGCCGGCTGCCATCGGTAGCATTGCCGGCTGCCATCGGTAGCATGCCCTTTGTGGCAACTCCTTATGACGCACAGGCAATCGAAAAGAAGTGGCAGGAGAGTTGGGATGTCGAAGGCGACTACGAGGTGGATGCCGACGATCCCCGCCCGGCTTCCTACGTGCTGTGTATGTACCCCTACCCCAGTGGACCGGCCCACCAGGGCCATGTCCGCAATTACACCTTTGGGGACCTCAACGTCCGGTACCGAACCATGCTGGGCCAAGCAGTGCTCTCACCTATCGGCTTCGACTCGTTTGGCCTACCGGCCGAGAACGCTGCAATCGCCACAGGCGTCCATCCGCGCCAGTACAGCGAAGCCCGCATAGCCGAGCTGAGCGCCAGCCTTCGTTCCATCGGCGCCGTTTACGACTGGCGCCGCGAGGTGCGCAGCCATGATCCCAGTTATATCAAGCAGAACCAGTTGATTTTCAAGGCTCTCCTGGAAAATGACCTCGCCTACCGGGCGAAGGCTCCGGTCAACTGGTGCCCGGGCTGCCAGACGGTGCTGGCCAACGAACAGGTGCTGGCCGACGGAACCTGTGAACGCTCCGGGGACGTGGTAGCCCGCCGGGAACTCGAACAATGGTTCTTTCGCATTACCCGTTACGCCGACGAGCTCCTGGATGCCCTGGACGGACTGGAATGGCCGGAGCGGGTCAAGACCATGCAGCGCAACTGGATCGGACGGTCCGAGGGGGCCGAGATGGACCTGGCAGTCGAGGGCCACCCGGAACGGTGTCTACGGGTGTACACCACACGGCCCGATACCACGTTCGGCATGACCTATGCCGTGGTGGCCCCTGAGCATCCCATGTTGGAGGAGCTGACCAAGCAGGAACAAGCCGAGGCGGTGGCGCGCCTGCAGGCCGATGTGGCCCGGATGTCCGATATTGAACGCCAGTCAGGCCACGCTGGCCAGGAACCAGGGGCCGGCCAGGAACCAGGGGCCGGCCAGGCCGGGTCCAAGCGGGGCGTGGCCACTGGATCGAGGGTGATCAACCCTTTCAATGGCCAGGCCGTGCCCGTCTATGTGGCTGACTACGTCCTCATGGGCTACGGAACCGGCGCCATCATGGCTGTTCCGGCCGAGGATCAGCGGGACTGGGAGTTCGCCCGGATGCACGGCCTGCCCTACATTCGCACGGTGGAGCCACCCCCGGATTGGAAAGGAGGGGCCTATTCGGGTGACGGAGTCAAGATAAACAGCGGATTCATGGACGGAATGGACATCGCCCAGGCCAAGGCCGCGGCCATCGATTTCCTCCAGTCGAAGGGAGTGGGTTACCGGTCGGTCAAGTACCGCTTGCGGGACTGGCTCGTGAGCCGCCAGCGCTACTGGGGTTGTCCCATCCCTGTCGTGTATTGCCCGGCTTGCGGCATGGTGCCAGTTCCTGACGAGTCCCTGCCGGTATTGGCTCCCGATGATGTCGAGTTCCTGCCGACCGGACAGTCACCCTTGGCCCAACACGCCGGATTTCGCCATGTCCAGTGCCCGACCTGTGGCCAGGAAGCCGAAAGGGAAACCGACACGTTGGACACCTTTGTCGATTCCTCCTGGTACTTTTTGCGATTTTGCGATCCGGACAATGCAAAACGGCCCTTCGATCCTGGCCTGGCCCGTCATTGGATGCCAGTAGATCAGTACATCGGCGGCATTACCCACGCCATACTCCATCTCCTCTATGCCCGCTTTTTCACCAAGGCACTCATCGATGTGGGGCTGGCCGACGGCTTGGGGCGGGAGCCCTTCCATCGGCTGTTCACCCAAGGCATGATCCGTCTGGGTGGGCACGCCATGTCCAAGTCCAAGGGCAATGTCGTGGCCCCGTCGCGCTACACCGAGACGGTCGGCGCCGACGCCCTGCGCCTCTTCCATCTGTTCGCCGGGCCGCCTGCCGACGATATTGATTGGAGCGACCAGACCGACGAGGTGATCGACGGCTGTGCCCGATACCTGGCCCGCGTATGGCGCCTGGCTCTCGGCGAGGTGGCCCTCGCCGGCGAGGCGACTGATACGGACGCCCGGGCTCAACCTACGACGGTCGAGGCCGACCGGGATCTGGTGAGGGCCACCCACCGCCTGATCGAGAAGGTGACCGACGAGTACGACCGGTGGTCGTACAACACGGCGGTGGCATCCTTGATGGAGTTCACCAACGTGGCCTACCGCTACGCCGTTTCGAGGGGGGCGTCGGCCGCCCTGGATGGGGCCATCGACGCGCTGGTCCTCCTTCTCGCACCCATGGTTCCCCATCTCAGTGCCGAGCTGTGGCAGCGTCGCCACTCCGACAACGTCCATACCCAGCCGTGGCCCCGGGCCGACGCCGAACTGACCCGCCTGGACCAGGTGACCATGGTCGTACAGGTCAACGGCAAGGTGCGTGACCGCATCGATGTGGACCCGTCCATCGATGCCGATCAGGCCGAGTCCCTGGCCCTGGATTCGACCAAGGTTAGCGAGTTCCTCAAGGGAGCCGTTCCCAAGAAGGTGATCTCCAGGCCACCCAACCTCGTCAACTTGGTGGTGTAGACCTCCTGAAGAGCCGGTGCTGGAGCCGGTGCCGGAGCTGCTGTCGGAGCTGGTGCCGGAGCCCGGGCCGGCGTCGGCCGGTGTCAGGACGGGGCGTCAGGACGGGGCGTCAGGACGGGGCGTCAGGCTCGGATGGCACCGATCATGGCGGCCCATCGCTGTGGGTCGGCGTGGTATGGGACATAGAAGCTGCATCGGTCAACGAGGTCGCCGAAGCGCTCACGCAAAGCCGGGGCGATCCGGTCAGGCTCGCCCACCACGGCGAAGGCGGCCAGGATCTCGTCGTCGACCAGCTCGCCCATCCCAGCCCAGTCACCCTTCTTTGACATCGCATTCAATTCGGTCTGTAGGTCGCCCCACCCGTGCAGATCCAGCACGGGACGATAGGCCGGCGTGGAACCGTAGAACGCTATCTGGCGTCTCACCGCGGTGGAGGCCTCGGCCATTTGTTCCTCGGTGTCACCCGTCACCACGAAGGCCGGGTAGGAGATCTCGAAATCGGTCCGCGACCGTCCTGCCGCCTTGAGCCCCCGGTCCAGGGCGGGGAGGGTGACCTCCCGCATGTATGCCTCGGTCGTAAAGCCATGCGCCAGCAATCCGTCAGCCACCTCGCCCGCCACTTCTGTCATCCCCGGGCCAACGGCGGCCAGGAATACCTTGGGGGTGGGATAGGGATTGGGCCCCGGATTGAAGAAAGGGGTCATGAGGGTGTGGGTGTAGAAGTCGCCCCGGAAGTCCAGCTTGGTTTCGTTGTGCCAGCTGTCCCAGATGGCCCGCATGGCCAGGATGAATTCCCGCATGCGGGGGGCGGGGTGTGACCAGGGCATGGAGAAGCGCTTTTCGATGTGGGCTTTGACTTGTGACCCCAGGCCGAGCATGAACCGACCTCTCGAGTAGCACTGCAAGTCGTTGGCCACCATGGCCGTGGTCATGGGATTACGGGCGAAGGCGACGGCGATGCCGGTGCCCAGTTGTATTTCCTTGGTGGTCTGCGCCGCCAACAGCAGGGTCATGAAAGGGTCGTGCCCCGTCTCGGCCGCCCACACACCGTCATAGCCGTCGGACTCGGCTTGCGACGCGGCGTGGCCCACGTGGGCCAGATCTCCACCTACACCACCGTCTACTTTCATGATCCTCCCGTTCTGGGCCCTGGCCGTTCCAACCGGTGGCCACTTCCTGTCACTGGCGTTCCTAGCGCTGGCCTCTTAGGTACTTTTCAAGCTCGGCGGCAATCTCGTCCCCACTCGGAACGTTGTTGGGATCGAGTGCTCCACCTTCGGGGGGCGGTCCCTCGGTCGAGTCCACCTGGACTTCGAGTTGGTGAACCATGGCCCGGTGCTCGTTGCTCTGGGCGATCAACTCATCGACGCGGTCTCGGGTGGCCAGCGCCGCTTCGTGCAGGGGGGATGAGTCGATGTCCAGACCAGCGACGGCGCACAGGCCGTCGACCAGGGCTGCACTGGCCCCCGGATAGGCCATGGCTGCGGTGTAGTGGGGTACCCGGGCCCACAGCCCGATGGCCGGGATACCAACCCGCCTGAAGCCCTCTTCGAGCGCCCCCTCGATCCCGGTGGGGACCTGAAGCGTTCCCCCGATTACTCCCATTTGCGCCGCCAACCCCGCTTCGGTAGCGGTGCAGGCCAGGCGAACCGGACGCGTGTGGGGGGCGGGGGCGGGAAACGCCCCCATCCCGACGGCGAGGCGAGCTCCCATGGACAAGGAGAGATCGCACACCGCCTCTACGAAAGCGTGCCAGCGAAAATCAGGCTCCGGTCCTACCAGGTAGGCCACGTCGTTCCCGGATCGGTCCTTGCCAAGTCTGATCTGGATCTCGGGCCAATCCAGACCGACGTTGACCCCGTCGGTGATGGTAATGGTGGGACGTCGCGCCCTGCTGTCGATGAAGCTGTCGGAGTCGAACGTGGTCATGACCTCGGTGTGACCCGCCTCCAACAGGTGGGCCAGGGCCCTGGTCGCCCCCAGTCCGGCATCGACCCATCCATCCATGGCGATGACCAGGACGGGGGCCGAGGGATCGGCGCCGGGATGGCTCGAGTAAAGGCTCATCGGGAACGGTCGATCGCTTCCTCGGCGGCTCGGGCCAAAGTCTCGACTTGGGCTGCGAACACCTCGTGGTCGGTGCGATCTCCCCCCTTCGCCCCACCGGCATAACGGGAATAGACCCCTTCTACGATGCAGGCCAGCTTCCAGTAGCCGAAGGCCACGTAGAAGTCGAGATTGGAAACATCCCGCCCTGTTGTTTCCGTGTAGCGCTTCATCAGGTCGTCCCGGGTCCAAAAGCCGGGCAGGGCCGTGGGAGCCACGCCCAGGGCGGAGCGCTCATCTCCCGCCTCGGTCCAATAGACCATGAGCAATCCCAGGTCGGCCAGGGGATCGCCCAGTGTGCAGATCTCCCAATCCAGGACGGCCAGAATGTTGCCCTGGTCGTCGAACATCGTGTTGTCCAAGCGATAGTCGCCGTGCACGATGGCCGGCGAGCCCTGCTCGGGAATACGCGAAGACAGGGTCTCGAACAACTCGTCGATGAGCGGAACGTGCCGGCCCGTCTCGGTCTGGGATTTGGTGAACTGGCCGTACCACCGTTTGAGCTGGCGTTCGATGTAGGAGTCCCGCCTACCCAACTGACCCAGTCCCACCCCGTCGGGGTCAACGGCATGGATCCGGGCCAGGACGTCGATGATGGACTTGGAGGCCTGTCCCCGTTGGTGCGGATCGAGGACCTTTTCCACCGTGGCCGGGTCCCGAAGGACGTGGCCGTTCACGTGGCCCATGACATAGAACGGTCGCTGGTTGACCTCTTCGTCCTCGCACAGTCCGAGCGCCGGGGCAACGGGGACCGACGTGGGTCCGAGCGACGAAATAATGCGGAATTCCCGGCTCATGTCGTGGGCCGTGGGCAGGACGTGACTGATGGGTGGTCGCCGCAGCACGTAGTCGTTGCCCCCGGCGTCGCGGACTCTAAAGGTCAGGTTCGAGCGGCCACCTGCGATCAGGTCGAACCGGAGCGGAGGCTGGACACCGGGAATGTTCTCGACGAACCATGCGGTGACCCGGTTAGCGTCGATGCCTTCGACTTCTCGAGGTCGGGAATCGGTATCCGAAGGGCTTAGGGCAACTTCAGGCGTCCCGGAGGCCTCAGGGGATGGGCCCTCGGTGGTGGAGTTCATCTCGGCAACGATAATGGTTCCGCAAGACATTGGTTCTAGGGTCATGATGATGACAGACGTAACCGATGCCACCTTCGAGGCCGAAGTACTCCAGCGCTCCGAATCCGTGCCCGTGGTGGTCGACCTGTGGGCGCCATGGTGCGGACCGTGCCGGACGCTCGGTCCCGTTCTGGAAAAGGTCGTTGGGGCCACGGGTGGGACGGTCGAATTGGTCAAGGTGAATGTCGATGAGAATCCCCGGGTGTCATCGACCTTTGGGGTCCAGTCCATTCCCGCGGTGTTTGCCCTCAGGAGCCGCCAGGTAGTCGACTCCTTCATCGGTGCTCTGCCAGAGGCCGCCGTGGCGGAGTTTGTGGCCAAGCTGGTGCCTCAGGCCGACGAGGCACTTACCGGTGACGAGGCACCTCGCGCCGATGAGGTGGCTACCGTCGACGAGGTGGCTACCGCCGACGAGGCACCTCGCGCCGATGAGGTGGCTACCGTCGCCGACGACGGACTCGAAGCCCGCCTGGACGCCTTATTGGAAATCGTCAAGGACGACGAGGAGGCCCGCCGGCAGTTTCTCGAACTTCTCGAGGCCATGGGTCCCGAGGACCCTCGCACCAACGCCTATCGACGGGCGCTCACCTCGCGCCTGTTCTGAGCCCGATGATCCTTCGCCTGGGCCGTTTTTCCTATGACCTGGAGTACCGGAGTCTGGTGATGGGGATCCTCAATCGCACCACCGACTCCTTCTATGACAGCGGTGCCTATTTCGACATGGATACCTTTTGGCGGAGAGCCGAGGAACTGGCCGCCGCCGGGGCGGACATTCTCGACGTGGGAGGCGTCAAGGCGGGCCCGGGGCCCGAGGTCGCCCTGGCGGAGGAGTTGGAGCGGGTGGTGCCAGCGGTTGAGGGCTTGATAGCACGCTTCGACCTGGCGGTGTCGGTGGACACCTGGAACGCCGAGGTGGCGAGAGAGAGCTTCGCCGCGGGAGCAGTATTGGGCAACGACATATCCGGGTTCGCCGATCCGGTCTACCTGGCGGTAGCGGCCCGGGCCGGGGTCGGGGTGGTGGCCACTCACATCCGCCTGGGCCCGCGTATTGCCGACCCCGATCCCATTTACGTCGACCTGGTCGGCGAGGTGGCGGCCTTCCTCACCGCCAGGGCACGCCAGGCGACCGAGGCCGGGGTGGCCGAGACATCCGTTATCGTCGACGCCGGTCTCGACTTGGGCAAGACGGCCGAGCAGTCACTGGAGTTGTTGAGGGCGTCCGATCGATTGGCGGACCTCGGCTATCCGTTGTTGGTGTCGGCTTCGAACAAGACGTTTCTCGGTCGCCTGCTGGGCCTGGAGATCGACGAGCGCTCAGAGGCTTCCATCGCGGCCCTGGCTCTGGGGGTGTGCCTGGGGGCCAGGATAGTGAGGGTCCACGACGTTGCCGGGGCTCGACAGGCCGCTTCGGTGCTGGCAGCGATGACTCAGGCGGCCCGATGAACCAGGCCTCCCGATGACCCAGGCCGCCCGATGAACCAGGCCGCCCGATGAACCAGGCCGCCCGATGACCCAGGCGGCGGGGCAGCCGGCATCGAACCTGCCGGCCTACGTGGTCAGGGGGGACGACCCCAGTCTCGTCAGCCAGGCGGCCCGGGATCTCATCAGCCATCTGGTCGGAGAGGGCGATCGGTACATGGCGGTGGAGGAATTCATCGACCTCGACGGTGGGGTCACGGCCGTGATCGACGCCTGTTGCACCCTGCCGTTCCTGGTCGAGCGCCGCGTGGTCGTGGTCCGGGACTGTGGTCGCTTGGGCACCGAGGACGTCAGTCGTTTGTGTGCCTACCTGGACGACCCCTCGCCCACCACGTCATTGGTCATGATTGCCGGTGGAGGTCCGCTCCCGGCCCGGTTGTCTACCGCCACCAAGAAGGTCGGCCACATAGTCGACGCCACCGTCGGGACGGGGCAGGCCGCTTCGAAATGGCTGTCCGACAGATTGCGCTCCGCTCCGATCAAACTGGACGGCCGGGCCACCGAGCTGGTGGGTAAGCACCTGGGACTGGAACGGGGTCGCCTCGAGGGGCTGTTAGGCGCGCTGGCCGTCCACTTCGGCGAAGGCGCCCGATTGGGCGTCGACGACGTCAGCGCCTTCCTGGGCGAGGCGGGCGATGTTGTGCCCTGGGAACTGACCGACGCCATCGATCGGTCGGATGTTTCCGGCGCCTTGGCCATGGCCCGTCGGATGATGAGCGGCGGAAAACGCCACCCTTTGGCCATCCTGGCCCTGTTGAGCCGCCATTACGTCAATCTTCTGCGCCTGGACGGGGCCGAGGTCACCAGCGACGCGGACGCCGCGGAACTCCTCGGCACCAAGAGCACATTTGTGGCGGGCAAGGCCCTGAAACAGAGCAGTGCGCTTGGTCACGATCCCATCGCCCGAGCCATCCATCTACTGGCTGGGGCGGACCTGGACCTTCGCGGCCTGACGGGACACTCCGGCGAAGCCGTGATCGAGGTGCTCGTGGCCCGCCTTGCAAACCTGGCTCCCCGGCCTCGGCCCCGGGCCAGGCCCAAGGCTCGGGCCTGAAAATCGGAACAACCTGACCCCCGGGCGAGGCCCAAGGCTCGGGTCTGAAAATCGGACCAGCCTGACCCCCAGCGCAGGGCTCGGGCCGTAGGTCTTGATCTAGTCCTGAATCCCGACGGCAACGCGTCGCATCAGACGGGACTTGCGGTTGGCGGCCTGATTCTTGTGGATGATGCCCTTGGCACCCGCCTTGTCCAGGCGCTTCACGGCGATGCGGAGGGCCTCGGCCCTCGTGTCGGCCCCGGCCTCGGCGTCGGCGACGGCGGTCTTGACCCGGGTCTTCACCTCCGAGCGGACGGCTTTGTTGCGTAGGCGCAGGCGCTCGTTCTGACGATTTCGCTTTTTCTGGCTGGCGATATTGGCCATGACATCCTTAGATAGCCCTGGTCGGGCCAGTTGGGTGCAGGAGAAGAACACAAATGTTAGCAGGCCGGCTCGACGCCACGTCCGGGTGTGACCGAGTCGGCGTCGAGGAGGTGACCTTCTCGGTGCCCGGTACGTGACCCGGCCGGCGGCGGGGCGGGGAGTGACCCGGCCCGCCGGGTAGTTTGGAGTCCCCGTGGTAGCCATCGACCTCATCCGCAACTTCTCGATAATCAGCCATGTAGATCACGGCAAGTCCACCCTGTCGGATCGCATCCTGGAGCTGACCGGAGCGGTCGACCCCAGGGACATGAGGGAGCAGTACCTGGACTCCATGGACATCGAACGGGAACGGGGCATCACCATCAAGGCACAAAATGTGCGTGTCTCCTGGTCGGGCCACACCCTCCATCTCATCGACACGCCCGGTCACGTGGACTTCGGCTACGAAGTGAGCCGTAGCCTGGCAGCCTGTGAGGGCGTGGTGCTCCTGGTCGACTCCTCCCAGGGCATCGAGGCCCAGACCCTGGCCAACTGCTACCTGGCCCTGGAGCACGACCTCGAGATCGTGGCCGTTCTCAACAAGATCGACCTTCCTGCGGCCGACCCGGACCTGTACGCCGGGGAGATAGAGAACGTCCTCGGGCTGGACTCGTCTCGGATCCTGCGCATCTCGGCCAAGACCGGTGAAGGAGTTCCCGAACTGCTCGATGCCATAGTGGAGCGCATCCCCGCCCCCCAGGGCAGTGGCGATGATCCACTCCAAGCATTGATCTTCGACTCTTATTACGACCAGTACCGGGGGGTGGTGAGTTCGGTACGGGTCAAGTCGGGACGGATCCGCACCGGGGCCCGCTTGGCTTTCATGCAGGCCGGGGGCAGCCACGACATCGAGGAGATCGGTGTCCGAACGCCGGCGCCGACGCCGACCCCGAGTCTGGGCCCGGGCGAGGTGGGCTACCTGATCGCCGGCATCAAGGACGTGGGCCAGGCCCGATCGGGGGAGACGGTCACCGATGCCGCCCATCCGGCTCCATCGCCCCTGGAGGGCTACCGCGACCCCCAACCCATGGTGTTCTGCGGCCTGTACCCGGTGGACGGCGACGAGTTCACTGACCTGCGTGAGGCCCTGGACCGCTTGCGGCTCAATGATGCCAGCTTTACTTTCGAGCCTGAGACTTCCGGGGCCTTGGGCTTTGGCTTCCGGTGTGGGTTCCTCGGGCTATTGCACATGGAAATCGTGAGGGAGCGCCTGGAACGGGAGTTCGACCTGAGCCTCATCGCCACGGCGCCTTCGGTCGAGTATCGCGCCCACACCACCGCTGGAGGGGTGGTCGTGTTCCACAATCCCTCGGCCATGCCCGAGGCTCACATGCTGGACCGCATAGAGGAGCCCTTCCTCAAGGCCACGGTGCTCACCCCGGCCGAGTACACGGGAACGGTGATGGATCTGTGCCAGACCCGCAGAGGGGAGATGGTCAAGATGGAGTACCTCTCACCGGAACGATTGGAGCTGGTCTACCGCATCCCCCTGGCCGAGGTGGTCCTGGACTTCTTCGACCAGCTCAAGAGTCGGACCAAGGGCTACGCCAGCCTGGACTACGAACCGGACGACTACCGACCGGCCAACCTGGTCAAGATCGACGTCCTGCTCAACGGGGTGGGGGTGGACGCCTTCTCCACCGTGATGCATCGGTCCAAGGCCGATGAATACGGCCGGCGCATGACGTCCAAGCTGCGGGAGCTGATTCCCCGACAGCTCTTCGACGTACCGATTCAGGCCGCCATCGGGGGTCGGGTGGTGGCACGGGAGACGATCAAGGCCAAGCGCAAGGACGTCCTGGCCAAGTGCTACGGCGGCGACATAACCCGCAAGCGCAAGCTGCTGGAGCGTCAGAAGGAAGGCAAGAAAAAGATGAAGAACATCGGGCGGGTCGAGGTGCCGCCCGAAGCGTTCATTTCGGCTCTTCGGCTGGAGTGAGGGGGGGCCGGAGCCGGAAGAAGATGGTGAGGGCCAAGGCCAGGTAGACCACGTACACGATTACCTGGAGTACCGAGGGTGACTGGGAATAGCCGAAGAAGCTGTGGAATATGTCCCCCAGGGTCGAGGACTCCGACAGCCACGACGACGTATTCCAAACCGGGTGGGTGAGCCAGCTGATCCAGCCCAGCTCCTGGGCGTTCTGCACGGTGTCGACCAGCAGACCGGCGGCGAAGACCATCAGGAGGGCGCCCACCACCTTGAAGAATGCCCCCACGTCGATGCGCCGGCCCAGGTGGTATATGGCAAAGGCCATTGCCATCGACACGATCAGGCCGGCGATCCCTCCGACGATGACGCCGTGGGCCGAAGAGGCGAACACGATGGCCAGGGTAAAGACCATTGTCTCGATCCCTTCGCGCCCCACGGCCTGAAAAGACAGCAAGGCCAACCCGGTGCGGGCCCGGCGATCAAGAGCTGCTTCGGTCCGGGCCCTCAGCTCCACGCTCAGGTTGCGGGAATGGCTTCTCATCCAAAATGTCATGTAGGTCAAAACGACGGCGGCCAAAGCGTAGGTGCATGTCTCGAAAATGGTCTGGGCCCGGGATCCGGCATAGGTCTTGATGGTGAGGTAGGCGATCACGCCCCCGGCCCCGGCCAGGACCAGGGCGGCAACCACGCCGGCCATCACGTCGCGGAAGTGCTCACGCTTTCCGATGCGGTCCAGGTATGCCAAGAGGATGGCCACGATCATGCTGGCCTCTATGCCCTCGCGCAGAAAGATGACGAACGTGGCTACCATGCGATGTTAGGTATACCACACAAAGTCTCTGTGGCAAACCTACATCCCGCACCAACCGGGAGTCGGACCAGCTCTTTAGTAGAATCATCTCAGTTGACCATCGCTGCTTCCCGCCTGAGGGCCGACAGGAGAGTTGTTCTGTGCCCAACCGACATGCTTGACGATCGCAAGGCCGCCATTCTCACCACGGTGGTCAATGAGTACATATCCACGGCCCAGCCTGTGGGGTCGTCGCACGTGGTCAAGGCAGAAGGCGTAAATGTCTCATCGGCCACGGTGCGAAACGAGATGGCTCTCCTGGAGCAGGACGGCTACCTGGTCCAACCCCATACCTCGGCGGGCCGGATCCCCACTGACAAGGGCTATCGGTATTTTGTCGACTGCCTCGCCGGGCCGGGAACTCTGGCCCAGCCCCAGCGCCAGCAGGTTCGGGACTTCTTTGCCCACGCCCACGGGGAACTGGAACAGATGCTGGCCGAGACGTCGCACCTGCTGTCGCAGTTGACCGACTACGCCGCCGTGGTGGTCCGTCCCGCCGACGAAGTGGCTCTCATACGATCGGTCCAGCTGGTAGACCTCGGCCACCACGCCGTACTTCTGGTCATCGTCTTGTCCAACGGCCGAGTGGAAAAGAAGACCTTGGACCTCGATGCAAGCGAAGGACGGTCCGGTCCGCCGGCCCGTTCAGCATCGGAGCGCGAGTCGTGGCCGTCGTCCCAGCACGATCTGTCCCAGGCCGGGGCGGTGCTGGCCGCCCATCTGATGGGAAAGACGCTCTTTGCGGCCACAGTTCCCCCCCCGACAGGCCACGAGGGCGTTGACGCAATCTTGGCCCGGACCACTTCGGCGTTGGCCAACCTGGGCCACGATGGCGAGCCCGACCACATCTTTGTCGGAGGAGCGTCCCGCATGGCGAGCGCTTTCGATGCCGTGGCTACGGTGCGTTCTGTGCTCGGCATTCTCGAACAGCAATACGTGGTGGTGTCCCTCCTCAAGGATGTGTTGGACCGAGGCTTGAGCGTGTCCATCGGCGCCGAGAACGGCATCGCCCCACTGGCAGAGTGTGCCGTAGTGGTGTCCCCCTACCAGATCGAAGGTGAACAGGTCGGCACCATCGGTGTCCTCGGTCCCACCCGCATGAATTATCCTCAGGCCCTGGCCGCGGTGGCGGCTGTCGGTCAACGCCTGGGAAGACATCTGAGCGGACCGGAGTAAGCCAACTACCATGAAGCCGAGCCCCGATGCCTGACGACTACTACGCCATCCTCGGCGTGGGCCACAGCGCCACCGAAGACGAGATCAAGAAGTCCTACCGCCGTCTGGCCCGAGAGCACCATCCCGATGCCAACGGCGGCGACGTCGTCTCGGAGGAGCGTTTCAAAGAGATCACCCTGGCCTATGAGACCCTCAAGGACCCAGAGCGACGTCGTCGATACGACATGTTCGGCCCCGATTCGCAGCGAGGCGCCGGGGCGCCGGGTGACCCCGGAGCGTTCTTTGCCGGCGGGGGAATCGGCGACATCTTCGACGCCTTCTTCAACCAGTCCAACTTTGGTGGCCCCGGCGGCGGCCGGGGGCGCTCGGGTCCGCCCCCGGGCAGCGATGCCGAGGTGACCTTGACGCTCAGCTTTTCCGAGGCGGTGTTCGGGGCCAAGCGCGACGTAGATCTGCGCCTGGCGGTGCCTTGCGATACGTGCGGGGCTAGTGGAGCCGGCGAGGGGACTCACGCCGGCACCTGTCCCCAATGCCAGGGGACAGGTGAGCTGCGCCGGGTACGCCAGTCAATCCTGGGCCAGATGGTCACGGCCAGCCCCTGTGGTCGTTGCGGCGGCATGGGTCAGATAATCGAACACCCCTGCCCTCGGTGCCGGGGGGAGGGGCGGCGGACCGAGGAGCGTACCTACACCGTTGATGTCCCCGCCGGGGTGGACACGGGAACGACGCTGCGCCTCAACGGACGAGGACCGGCGGGGCCTCGGGGAGGTCCGCCCGGCGATCTGTATGTGCATGTGCGAGTCCAAGAGGACCGGCGTTTTTCCCGCCACGGCTACGACCTGGTTCACGTGCTGGCCCTGCCCATGACCCAGGCCGCCCTGGGCGCCCACCTTTGCTTTGACACCCTGGACGGGACCGAGGACCTAGTGGTGCCAAGCGGAACTCAAACGGGCAAGGTGTTCCGCCTCCGGGGGCGGGGCGTGCCTCATGTGGGAGGTCGGGGCCGTGGAGACCTATTGGTCCAAGTCGAGGTGGTCACACCCGACGGCTTGACCGAGAGCCAAGAAGAGCTGCTGCGCCGGCTGGCCGACGAACGGGGCGAAGAGGTGGCCCCGACCGATCCGGGCCTGTTCTCCCGGATCCGCTCGGCGTTCAAGTAGCCGGCTCGCTCGGCGTGGGCCAGGCCCAATTACCGCCCCGGGCCGATGCCCACGTTCGGGTGGCCGATCTCGACCGGCCCGAGCTGAGCGCTGAGGACGCCCACCACCTGGAGTCGGTGCTCAGGTTGGGCTCTGGCCGCCTGGTGAGCGCCACCGACGGCGTCGGACGGTGGCGCCTGTGCGTATTTTGTCCGTCGCGGCCGCCCCGGCCGCCCCGCCTGGACCCGGACGGGCCGATCATGACGGAGCCAGCGCCGTCGTACCCGGTGACCGTGGCGGTGGCCCTGACCAAGGCCGACAAGCCCGAGTGGGCGGTCCAACGCTTGACCGAGGCCGGCGTGGATCGGATATTGCTGTTCGAGGCGGCCCGTTCGGTGGTTCGTTGGGATCCGGCCAAGGCGGGCGCCAAGCGGGA
>JBOGIG010000058.1:0-33423 GCA_050742455.1 Acidimicrobiales bacterium
CCGGACCACTCTGTCCCCGATGCTGTCGAAGCCCTGAGGGACCACGGTGTGTGGTTGGCTCTGTGGGGAGGTCCGGGCATCGGCTTTGCCAGCGACGAGATCCCGGCCGTGCTGACCGCCGCTCCCCCGAGCTCTGATGGCCTTACTCCATCCGAGGCTCAATTCACCCAGTGCGAGCAACTCGAAGCCACTGTCCGACCCACTTCAAGCCAGCCACTCCAACTCGACTCGGGGATCGTGGCCTTGCGTTGGTTCGAGGTCAACACAATCGACTGGGAGGAGTTCCTCGACCTGTCGGCTTCGGCCTGGCCTGACTTCGAAGCCAGTTACGACTCTCGGATCCTGGGCCTATTTCGCTCCAGGGATGCCGAGGTCAATCGCGCCCGAGCGCTGCTCGCCACCCATTACGCCTCGCTGTCGGAGTGGGAACGGTCCCGCCAGGCCATCACTGCCAGGGACGGCGCCGGAGCCATAGCGGGCCAACGCTTTCGGAGGCGCCAGCACCTGACCCGCTGGACGCTGGTGCGGGTTGGCCTTCCCATCTCGCCCCTGACCTGACCTCGGGCTGTCACAGCACTCTGAGCTCTTCGCCTTCGCAAGCGGCCGGCCACCTGGACCGACGGCCCGCGTCAATCGGCCAGGGCGGCCTCGATGCGAGCCAGAATGTCGTCATCGAGACTGTGCAGCACCTCAAGAGCTGCCATGTTCTCGCTCACTTGCTCGACCCGGCTGGCCCCGGTGATGACGGTGGAGACATGAGGATTGTGGGCGCACCAGGCGATGGCCAATTGTGACAAGGTGCAGCCCAGGTCGTCGGCCACGGCTTTGAGCGCGGTGACCTTGGCGTTGGTGTGGGGATTGGTCAGGTAGTCGCGCAGCCACTCGTATCCCGGCAGCGACGCCCTGCTCCCCTCGGGGATGCCGGTGGCGTACTTGCCGCTTAACAGGCCTGAGGCCAGTGGGCTCCAAGTGGTCAGTCCAAGCCCAATGTCGCCATAGAGAGGGGCGAACTCGTCCTCCACCTTGGCCCGGGTCAACAGGTTGTACTGGGGCTGTTCCATGATCGGCTTGTGCAGATGGTTGTCCCGGGCGATGTCCCAGGCCAACTTGATGTCCGGCGCCGACCATTCCGAAGTGCCCCAGTACAGGGCCTTGCCCGCCGAGACGATGTCGCTCATGGCCCACACCGTCTCCTCGACGGGGGTCTCGGGATCGGACCGATGGCAGAACAACAGGTCCACGAAGTCCAGACCGAGGCGCTCCAGGGAACCGTCAATGGCCTGGAACAGGTACTTGCGGTTCAACGTGTTGCGCATGTTGACCACCCCCTCGTGCAGACCCCAGAACAGCTTGGTGGAGATGACGTAGCTGTGCCGGGGCCAGCCGAGCTCGGCGATGGCCTGGCCCATGATGGTCTCAGATTCCCCACCGGCGTAGCTCTCCGCATTGTCGAAGAAGTTGACCCCGGCATCATGGGCTGCGCTCAGGCATTCGACGGCCAGCTTGTCCCCCAGCTGGGGACCAAATGTCACCCACGACCCGAAGGACAACACGCTCACCTGCAGTCCCGATCCGCCCAAGCGTCGATATTCCATGTCCATGCTCACTCGCTCCTATCCGGCTCCGACCCGATTCCATCCCTCGGCTCAGCATAAGTGCAGGTTCGGCTGCCCGGGGCTACACTTCAAACTGACCAGTTCGACCAGTTGGTTTAACCGAGAGGATATGCAGGCACCGTGCCCAGGGCTCGTTTTTTCAAGTTATCCGCCACCCGCCGCGACGAGATCCTCCAGACGGCGGCCGGCGAGTTCGCCCACCACGACTACGACAGCGCCTCCCTCAACCGCATCATCGCCAGCGCCGGACTTTCCAAGGGGGCGTTTTACTACTATTTCGACGACAAGGAAGACCTGTTCCACAGCGTCGCCACACTGGCTGTGGACCGCATGATGGGAACTCTCGGAGATATCGGCGCGCCCGCCTCCCAAGACCAGTTCTGGGATCGACTGCTGTTGACCTACGTCGACGTTTCGGATTTCTATCGTCGTGACCCGACGGCGGCGGCGCTCGGTCTGCTCCTCAGCTCGGTGTCCAACGCCCAAGTCCGAAACTCTCCCCTGGCCGAACTGACCCGGCGCAGTCGCAAATGGTTCGAGGAGGTCCTGAGCTTGGGTCAGGAGCTGGGCGCCGTACGCCGCGACCTGGATCTCGATCTCATGGTGGAGATGACCATGGCCCTCACCGAGGCCGGGGATCGCTGGCTCGTCTCTCACTGGGACCGGGTGCACGTAGCCGATTCCCAAGAGTTGGCCGTCCTGTCCCTTTCGCTACTCCGACGCCTGGTTGCCCCAGAGAAGGAGGGGTCATGATTCGAAATTACTGGTACCCGATCCTGGCCTCCCGAACGGTTGGGAGACGCCCGATGGCGCTACGCCGGCTGGGAAAAGACCTCGTCCTATGGCGTCCCGACGCCATGTCGATAGTGGTCGCTGAGTCCGCCTGTCCCCATAGGGGAGCCGATCTGAGCCAAGGTCGAGTCCGCAATGGCTGCCTGGAATGCCCCTACCATGGCTTTCGATTCGCCCAGAGCGGCAACTGCGTGCGGGTACCCTGTTCAGGTTCGACCCACGCCATCCCACCTCAGCTGGCCGCCCGTACCTTCCCGGCCCGGGAGGCCCACGGACTGGTGTGGATGTGGTGGGGTGAAGCCGGGGTCGAGGCCGGGCCCCTCCCCTGGTTCGACGACATCGCCGGGAGCGAACGCACTGCGGGCTCCGTGGTTTCCGCCGATTGGCCGGTGCACCTGACACGGCTCATGGAGAACATGCTGGACCTGCACCACTTCCCCTTCGTGCACCGAATCTTCAATCCCGGACTGGGCCAGATGATCGACCCCTACCACGCCGAAGTCGACGACGAGCTCATCCACGTGCGCGGCGCCCTACGCAACGAGGCGGGTCGGGGCCACCGCAAACCGGTGCCATTCGAGGAGTGGGTTCGCTTTCCCGGATTGTTGCTGTTGAAGTTCGGCCCCTTCGAACTGGTGGCCTTCGCCACTCCGATCGATGCCGACATGACGTGGTTCGGGGGGCGTTACTACCAGCACTACCTCGTGTCCCCCAACACCGCGGCCGTCGCCCTGGGGCGGGCCATATCCTTCGCCGCCACATTGGCCGATTGGCACGTGGCGCAGCGCCAGGACCTCCGGGTCCTAGCCCGCGTTCGCCCCCGAGTCGGCGAACCCCATGTCAACACGCTGGTCGGGGCCGACCGGGCCATCAGCTTGTGGTACCGCCTGTGGCAGGCCCACCAAGACGCCGATTATTGCCTAACGGCCCTTCCGGACCCCAGCTCGCTTCAGATCGGGGCTGCGTCCCGGCCACCGTCGACACCACTCGTATGATCGAACTGTGACCAGGACCCGGAACCCATGGCTCGGACCGGCATCGCGTCCGGTCGCGATCCCCGACGACATCGACGACACCACGGTCGCCAAGGCATCCGGTGTCGTAGAGCTGCCCCTGCATATCTCCTGGAGCGAGCCGTCCATCGCCTACGACCTGAGCCGGCGACCGGACCGCCTGCGGGTGTACGAACAGGTGCTACGCGAAGGGAATGAGGCCGACGTTCGCTACTACGTCGACCTGGACGATCTCGCGAGGGTGTTCGACGAACTCGTCCTTCCTCCGTACGTCCGCGCCGCATGGTCGGAGTGGTTTCGCCGCCGTAGAAGGGTGCCTTGAGTGCTGAGCCCGTTGCAGGAACTCGTCGCACGGGTCGTTGCCGGGCTGGCCGAGGCTGAGGGCTTCGCCTTGGCCGGTGGCGCCGCTCTCATTGTCCGCGGCGACGTCGACCGCCGGACTCGGGATCTCGACTTCTTCGGCCCGAGCGCTGTCGCCGTTGACCAACTCGTACCCATTGCCGAGCGGGCACTGCTCGACCACGGCCTACGCGTCGAGCGAGTGATCGACCACTCCGGTTTTGCCCGTCTGCTCGTGGACGACGGTAAGGATCGGACCGAGGTCGACCTCGGAAGCGACGCACGACTCTTCCCCGCCGAGGAGGGCCCAGGATTCCAGCTGCTATCAGGGGAGGAGCTCGCCGTCGACAAGCTACTTGCGCTGTTCGGGCGCGCCGAAGCCCGGGATTTTGTCGACCTCATGTCCGTGGCCGACTTCTACGGGCTCGATCGGCTGTTCGAACTCGCCGCCGAGAAGGATCGCGGCTTCGACGGGAGCGAGTTCGCAGAGATGCTGGGAAGAATCAATCGCTTACCGAGGGCGGCATTCTCGCTCGACGACACCCACTACGAGGAGCTGCATACGACCGTCGGCGTCTGGAAGGAGCACGCTCTGGCCTATGCCCGAGAGCAGGAGCGAGTCCGCGACCTCCGCCGCGACCCGGGTCCCGACCTCGGGCTCGGTCGGTAATCCTCCCTTTGCCTACGTCGCCTCGGCGACCCGGCGGGTCGGGGGCCGGCCCGTCTGATTAGATCGTCACCATGACCGTAATCAAGATCAATGCCATCACCGTGCCTGAGGATTCGGGGGACGAGCTGGCCCAAAGGTTCGCAGCCCGAGCCGGAGCAGTCGACGGCCAGGAGGGCTTTGAAGGCTTCGAACTCTTGCAGCCAACCGACGGACGGACCCAGTGGCTGGTTGTCACCCGGTGGCGCGACGATGAGTCCTTCCAGGCCTGGGTCAACTCTCCTGCCTTCGGCCACGGACACGCCGGTGCCGACCGGCCCTCGCCCCACGGGGGTCCTGTTGCGGTGTCGTCCGAACTCTGGTCCTACGAAGTCGCGGGAGGGTCCCCCGGCGACGGTAACTGATCCCGCGCTCGGTAAAGTACGATGGGGGGGTATAGTAATCCATAGCAGTGATTACGGGACACGTCGAGCACCCCTGGGAGACGCCATGAACGGATACACAGCCAATAAGGACGGCTACATCAAGCGGCTGCGCCGGATCGAGGGCCAGGTTCGCGGGCTGCAGCGGATGATCGAAGAAGACCAGTACTGCATCGATGTCCTCACTCAGGTGTCGGCCGCTTCCAAGGCCCTCCAGTCGCTGGCCCTCGGACTGCTCGACGAGCACATGTCGGGTTGCGTCGTCGAAGCGGCAAAAGTCGGGGGGAGGGAGGCCGACACCAAGATCATGGAAGCGTCCCAGGCCATTGCCCGCCTGGTCCGTTCCTGATCAGTCCCGGCATCCGTCCTGATCAATCCCGCTATCCGACCCCGTCGCCCATTCATCGGATTGGAGCCCCGCATGACCACCACCACCACCAGCTATACCGTGACCGGCATGACCTGTGAACACTGCCAAAAGGCGGTCGCCACGGAGATCAGAAGGCTGACCGGAGTCACCGAAGTCGAGGTCGATCTGACCAGCGGGGTGGTGACGGTCACCAGCCAGGCCCGCTTGGATGAAAGCGCCGTCGGCTCTGCCATCGACGAGGCCGGCTTTGCCCTGAGTGAGGCCGGGTCAACCGGCACATCATGACCACAGGCACGGCCACCGAGGCGACACCGGGTCCTGGTCATGGCGGCCCTGATCAAGCCGGCCTTGATCATGCGGACAGCAACTCCGACCTTGACTCTGTCGGCACCCGGCAGGTCCGGCTGTCTATCGGCGGGATGACCTGCGCTTCATGTGCCGTGCGCATCGAGAAGAGACTCAACAAGATCGATGGGGTATCGGCCGCGGTCAATTTCGCCACCGAGCAGGCCCGGGTCGTCTACCCCGAGGATCTCGACACAGAAGAACTTCTGGCGGAGGTGGAGGCCGGTGGCTATACGGCCCAACTCCGGGGTACCTCGCCCACGGTGCGCGCCGATGGGAGCGACGGAGCCGAGTCGGATGTGACGAATGACCTCCTCCGTCCTCTGCGGGATCGCCTCGCCATCTCGACGGTCTTGGCTGTCCCCGTTGTCGTGCTGGCCATGGTGCCGCCGTTGCAGTTTCGTAACTGGCAGTGGCTCTCGTTGGTGTTGGCCGCCCCGGTGGTTGTCTGGGGGGCCTGGCCGTTCCATCGGGCGGCATGGATCAACCTTCGCCACCGGGCCGCCACCATGGACACCCTGGTCTCGCTCGGCGTGCTGGCCGCCTTTGGCTGGTCACTGTATGCACTGTTCTTCGGGGACGCCGGTGCTGCGGGCCTGAGAATGTCGTTCAGACTCACCATCGGCCAGGGCTTTGGCCATACCGAGATCTACCTGGAGGCCGCCTCTGGGGTAACCGTTTTCCTCCTGGCCGGCCGCTACTTCGAGGCCCGCGCCAAGCGTCGTTCCGGCGCCGCCCTGGAAGCATTGCTGTCCCTTGGGGCCAAGGAGGTGGCGATCCTGCGCCAGGGAACCGAGGTTCGGGTTCCGGTGGCAGAGTTGTCCGTCGGCGACCTCTTCGTGGTGCGCCCCGGCGAGAAGATCGCCACCGACGGCCTGGTCGAGACCGGCTCGGCGTCAATCGATGCCTCCCTTCTGACCGGCGAGAGCGTGCCTGTCGATGTGGGCCCGGGTGACCGGATAACCGGGGCAACCGTCAATGCCGGCGGCCGCCTGGTGGTTAGGGCCACCCGGATCGGAGCGGACACCCAATTGGCCCAGATGGCCCGCCTGGTGACCGAGGCCCAGAATGGCAAGGCAGCCGTGCAGCGTCTAGCCGACCGCATCGCCGGGGTCTTCGTGCCGGGTGTCCTGCTCATCGCCCTGGCCACGCTGGGAATTTGGCTTGGAACCGGAGGCGGCGCCACGGCTGCCTTCACTGCCGCCATAGCCGTGTTGATCATCGCCTGTCCGTGTGCTCTCGGCTTGGCCACCCCCACCGCCTTGCTCGTGGGCACCGGAAGGGGCGCCCAGCTGGGGGTACTCATAAAGGGCCCGGAGGTGCTGGAGTCCACCCGCAAGGTGGACACCATCGTGCTCGACAAGACCGGCACCGTAACGACCGGTCATATGAGCCTGATCGAGGTTGTCCCCACGGCCGGTCAATCGGCTGACAAGGTGCTGAGGTTGGTCGGGGCCTTGGAACATGCCTCCGAACACCCGATCGCCCAGGCCATCGCCGAGGGGGCCGCCCGTCAAGTCGGCACACTCCCGGCGGTCAAGGGGTTCGCCAACCACCCGGGCATCGGTGTGACCGGGGAAGTCGAGGGCCACGCCGTGGTTGCCGGACGACCATCTCTGCTCGCGGAGCGCTGGGGCCTCGGACTGCCGGACGACCTGGAGGCTGCTCGCGAAAGCGCTGAGCAGTCCGGGCGCACCGCGGTCATGGCCGGATGGGACGGCGCCGCTCGAGCCGTGTTGATCGTGGCCGACACGGTCAAGCTGACGTCGGCCGAGGCCGTCTCCCAGATGCGAACCCTCGGCCTTCGCCCCATCCTGTTAACCGGTGACAACGCTGCCGCCGCCAATGCCGTGGCTGGCCAGGTGGGGATCGGGCCCGAGGACGTTATCGCCGAAGTGCTGCCCTCCGACAAGCTCGGTGTAATCAAGCAACTGCAGAATCAGGGCCGGGTGGTGGCCATGGTGGGAGATGGTGTCAATGATGCCGCCGCCCTGGCCCAAGCCGATCTCGGCCTGGCCATGGGCACTGGCACCGACGTTGCCATACAGGCGGCCGACCTGACCCTGGTGCGGGGTGACCTCCGTTCGGCCGCCGATGCGATACGCCTGTCGCGGCGCACTCTGGTCATTATCAAGGGCAATCTGTTTTGGGCGTTCGCCTACAACGTGGCCGCCATCCCGCTCGCCGCCGCCGGATACCTCAATCCCATGATCGCCGGCGCGGCCATGGCCTTCAGTTCGGTCTTCGTCGTCTCCAACAGCCTGCGACTGCGGCGCTTCAGATCCCAGTCGGAGGGCCGGGGGGACCATGGGTGACACCAATCACTATCACCACAGCCATGTGCTGTCCCGAAAGGCCGACGCCCGCCATCTGACCATCGCCCTTGGACTGATTATCACCTTCATGGTGGTCGAGGCCATCGTCGCTGTCCTGTCGGGATCTTTGGCCCTCCTGGCCGACTCAGGGCACATGCTGACCGATGCCGGAGCCATCGGAGCATCGTTGTGGGCAGCGCATCTCGCCACCCGGCCGCCCGTTGGGGCATGGACATTCGGCTTCAAGCGAGCTGAGATCCTCTCGGCGGCTGGGAACGGCCTCACCCTTGCGATCGTCTCCGCCCTCATCGCCTTCGAATCGGTACGCCGCCTGCTTCATCCGAGCCCGGTAGGTGGCCTCAGCATGGTCATCGTCGCCATCATCGGTGTGGCGGTGAACCTCATCGCCGCCGGCACACTCAAGAGGGCAGACCGCTCCAGCATGAACGTCGAGGGCTCATTTCGACACATCCTCACCGATCTTTACGCCTTTGTCGCCACAGTGATCGCCGGCATCGTGGTGTTGGCGACCGGGTTCGAGCGAGCCGATGCCATCGCCTCGCTGGTTGTGGTTGCCCTGATGCTCAAGGCCGCGTGGGGGCTGCTCAAGGCCTCGGGAAGGGTACTGCTCGAGGCCGCGCCCGAAGGTGTGGACCTGAACGAGGTCAGGGCCCACATCTTGTCGACGGAGCACGTGTCGGAGGTTCATGACCTACACGCCTGGACGGTGACGTCGGATCTGCCCGTCCTGTCGGCTCACGTCGTCGTCGACGAGTCCTGTTTCTCCGACGGTCATGCCTGCCAGATCCTCGATGAGATCCAGGCGTGTCTCAGCGGCCACTTCGACGTCGAGCACTCAACCTTCCAGCTCGAAGTGGCCGGCCATCTCGAGCACGAGGCGGGTGCGCATTAGCCAATTGCGTCTCAGGGTGATTGGCATCCCGAGGGTGGACTGGTCGCCCCGGTCTGTCCCGGCATTAGCACTTTGCCGGCGCAGCCGAACTTGGAGAAGGTGGCGTCCAATACCACGGTGCTGCCATCGGCGAAGGAGTCCACCGACTTGACCCGGCGGATGTACCCGGCTCCGTCGATCGACACATCGACAGTGTCGGCTTTGTAGCCCTGCGCCTTCAGGAGCTTCAGCGCCGTGGTAATGGTCTGGGCTTCGGGGCCGCTCGTACCGGGAGCACCGGCCAGCTGGTTCAAGTCGTTCGACACCCGATATACCGTGACCGCTACGCCGTCGACGGATCCCGTGCCCGTCCTGGTTGCAGCGCCGACGGCGGGCTGGACCAGATCGAGGTACCCAGAGGGGCTTGCCATGCCCATCATGGCCACGGCGCCCTCCCGATCGCCCAGGGTCCCTTCGGTCAATCCGGCAAATCCGGGCAAGGTCTGGCCGCCACCCGATCCAACAGCCGAAGTCCCGCCATAACCCGAAGACGCCATCGGGGCCAGGCCGATGTCGCCAAAGCCGCTCTCGCGGACGGTGGTGGCGTCCACTCGCACGCTTACCTCTAGCCCGCGGCCGATGCGAGCCGATGCCACCATGGCCGTCGGATTGGTGTTGATAACGCCCGTGCCGGTGACCAGGGGACCGATCGTGGTCGAAGGCGGGACGGTGCATGTAGTGGTCACGGCTCGTGACGAACTGGTCGCCCCGGGCACTGGGCTATTGGAAACTACCGGTGCCTTTCGACACAGCATGGTCGAGGTCGTGGTCGGTGCAGCATCCGTTGCGGCAGTGCTGAAAAGGGAATAGGAGAAGTCGAAATTCTTCGAATCGGTGGTGGCGCTGAGCGCCGACAGGACCTGATCGCGGGCTGGTCCTGATCCCACGATCGGATGCCGGTCCCCGTGGTGGTCGGCCAGAGACTTGGAAGAGCCTCCGGCTGCGACCAAGGCCACCGGCAGGGCCACTACGACCAGCACCGCAGCGGCGATTGGCACCGTGCCAGACCGGCGGTGAGGAGCGCCCTTGGCCTCATGGTCGGGATCGTCTTGGAGCCAGCTTCGTCTTCGCTTCACGGCAAGGTCCTCCCGATCTCTCGGTCGGTTTCGCTGAGGGGATTATACGCGCGGCGTCCTCCAATTGGAAGCGGTTTGGCGCAGGGTGCCTGGCGTCAAATCAGGGGGGGCAGTTGGCCGAGGTCCTCCCCCACCGGGTCGGTTCCGATGGCGTCAGGTCGGATCGTCGGCCGCTGCTTCGAAGGTCGGTTCGACGGATACTTCGCACGCCAAACTGTTGGCGATGTAGCACTCCCGATGGGCTACTTCGACCAGATGGGCCAGCCTTTCCGGACTGGTCCCGGACCCGACCAGGATTCTCGGGTGCAGGTGGATGGCGGTGATCCGCATCGGATCGGAGTCGGTGGGCATGATCCCCTCGGCCTCGTCGTCGTAGCGGCGGACATCGATCCTGGCCCGCGCCGCCACGGCCAGAAAAGACAGCAACTGACATGATGCGGCTGCCAATACGAGCAACTGCTCCGGGTTGGCCTCATGGGGGTTACCTCCAAAGGCCACGTCGGCGCTTAAGGAAATGTTGGCTTCCGAGGGTGGCGTCGATCCGACGTGAGTCCTGGTGTAGGCCGAATAGCCGTGGGCTGTGGCGCCCTGCCAATGACAGTGGGCTTGGTAGCGGTGGCTGGTGGGCGCGCCCGACGATTCGACATCCTCGCCGTCGTGGGTCTCAGGCATCGGGCCGGGTGAAGCGCAAGAGGAGCTTCTCGTCGTTGTAGTAGTCCAACCACCTGAGCAGATCACGGCCCGTTGTCGGGTCGCTGTCATGATCGGCGGTCCGGTCACGGGCCGGGATGAACCCCATCTTGAGTCGGGCCACGGCCGCTTGGAACCCCACCGCTTGGAAGACGTCGACCACCTCGTCGATCGAGTAGAGGGGTGGCAAATCCAGCTCGTCAACCTGTTGGCGATGCCACTCGACCATGAGCGGGCTCGCATCATGGACACCCATTACGGCGTGGTAGCTGCCCCCGGGGGCCAGGGCGTCAAAGATGGCCAGGGCGTGTGCGGAAAGTTCATGGATCAGGTAGAGGACCTCATGACTGAATGCCGCGTCGAAGCCTCGCCAGTCCCCTGGCACGGTGTGTGTCACCTCAAATCTCAAGGGGCGTGACCCGGCCAGCCGGCGAGCATCCTCGATGGCCATCCAGGCCGGGTCGTAGCCGAATCCCTGGGCAATCCCGGCCCGATCGGAAAGCAATCTCAAAAAGCCTCCCCGGTTACATCCAGCATCGAGAACCCGTCTGGCGGCCAGGTTGGTGTCGATCGTGTCGAGCATCGACCTCCAGACAAAGCCGTGCTCATCCTGCATGGCTTCGTCCTCGTCGGCGCTTCGCCAGTACGAGCCCTTGTCCGCGGTCACGGCTTTAACCATAGGCACTCTTGGTTTTCAAAAGCCGGCCACATTGTCAATGACCCTTCACGGGTGATGACGTCGAAGCGGCGGCAACGTCGGTGGGGGTCCCTGCCTGGCCGGGAGGGACCCAAGTAGCTCGAAGGTTGCCTCGGCTACACGACCGACGGCCTTTTCGAAAGAGTCCTGCGTACGCCCCGATGGAGTGCGAATGCCGCTGACCTTGCGCACGTACTGGCGAGCGGCCGCCACGATTTCCTCAGCTGACGCCTCAGGTTCCAGGCCCCTAAGGGTGGTGATATTGCGACACATGGGCCAAGGTTACGCACCGGCGGCACGGCCGCCCCGGCTACACAGGCACGGCCGCCCCGGCTTCAGCGTGAGGCTGGTAGGCCCGCCGAGCCGAACCCGGATATTTCGCCTGAGATTCCGTCGGGATCCTTGACAAGGGTTCCAAAACCCTATAAGCACGTCAGTTGAAGGTTCAAGATATCCACTGGAAGGGATTTTCGGCCGAGTAGGCGCAATCTCGGGAAGGCATATCGCTGAAGAACTTCGACGGCCTCCCCGTTCAAATCACGAGAGAATCGGGAGGACGCTATGTCAACGAGGTCGGACTTTCTACCTGATCCCCAAGCGGGTGGTGGTGTACCCACGGCTCGGACCATGTTTCAGTCGGTAGCCGATCCGGCACCACTGGGGCTCGGGGCGTTCGCCATGACCACGTTTGCCCTAAGCATTGGCAACACCAACGTGTGGGGCCCTGCGGCCTTTACCGCGCTGGCCCTGGCCCTTGTCTATGGCGGCGCCGTTCAGTTGTTCGCCGGTATGTGGGAGTTCGCCCGCAAGAACACCTTTGGCGCCTTGGCCTTCAGCTCATACGGGGCCTTCTGGATTTCCTATTACGTCCTGGTCCATACCATCCTGCCCGGGGTCAAGAATACGGCCGACATTCCAGTCATCGTGGGTGTGTACCTGCTCGGCTGGACGATATTCACCTTCTACATGACCATCGCATCATTCAGGGTGTCGGGCGCGGTGGTGGCGGTGTTCGTGCTGTTGACCGTGACCTACGTCCTTTTGACCATCGGCGCCTTCAACTCCAACGCGAACCTGACCAAGGCGGGCGGTTGGGTGGGCGTGGCGACCGCGGCGGCGGCTTGGTATGCATCGTTTGGCGGTGTGGTCAATGAGACCTTCAAGAAGAAGGTCATTCCCCTGATGCCCCTGGCCCCGCGCGAGTAACGCAGTTTGGCCTCGAGCCTGAGGCATCGCATTCACTACATGAGGAGTTGAGCCCTATGACGGAAAATTCGGATGGCCACGGTGGAGACGCCCTGTCGGCGCTGCTACACGAGACTCGACAGTTTCCGCCCCCACCGGAATTTTCCGCTGGGGCCAACGCCCAGCCGGACATCTATGCCAAGGCCAACGCCGACCCCCAGGCGTGGTGGGCGGAACAGGCCGATACCCTGACATGGGAGCGGCGCTGGGACAAGGTGCTCGAATGGGACCTGCCCTTCGCCAAGTGGTTCGTAGGCGGACGGATCAACGCCGCCTACAACTGCGTGGACCGCCACGTCGAGGCCGGCAATGGCGCGAGGGTGGCCTTCCATTGGGTGGGAGAACCCGAGGGAGAGTCCCTGGCCATCACCTACGCCGACTTGCACAAGAGGGTGTGCCGCGCGGCCAATGCCCTGATCGAACTGGGGGTGAACGCCGGCGACCGGGTGATGATCTACCTCCCCATGATCCCCGAGGCGGTTGTGGCCATGCTGGCCTGCGCCCGCCTGGGCGCCCCCCACTCGGTGGTGTTCGGCGGGTTCTCTGCGGAGGCCATGGCGGCTCGAACACTAGACGCCGACGCCCGGGTGGTGATCACCGCCGACGGAGGCTACCGCCGGGGGACGACGGTGGCCCTCAAGCCCAATGTCGACGAGGCCATGGAGCAGTGCCCCGACGTCCGCTCCATCCTGGTCGTGCGCCGCACGGGCCAGGATGTGGCCTGGAAGGAGGGGCGCGACGTCTGGTGGCACGACGTGGTCGACCGCCAGGCCGACACTCACCAAGCGCAGGCCTTCGACGCCGAGCAGCCTCTCTACATCATGTACACCAGCGGGACCACAGCCCAGCCCAAGGGAATACTGCACACCACCGGGGGCTATTTGGTCCATACCTCCACCACCCACCGCCTCATCTTCGACCTCAAGGCAGAAGAGGACATCTTCTGGACGGCGGCCGACATCGGGTGGGTGACCGGGCACAGCTACATCGTCTATGGCCCGCTGGCCAATGGAACCACTTCGGTCATGTACGAAGGCACGCCCGACGCCGGAGGCCGCGACAGGTGGTGGCGGATAGTCGAGGACTACAAGGTCTCCATCCTCTATACCGCACCGACCACTATCCGTACCTTGATGAAATGGGGTGAGGAGCACCCCCACGCCCATGATCTGTCCAGCTTGCGCCTGTTGGGATCGGTCGGCGAGCCCATCAACCCCGAGGCCTGGATGTGGTATCGAGAGCACATCGGCGGGAACCGGTGTCCCATAGTGGACACGTGGTGGCAGACCGAGACGGGTGGGATTCTCATCTCCCCCCTGCCCGGCGTCACCTCAACCAAGCCGGGAGCGGCCATGACCGCCTTCCCCGGCATTAGCGCAGACGTGGTCGACAACGCCGGTGACCCGGTCGGCAACGGCGAGGGTGGGTACCTGGTCATCAACCAACCGTGGCCCGGCATGCTGCGCGGCATCTGGGGCGATCCGGAGCGTTACAAGGACACCTACTGGTCCCGCTTCGCCGGGCGGTACTTTGCCGGCGACGGGGCCAAGAAGGACGAGGACGGCGATCTGTGGCTCTTGGGCCGCATCGACGACGTAATGAATATCTCGGGCCATCGCATCTCCACCACCGAGATCGAACACGCCCTGGTCAGTCACCCCCGGGCGGCCGAGGCCGCCGTCGTTGGGGCCTCCGACCCCATCACCGGACAGGCCATAGTGGCCTTTGTCTCGGTCAAGGGGGATGCGGCCCAGAGCGAAGAGGACGGCGCGGCATTGGTGGTCGAGCTGCGGGACACGGTGGCCACCATGATCGGACCAATCGCCAAGCCCCGCCAGATCATCCTCACCCCCGACCTTCCCAAGACCCGAAGCGGCAAGATCATGCGGCGGCTGTTGCGCGACGTGGCCGAGCACCGCGAGCTGGGCGACGTCACCACCCTTCTCGATCCGACCGTGGTCAACATGATCGACGCACAAATGAAGGAGTCGGTCGGCAGCGACGAGGAGGCCTGAACAGGCGGCGGCCATGGTCCTGCTTGCAACGTTGGCAGTGCCACCATCCCGGCTGTGGGGCCCAAACCAGGGCCATCAACAGGCCTCGCGCGGTCCCACGGGATGGCCTAAGCGGGACCCCACAGCCCGAGCACCTGCCATCCCGAGTCGGGGAAGCCGGATACTCGGGCTACCTTGTCGCTGGCCAGGTTGTCGTAGGCGTGCAGGTAGGTAGGGACGGCCCCTTCGGCGAGCACCCTCCTGGCCGCCTGAGCCACCAGCATGGGAGCAAGTCCCCGACCCCGCATGTTTTCCTCGGTGGCCACCGCCAACTCCTGTCCCCACCGATCATGACGCTTGCGGCCCACCCCGGATGCATAGCGACCCGTGTCGTCCCAGGCGATCAGCACCTCACCATTGAAGGGTCGCAGCCAATCGGGGACCCGGTCGTCACTCGGTTCGATCCACTCCCCCACTTCGCCCAAGTCGGCCGGCGACGCGCACCAGCGGAACTTGCCCCTGCCCAATCGGGATTCGGGATGGCCCAATGCTTCGCCCAATCGCGGGGCAATCTCGTCAAGATCCTGACCAAGAGACCGCACCGGTCCCTCCAGGCCCGGAGGGACCGACAGCACCGATCCATCCGGAGTCGCCACCCCGGCAAATACCTGGACCCTTCCATCCCATCCTGGTTCCTCACGTCGGGCTGAGCCCACCACGGTGACCTGCCCCAGCACCGGAGGCCAACGGCCCAGCCACGACGACAGATGTCGCTCCAAGCGAACAGCCACACTTGCCACGATCAGCCTCCGGGCTGATCCAGGTAGGCGGGGTGGGCAACCTCCAGCTTTGCCCGGACTGAGGCCCCGACCACATCGGTGACTTCGGGCATGCGTTCGTCCAACCCACTCGAACGTATGGACCGGGCCAACTCGGCATCGTCTGGGACCCCCAGACCGGCCAGCCTCTGGGCGTGAGCCTTGATCTGACCGGGTCCCAGAGTGATCTCACGCTCCACCATGGCCAGGACCCGCCCCGCCACCCGGGCATGGAAAGAGACCCGTCCATCTGTGGCTCCCATGACCTCGCCTTCCACGAATTCCCTTACCGCCTCGACCAGTGCGGCCGCACTCGGAACACCGTGCAGTCCGGGACCGCCGTGCAGCCCTGGAACAGGCTTCAGCGCCTGGACATCGCCAGGCTCCGACACTCGGGGCAGGATAGGTTCCTCATCTGCGGGCCCCACTCCGCCCTGGCCCGCTACGACGGCGCCCAAGGAGGGCGAGGACCGGTAGCCCAGCGCCTCCAACAGATCCCATTCGACCTCGCACACCCGTCGGCCGATGGCGGCCAGTTCCACCGAACGGACCAAACCCGAGGTGTGGGAGCGGGCCTGCACCATGCACATGATCCCCCACTTCAGATTGCCCAGTACCTCCCACCATGCCAGTGCATCACGATCCACTCGGCGGCCGCCGGCCTCCTCGTACACCGAGATCAGCTCATCACGGGTGCCAAAGCCGCCGACTGGCAGGGCCTGTCCGAATCGCCAGGACTTGACGCACATCCAGGCCAGGTCCTCCATGGGATCCCCGGCATGGACTAACTCCCAGTCCAACACCGACCGCAACCCCCCCGGACCGACGATGAAGTTGCCAATGCGAAAGTCACCGTGAACGACAGCGCGAGGGCCGGGTACAGGCCGATGGGCCTCCAGCCAGCGAAAGGCCAACTCGAAAGTCGGGCTGGGCTGGTCCATCTCGTCGAGAACCATGCGGAACTGGGCCACTTGGTCTCCGCAGTCCAATCCCTCGACAGAGCGGGGGTCGATGGAGTGAATGGCGGCCGCGGCCCTTGCGCACTGGGCTGTCAACGCGGCCCGGGCCTCCCGGTAGGCGTCGTCACGGAGAATCCGGCGGGGAATGGTCTCACCGTCAATTCGCTGCATGATCAAAAAGGCCGAGCCGTCCAGACCGGGATCGTCATCCGCCACGATTAGGGCCGGGACGGGAACTCCTGCTCTGCCCGCAGCCTCCATGGCCCGAGCCTCAAGAGCCATCCGGCCCGGTACCGCCCCCACCGGATCCCGGCGCAGGATCAGGGGGTGGCTCGACCGGTCCGCTTCGATGGCCGAAAAGGCCCAGGTTTCACGCGAGGCTCCGCCCGATAGGCGGGTCAGGCCTTCAGTGGTGACTGCATGGCCATAAATCCCCTGAAGCACGCGGGACAAGCCCGCCGACAACTCTGCCACCTGGTCGGTCACTGTCACCTGGTCCTCACCGGCCATCTGGTCACGACCGATGTCAGCGGGATCCGGTTGTTGAGGGCAGGAATGCACACGATTCTCATGCTAAGTGCCCCGACGGGTTCGAGCCTCGATATTGTGGGGTCGTCCATAGACCGCCACAGCGAAAGGGACGGCCATGCCCACCCCCGAAGAGGTTCGTGCCGCCATCAATGCCTACGTCAAAGCCTTCGACGCCCAGGACAAAGCGGCATTCCTGGACGTCTTCACCGACGACGCCCGCCAGATCGATCCCGCCCCGGGACCGGCCAACGTCGGCAAGGAGGCCATCGGAGCATTTTGGGACAACGCCGCCCAGATGGCTGAAAGTTTCAAGTTCAACGTCCACAACATCATTGTGTGCGGGGATGAGGCGGCCATGATCTTCACCATGACGTTGGGATTGGCCGACAAGAGCCGCGTCAAGTTTGACGGCGTCGACATCTTCAAGGTCGCCGAGTCGGGCAAGGTGGAGTCCATCACCGCCTACTGGGACCCCACCCAGATTGTTCCGGCCGACTGACTGCTCCGGCCGACTGAAGGCTCCGGCCGACTTTGGGTTGGGGCCGATTCAGGACGGGGGCATGGTTCAGGCATGGAGAGGAACACGGCCCAAGAAGCGCATCCTGGCACGGTCGTCGCTGAGTTCCACCTGGCATCCGACAAAGCCGGCGCCAATCAGCCGCCGGCGGAAGTCGCCGCTTTCGACGGGCACGCAGACGTCACCCTCGTGGATCTGGCGAAATGCCTCGCTGTCCTGGCTGTCCACTCCCGTAAAGATGCCTCCGGGGCGCACCACACGACAAACCTCGGCCAATAGCTGATCCTGGAGGGATCGACTCGGCACGTGGTGCAGCATGGTGAACGACAGAGCCGAGTCGAAACGGTCGGCTTGAAAAGGCATGGCGGTGGCGTCGGCGTTTACGACGGTCACGGATGTGGCGGTCAACCTGTCCGCCAGAGCGGCGGCCAGATCGGCGTCGGCCTCCAGGGCAGTAAGGCTGGCGACCCGGCTCATCAACAGGTCCGTGGTACGACCTGGGCCTGGGCCTATTTCGAGGGCTGAGGCGCCCAGATCGAGCCCGGCCAGCACCCAGGGCAACAGAGTCTGTTCCACGTGATCGCCCCATTCGACGCTGGAGCACAGCTGGAGATGAAGCTCGTTCAAGATTTCTCCTCGGTTCCTGGCCGGCCGACCGCCATGTGTCGGGCTTGGTTCAATGGATGGCCACCATAGATCCTCCCCCGGCTGCGGAGTCAGGACGGGGTGTGCGATCCTGTTGGCATGTGTGGCCGGTTCACTCTTCACGAGCCAACCTCGGACCTGGTCGAGCAATTTGCGATTGACGAGGTCAGCGTGGACGAGGTCCTACCTCGCTGGAATGTGGCACCGACCCAACTGGTGCTGGCGGTGACCACAGCCCAGGACGGCCACACCCGAATGTTGGGCAACCTGAGCTGGGGCCTGGTGCCGTGGTGGGCCAAGGATGCCAGGATCGGCAATCGGATGATCAATGCCCGGGCCGAGACCCTGGCCTCCAGCAAGGCCTTTCGCTCTGCCTTCGATAGGCGGCGCTGCCTCATTCCGGCAAGTGGCTTCTTCGAGTGGAAGCACACCGGGGAGGTGTTCAAGAAAAGGCCCCGGCGCCGGCCCTATTACGTAAGGGCGATCGATGGCGAACCTCTGGCTCTCGGCGGGCTGTGGGAGGCCTGGCGCAATTCCGAGGGCCACTGGCTACGCACCTGCACCATCGTGACCACGACACCGAACGCCACCATTTCGCAGCTGCACGACCGGATGCCGGTGATCCTTGCTCCGCGTGACTGGGACCGATGGCTGGCAACTTCGCCGCTCACGACCCGGGAGCGCACCTCCCTTCTGGTACCGGCGCCCGATGACCTGCTCATGATCAGCCCGGTTGGCGACGGGGTGAACAATGCCAGGAATGAGGGACCTGATCTGATCGAACCATCCCAGGCTGGAGCACGTAGCGTCTAACAGGCTAGACAGACAGCCGTCTATCTGGATAGACTAAAAAGGTGAGCGCTCGGGCGCTGCTGCGCAGGCTGCACGAACGGGGCTGCGAACCTGTGCGCCAGCGAGGATCCCACCAGATCTGGAGGTGCCGCAACTGCCAGACGCTGGTCCCGCTCCACACCGGCGACATACCGGCAGGGACGCTGCGTTCCATCGAACGCGACCTCGAAGCGTGCCTGGGCCCGAAGTGGCTCTCCCGATGACCGCCCGCCCCAACCGCCACATGATGGAGGACAACATGGAGACCTACACCGCCCGCCTAGAACGGGAAGAGGACGGCCGCTGGACCGTCGAACTCGAAGAGGAACCGCGGGTCCACACCTGGGGCAAAACCGTAGAGCAAGCCCTCGCCCGCATGCGTGACGCCGCCGCCCTGTGGTTCGAAACCGACGAGCACGAGATCGACCTCATCCCCCAAGCGGTGCTGCCCAAGACCACCAGACGGACAGTCGATCAGGCCCGCCAAGCCCGAGAGCAAGCCCGCAACGCCGACCGCTTGGCCGTGGAGCAGACCCGGAAGGCCGCCACGGCGCTCACCAATCGAGGGATCAGCATGCGTGACGCCGCTGCCATCTTGGGCATCTCCCACCAGCGTGTCCACCAGCTCCTTGCACCGGAACCCAATCCGCCGCGGCGCAGAGCCAGCTGACAAGGATCGGTTCCCCGAATCGGTGGGCCGACCCACCCGCGTCACGTCCGGTCGACCCCTGGTGTCCACGCAGTTAGCCCTTCGGAGTTGCCAACCGGTCCCTCGGAGGCCAGTGCACCCGCAACACCCGCTCATTTCTGAAGTGCCGGTAATGCATCGGGTCAGGCAAGCTCCGTCCGGGCTTCCAAAAGAGCCAGGAACTCGGCTGGGGACAGCATGCCAGGCCCGCTGCCCTGGGCCGAGGCCTCCCTGGCCAGGCGCTGGAGCAGTTCATTGGCCGGCGTCGGTACCCCGTAGATCCGCCCGAGGAGGACGATCTCACCGTTGAGGTAGTCGGTCTCAATGCTTCCAGTGCCTCGACGCAGGCTCTGCCAGGATGACCCGCCGGGCCGGACCTCTCCCCCGATCAGGCCCAGCTGCAACAGGTCGCCCCGTCGGTCAAGATCCTCCTGGACGCTGGCCAATTCCAGCCCGGCCGCTCCAAGCACCGCCTCCCCCTCTTGGGCGACGATGGTCCCCAACTCACCCCGCCGAGCGGCCGGACCGCAGACGGCCTCGATTGCGTTGCCCAGATTGGTGATGAGCTTGCGGTTCTTCCACCGCCGGATGGCCGCGTCGGGTCTGGAGCTGAACGTGGCCGAGGCAAAGTCATCCGACACGGCCATGGTTGTCCTGTCGATCCCCGTGGGGAAGCGACCGATGTCCAACATCCCGGTAACCGGAGTGGACCAGGCCTGGACCACCCCGGGCTGGAGGTAGGAGGTGGGACAGTTCACACTGACGGCATACACGTTGGGAAAGATCCGCAGGCACATCGACTCGTTGACCGTGCCGTTCTGCAGGCAAACAACAGGGCTGCCCAACGGCGCAATCGATGCCAATTGTCCGAGCGCCTGGGCGGTGTGCTGGGTCTTGACCGCCATCAGTACCGCGGTTTCGTCGGACCATTCGACGTGGGCCGGACCGGGCACCACCGGTATGGCGAGCGTGACGGGTCCGGTGGGCGACTCCAATCGCAACCCCCGGTCCCGGATGGCCTCCAGGTGAGGGCCTTCCCGGGCGATCAGGGTGACGTGGTGGCCGGCCTGGTGCAGGCGGGCCCCGACGACACCGCCGACTGCCCCAGCGCCCATGACCACGTACCTCATCGCTCGGCGTGATCTGCGATGGCTCGGGCCAGGGCCGGACCTGAGAGCTCATCGAGGGTTAGATGCCGAGCCCCCATAGCCACACTCAGTTTGCGGGCCAGTCCCAAACGGGTCATTCCTGGACCCTCTTCTACGTCGACCACGACCGAGGCCAACCCCTGGCGCTTGACTTTCTCAGCAGCGACAAGAGCAGCCGCCCACGGATCCTGGCCCGCCGGCGCCATAGTTGCCCGACCATCGCTGACCAGGACCATCAGAGGTTGATGAGCCCCGGAGGAGGCCACCTGGGCCAAGTCCAGGCCCGCCAGGATGCCGGCGGCCAGGGGGGTGCGACCTCCGGTTGGGATCGGTCCGAGGCGGGCCTTGGCCACCTCGACGCTACCGGTCGGCCTCAGCACCACCTCGGCGTCGTCTCCGGAAAATGTCACCAGCGCCACTCGGTCCCGGCGCTGGTAGGCGTCGACCAGCAAGTTGACCACGGCGCCCTTGGCCGCCTCCATACGGTTCTCCACGCCCATGGAACCTGAGGCGTCGACGACCAAGATGACCAGGTTGGCTACCCGTTGCCGGCGCACAGCTTGGCGAAGGTCCTCGGCTCGGACCAATGGAGCGGTCTGGGAGTCGGCGTCGGGCTCCACAGCAACAGGCTCGACAGCGTAGGTCTCGACCTCTCCGGCCCGGCGTCGTGCCGCGGTCCGTACCGTTGCCCCCAGAGCCAAGGGAAAATCACGGCCGTCAGGGGCCCTGTCCGCCACCAGGCGGCCGCGGGCTCCCTCGGAGGGCGTACGCCTTCCCGACGGAGATGCGCCATCTCTCAGTCTCGAAGCCTCCAATCTGATCACCGGCCGACCGGGGCGGGGAGCGACCGGTTCGCTCGGATGGGGCGCCCCCGCCCCGGGGTGATGGGGCGCCGCCGCCCCGGGGTTATCCGGGGACCGGCTGTCATCGGACTCGACCGACTCAGAGGGCGAACGATCATTCGCATCGCCTGGGCGGGGTCCGTTGGGTCTCCCCACAGCACTCGAGTCCGGATCCGGATCCGGGTTCTGGGGTGGATCGTCCGGGCCCAAGGCGTCATCGAGGGCGTGGTCGAGTTCGTCGCCGTCGATGCCATGGTCCTCGAAGGGTGAACGGCGACGGCGATGGGCCAGGGCCAGCGGCGCCACCCGACGGACATGGACGGCCGTCGGGGCCGTATCGCCTTCCCATGCGGCCAGGGCCGAAACCGCCCGGCAGATCACGATGTCGGCCCGCAGTCCCTCGGCCCCGACGGAGGCACAAAGGCGCGACACGCCAAGGGTCAGGTTCGCGTCGAGGGCGCCTGTGCCGGATGGACCGTTACGCGCATTGGCCAGGCGATCGACAAGGAGGCGTTCGTCCTCGGCCCACTGGGCGGCAAAACCTTGCGGGTCTGCGTCGAAAGCCAGTCTGCGACGAACAGCCTCGGCCCTGACACCGGCATCGAGCGAGGCAGCCACGTCCACGCACAAGCCGAAGCGGTCGAGGAGCTGGGGGCGAAGCTCCCCCTCTTCGGGGTTCATCGAACCCACCAGGAGGAACCGGCTGGGGTGGGTGTGGGAGATTCCCTCCCGTTCGACGCGGTTGATCCCGCTGGCGGCCACGTCCAAGAGCACATCGACCAGGTGATCGGGCAACAGGTTGACCTCGTCGACGTAGAGAACTCCTCCATGCGCGGCGGCCAACAGCCCGGAGGCAAATCTCTGCTCACCGCCGGTCAGGGCGGCGGCCAGGTCGATCGAGCCAACCAGGCGGTCCTCAGTCGCCCCGACCGGAAGTTCGATGAACGGGGCCCCCGCACCCAGCAGCGCGGCCAGGCCCCGGGCCAGAGTCGTCTTGGCACTGCCCTTCTGCCCCCGCAATAAGAGGCCGCCGACGGCCGGGTCCACGGCGTTGAGAATGAGGGCCAGCTTGGCTTCATCGGCGCCGACCACGGCCGAGAAGGGGAACTGAACCGCTGTCATCGGCCCTCCTCCCATCCCTCGGATTCGAGGATGGCCGAGCGCAGGGCGGCCAGGGCTTCGTCGCTGGCATTCCACAGGCCCCGCTGGTCGGCCTCCAAGAGCCTCTCGGCTATGGCCCGGAGGGCCCAGGGGTTGGACTGCTCGAAGAACTTTCGCACCTGGGCATCAGCCACGTAGGCCTGGGTCACCTTCTCGTACATCCAGTCCTGTACGACATGGGTGGTGGCGTCATAGCCGAATATGTAGTCGACGGTGGCGGACATTTCGAACGCTCCCTTGTAGCCGTGTCGCATCATGGCCCCGATCCATTTGGGATTGACGACCCGGGTGCGAATCACGCGAGCCGCCTCCTCGGCCAATGAGCGGACCCGGGGTCGGGACGGATCGGCCGAGTCGCCGAAGAACGCCTTGGGGTCTCGGCCGGTGAGCGCCCTCACCGTGGCCACCATGCCCCCGTGGTCCTGGAGGTAGTCGTCAGAGTCGAAAATGTCGTGCTCCCGATTGTCCTGGTTCTTGACCGCCACCTCGATAGCTCCAAATCGTCGGGCCATGGCCTCGGGATCGGCACGACCCACTCCCCCCCGTCGGTAGGAGAAGCCACCCCAGGCCATGTACACCTGGGCCAGGTCGTCATCGCTGCGCCAATCTCGCGACTCCAACAGGCCTAAGATCCCCGAACCGTAGGCTCCCGGCTTGGGGCCAAATATCCGAGGGTCCTCCCCTCCGTGGGCCCGGACATAGTTGACGTCCCCGTCCTCATCTAGGCCCGCCACCATGGCCACCGCCTCGTCGAGGAAATCCACGACATGGGGGAAAGCGTCGCGAAAAAAGCCCGAGATCCGAAGCGTGACATCAATACGGGGACGGCCCAGTTCGGCCAGTGGGATGACCTCCAGGCCGGTGACCCGGCCCGACTCGTCGGCCCAGGTCGGGCGAACCCCCAGGAAGGCCAGGGCCTGGGCCACGTCATCGCCGGCCGTGCGCATAGCCGATGTCCCCCACACCACCAGGCCCACCGACTCGGGATAGCGACCCTCCTCGGAGCGGTGGCGTTCAAGGACAGCCTCGGCCAGGGACCGCCCCACATCCCAGGCGAGCGGCGAGGGAATGGCCTTGGGATCGACAGAGTAGAAGTTGCGTCCCGTCGGCAGCACATGGGCCATGCCCCTCGTGGGCGCCCCGCTCGGACCGGACGACACGTACTTTCCGTCCAGGGCGGCCAGGATCGAAGTGATCTCGGCCCTGGTCCCCTCCAGAGCCGGCACCAGTCGCTCGGCCACCCAGGTCAAGGTCCCGATGGCGGCGCTGGGCGCCGCTGCCTGCGGGAGCCCTCCCGGGGGCGCTCCCCCGGTCACAGGAGTAGTCCAGCCCTTGTCGGCCAGGGCGACGACATGGGACCGACAGGCCGCTTCGATGGCATCGATATCGCTGCGCCCAGCCTGGTCGAGGTCCAGTCCCAGGTCGATGGCGACACAGGCGCGCAGGGACCGAACCGAACCCTGGTCCAGACGGGTCATGGCGAGCACCATGTCGATGAGCGCATCGCCCGCCGGGGCCTGGCCCAGGGTATGCAATCCTCCCCGGATGCTGGCGTCCTTCAGCTCACACAGGTAACCGTCCACGTGCAACAGCAACTCGTCGAATTCGTCGTTGGCAAAATCCTTGTCGTCCTTGTCCTCGTCGACCCCCATATCCCGATGGATCTCGGCCGACACCAACAGCTCCCACACCTGTTTGCGGATGGCGGGCAGCTTGGCCGGGTCCAGAGTGGCGACGCGGGCGTGGGTGTCGAGCAGTCCTTCGAGGCGGGCCAGGTCGTCATAGGTCTCGGCCCGGGTCATGGGAGGTACCAGGTGATCGATGATCACGGCGTGGCCTCTTCGCTTGGCCTGAGTCCCCTCCCCCGGGTCGTTGACCACGAAAGGATAAATGAGGGGCACTTCGCCCAAGGCCAGGTCGGGGAAGCATTCCGCCGAGAGGCCCACCCCCTTGCCCGGTAGCCACTCCAAAGTACCGTGCTTGCCCACGTGGACGATAGCGTCGGCGCCCCAGCCCACGTCGAGCCACCGGTAAAAGCCGAGGTAATGGTGGGTGGGAGCCAGATCGGGCGAGTGGTAGACGGCGATGGGGCCCTCGCCGAAGCCACGGGGAGGCTGGATGGCAATGACCACCCCACCGAGGTCGATCCCGGAAAAGACCAAGTCGTCTCCGTCGGTGTGAACCTGCCCGGGAGCCTCGCCCCACTGATCGATGAGGCGGCTGCGTACCGTATCGGGAAGAGTGCAAAACCAGTCCCGGTACTCCTCGCCGCTCCATCGGCCAAGGGCCGAGTCGATCTGGGCCGGGCTGAGCCGGTCCCGGTCATAGGTCAAGGTATCGGCCAGTTCGGCCATCAGGGCGTCGCCGTCGGGAGGGATCCGGTCCACTTGATATCCGGCCTGGACCAAGGCGTGGAGCAGCTCGACAACCGATGCCGGAGTGTCCAGGCCCACGGCATTGCCCAACCGGCTGGCCTTGGTCGGATAGGCCGACAGCACCAGGGCGATGCGGCGCTGACGCGGGGGCACGTAGCGAAGGCGTGCCAGCCGTATGGCAATCCCGGCCACCCGTGCCACCCGGTCGGGCACACTGCGATAGGCGGCGACCACCGAGCCGAGGTCGTCACCGTCATCGACGATCTCCTTGAATGAGAAAGGGACCGAGACGATGCGTCCGTCAAACTCCGGGATGGCCACGCTCATTGCTACGTCCACTGGCGCCAGGCCGACGGAACGGGCCTCCCACTCGGCCCGTGAGCTGGTGGCGGCCATGGCCTGGATGACAGGGACGCCCAGTTCGGCCAGGGCCGATGCGTCCCATCCGTCCTCGTTTGTTCCAGCCAGGCCCGAAGCGAGCACGGTGGTTATCACCGCGTCGACTTGGTGGCGGCGCAATAGGTCAATGGCCGCATTGGGCTCGGCGGCCTCATTGCGCAACGAGTAGCAATAGACAGGAACCGGGTGTGCCCCCCGCTCCGCCAGGGCCTGGCACAGGTTCTCCACGAAGCCGGTATTCCCCGAAATGAAATGTGCCCGGTAAAAGACCACGCCGATCACGGGCCCGACGCCGGCCGGGACGGGCCATCCTTGCAGGAGTCCACACGACGGGACCTGCACTGCGGGATCGAACCCGAAGCCCTCCATGCCGACGGTATCGATGACGAAGCGCAACATGTGTTCCAGGTTGGCCAGTCCTCCTTGAACCAGGTACTCGAAGGCCTGTGCCCAGGTGGCGCTGGGCACACTGGACAGGCCGGCCATTTCGGCATCGGGTGTGACCTCTCCCCCGAAGGCCAGAAATGCGATGCCTTCCTCGCGACATCGGCGGCGCAGGGACTCGAAGCCCTCCTCCCAGGACCGGCGCCCGCCCAGAAGCCGAACGATCACTGTGGTGACGCCGTTGAGGTCACCGGCAGGCGTACCTGCACCCGCGCCCGTCAGGCAGGGATTGGCCGCACGGACGGGGGGGAAGCCGGCTGGCAGTCCCTCGGCCACGCAGCGTAGGGCGAGGATCTCGGTATCGGCGTTGGTCAGGAACAGGATCACAAACAGCCCTCTCGCGTTGGGACTCCTGGTTGATGCCCGTCGCCCGCCAGTGCGTCCCCTGACGGTCCCGAGCCTTGCCGGATCAGGTTCTCGATAAAAGCCATGTCGAGGTGGGTGGCCAGGGCATCGGCCACCCGATCGAGTTGGGCCTGGCGCCTTGTCTCGAAAGACAAAGCCGAGGCGACGAAGGTCCGGCGCCGGCTGCGAGCCACCTCCCCAAGGAACCTGGAACGCAGTCGATCAGACTCGAACAAGCCGTGCAAGCTCGTCCCGAGCACGGGACCGGGCACACTTGTCCCAGCGACGGCCGCGGTGTGCAGACTCGTCCCGAGGACGGGGCCGTGCAGACTTGTCCCCGCGAGGGGCGGCCGTATGGCCCCTTCGGGGAGACCGTCCAACACCATCCAAGGCTCATCGCCGGGACCCGCGGTGGTCCTGCCGTGATGGATCAGGTACCCGGTGACGTTCTCACCCATGGCCCGGCCCGATACCCGACGGGTGATCTTGTCGGGCACGAAGTGGGTCGACACATCCAAGAAGCCCAAACCGCTGACCCGACCCCTACCGGATTCGACTTCGTCATCGATGGTGTGGCCGAGCATCTGATAGCCGGCGCAAAGTCCGAGCACCCAGGTCCCGCCGTCCCGAGCGGATCGGATGGCCGATTCCAGTCCGACCGAGCGCAACCAGTCGAGATCCGCCACGGTTGATTTCGAACCGGGCAGTATGACCAGGTCGGGCCGGCCCAAACGGCGCCCGTCGGCCACGAGTCGCACCGACAGGTTGGGTTCGGCCCGAAGTGGGTCGAAATCGGTGAAATTGGAGATTCGAGGAAAGGCGACGACGGCCACGTCGAGGACGTCACTGCCGAGGACGTCTCGGTCCGGGACGTCACTGCCGAGGACGTCTCCGTCGACATAACTGCCGAGGACGTCACTGTCCGGGAACGATGACTTCCCCGAGTGGGGGTTGGCCCACGAGGCGAGAGCCAGCGAGTCCTCGGCGTCGATGGCCAGGTCGTCGAGGCGGGGAACGACTCCGAGCACCGGCACCCCGGTGCGCTGGTGGATCTGGTCTAAACCGGGCTTGAGCAGTTCCGGGTCACCCCTGAAGCGATTGATGACGAAGCCGGAGATCAAAGGACGGTACCGGTCAGGCACCAGGGCGTGGGTGCCGAACAGCCCGGCGAATACCCCTCCTTTCTCGATGTCACCAACTACCAGGGCCCTGAATCCGGCATGGTCCGCCACGCGTAGGTTGACGATGTCGTGATCGGCCAGGTTGATCTCCGCCGGGCTCCCGGCTCCCTCGCACACCACGACGTCGTAGCGCCGGCGGAGCTCGTCCAAGGCTCCGGTCACCACCGGCCACAGCATCTCCTTGCGTGCCTGGTAACTCATGGCGTCGCTGTCGCCCTGGGCCTTGCCCATCACTACTACCTGGCTGCGGCGTTCTCCCGTCGGCTTGAGCAGGATGGGATTCATGGCGGCCTCCGGCTCGATGCCGGCGCCGGCCGCCTGGAAGGCCTGGGCCCGGCCGATCTCGGCGCCATCGGTGGTGACGTAGGAATTGAGCGCCATATTTTGCGCCTTGAATGGTGCCACCCGGATGCCCTGACGAGCCAGGAGCCGACAGAGGCCGGCCACCACGACGGTCTTACCCGCATCGCTGGTCGTACCGCAAACCATGATGCCGCCCCTCATGCAATCACCCCCGTGGCATCGGCGACCTCGATCGGCGTGGCGACCTCAGCCGGCCCCCCCAGGGCCTCAACCGGGTCGACCGGTGGGGCGCCATCCACCGGGGCGGCCGGTGGGGCGCCATCCACCGGGGCGGCCGGTTCCGTGGCCTCGCTGGCGTCCAGTGCCGCCACCAGACGGGCCAACCCATCAGGCCCGGTAACGGCCAGGCGGGCGCTGCCGGCCAGCCCGAAGCTGGCGCAATCCCGGACCATGATCCCGTGGGGGGCCAGCCGGAGGCGAAGGCCCGGCACACCATCCACCAATAGATAGTTGGCCATTGAGTCCCGCACCGCCATCTTGCGGGAGCGCAACTCGTGGACCATCGCCTCCCGGAGGCGGGTGATGCCGGCAGCCCAGACGTCCAGGTCCACACCGTCGAGCATCTCGGGGAGGGCCTCGCAGGCCAAGGAGTTGACCGACCACTGGGCCAGCCGGTGAGCCAGGCAGCGGGCCAGGCCGGCGTGGGGAGCGAGGATGTAGCCGAGGCGCAGTCCGGGACACGACAACAGCTTGGTCAGCGAGCCGACCACGATGGCCCCCGTACTGACATCTCCCCGGGTCCACGTGCCCGTGGCCAGGGGCCAAAAGGCTTCGTCCCACACCCCAGCCGTGGCCCCGGGAGGGGCCAGCGCACCGGTCGGGTTGTTGGGATTCGATCTGAACTGCGGGCCTGATCGGTCCATGACCCCCAGATGGCGCCGATACAGGGCGAAGTCCGCCTCCTCGGCCCACCCCCGCCCCAACTCCTCGGCCACCACGGCAATGGCCTGGGATCCCCCGTTGGTCAGCACCAGGCAGTCCGGGTCGACGTCCATGGTCCGGGCCAGGGCCAGGCGGGCCCGGGTGGGGTCGGGGTAGCGCCCGAGGGCCCCCAGGTGGCGCCCCACCACCACAGACGGGTCAGGCGCAAAGGGGTTCATGCTGGCCGACAGGTCCAAGATCTCCTCGACGGCCACGCCCAGCACCCGAGCCAGAGCGGCGCCGTCTCCTCCGTGCTCTCCCGGGGCGGGCAGGCTCCTCGTGATGTCTTGGGGGCGCCTCATCGGCGGACTCTACGGGGCGCCTCATCGGCGGACTCCACGGGGCGCCTCATCGGCACCTCTTGGTCGGGCGCACAGCCAGGGCCGCCACGGCGAGGACAAACACCCGCGTCACCTGGCGAGAAAGGACCACGGCTCGGTCGATGTCGTCGACCTCCGGCGGTCGGCCGTGCCCAAGGGTTGCCCGTTCCTCAGCGAGGCCGTCATAGCTGTTCGATCCGCCCAGGCGAACTCCGAGTGCGGCCGCGAAAGCCGCCTCGGGCCGACCGGCGTTGGGGGAAGGGTGACGGGGGGCATCCCGACGCACGACCTTGACGACCTCGACTGCCGATCCCGGACGGGCCAGTGCCACCAGTGCAACGCTCAGTCGAGCGGGCAGCCAGTTGACCACGTCATCCAGGCGGGCCGATGCCCACCCGTAGTTGGCATAGCGATCACTGCGATGGCCGACCATAGAGTCCATGGTGTTTATGGCCCGGTACACAAGGGCGCCGGGAACTCCGCCCAGGACGGCATACACCAGCGGGGCCACGATGCCGTCAACGGTGCTTTCCGCCACCGACTCCACCACAGCTCGGGCTATTTCCTTCTCGTCCAGACCGTCGGCGTCGCGACCCACCAACGCGGGCAGGGCCGCCCTCGCCCGGTCTGCGTCTCCCGCTCTTAGGGCGCTGGCTATGCCTGAGGCCTCCTCGGCCAGGTCACGCCGAGCGGTGACCACGTAGGCGGCCAGGGCGGTAGTCAACACTTCTCCAAGGATTGTCCCGGCCCGGACTGTCGCGAAGCTCGGTCTCTTGGTGCGCCTGGATCCCACCGTCGAGGCGCGGTCGAGGACCCTCGCCGTCATGCCGGCAATGCCCACGCCGATTGCGGCATGAACGGCGCCGGCCCACCGCCGGTCCCGCCACAATGGGACTTCGACCGCCGCCATGGCCTTGCCGAATGCTGCCACCGGGTGGATCAGCCGGGGAGGTTCACCCCAGGCCCCATCCAAGACGGCCCCCAGGATGACCCCGGCCAGGCGGGGGCGGGACGGCATCGCTACCACCGGGCCGCGGCCACCAGGAGGCCGACCGTCTCGCCCACTACGGCCGCAGCGCCCAGCACATCGCCGGTGAAACCACCGAGACGGCGCCGGCCTATTTCGAGGACACCCAAGGCGGCAAGAATGGCCGCGCCCAAGGCGGCCGCCCCGGGACCGGGCTTCCACACCAACACCAGGACCAGGGATACGACCAGACCCAAAGAGCCCACCAACCAGGGCTGGGGATCGGAGCCCACGAACGCACTGGCCAGACCGCCTTCGCTGCGGGCATAGGGCAGCACGTCGATGGCGACGGCCATGATCGTCCGGGAGGCGCACCACAAGCCACCGATAAGGAATGGCGAGGCCACGATGTTGTCGGCCCCGGCCCACCGGGCCAGGAGCACTACGGCTACGGTCGCCACAGCGAAGGCCCCGACTGTCGGCTCGGTCATGATGGCCAGACGACGGGATCGTTCCATGTGAGGCGCCAGGAGGCCGTCGGCCGAGTCGGCCAGACCGTCGACGTGCAGCATCCCGGTGATTACCAGGTCGCCGATGACCAGGAGGGCGGCGCCTACCTCGGGATACCACGCCTTGGCCACCAACCACCACAACAGGCCCAGGATCAGGCCGATGGAAGCTCCGGCCATAGGGAAATACCACAGATCCCCCGCTTCGGGTACCGCCGCCGGTCCGAACGGGGTCAAGAAGGCCATGACCCGGCGCAACGAAGCGAGCATCAGCCCGGGTCGCCTGGGGACAGTTCGAGCACCCTCCCGGCTACGACCAACACCACCCGATCGGCGACATCGGCCACCGATTTATTGAGTTGACCCAGGGCATCGCGAAATGCATTTCCGATCCCGGTGGACGGATGCACCCCCAACCCGACCTCATCGGTCACCACCACTGTGTCGCCCAGGCGCTCCCCCAGGATCTTGACCAGGGCGGGGATGTCACAGACGAACCCGGCACAACCGGCCAACCATGATCCCAGGGAATCAACCAGCACCGTTCCAGCGACATTTCGCAGCGCCGATTCAAGATCCCCTCCTGGCCCGATCTCCAACGTGGTCCAACCTTGGGGTCGGCGAGCTCGGTGGCGGGCGATCCGCTCAGCCATTTCGGCATCGGGGAGTCCGGCGCCTGTCGGACTGCCGCCGGCCGGACTGCCGCCTGTCGGACTGCCGCCTGTCGGAATGCCGCCTGTCGGATCCTGACGCTGTTCCTCGCTCATATCCGAGCCAGTGGCTATGTAGGTCACCGCACCGGCACGGCCGTCAGCGGCCCGGCCCCCGGCAGCACGGCCCCCGGCAGCGCGGCCCTCAGCGGCCCGGCCCTCAGCAGCACGGCCCCCGGCAGCGCGGCCCTCAGCAGCCCGGCCCCCGGCAGCACGGCCCCCGGCAGCACGGCCGTCAGCTCCATCGGGTGCAGCGGCGTAGGAGGCCGCCATGTTCTCGGCGATCTCGGATTTGCCCGAGCGGGTTCCACCCAGCACCACCGCTAACAATTGGAATGGTCTCTCTGGTCGACGTCCACGCGTCACCTCTGGTCGGGGGCTCGGCACCGCTACAGGCAGGTTTCCTGGCTCCCGGCTCGCGGCGCCCCTCGGCCTTCCCGCCCTGGTGGGCCGTGGCCTTGCCTTCCGACAATGAGGTTTGCTCCCCGGTGACAGTTGCGGGACAGCCCCGGATTCACACCGGGTTCCCTGCGCTGCGTCCGCCACTCTACCTTGCCTGCACCACGGCACGCCCCGACGCACGGCACCTCAAGGCCAAGCTTTGGGTGCCATACGTGATACCATACGCGCGTGCACAAAACGACTGTCTACCTGCCGGAGGAACTCAAGCAGTCTCTGCGCCGGCTGGCCGCCAGGACCCAGCGCTCAGAGGCAGAGCTCATTCGAGAAGCCATTGCCGCCCAAGTCGGTTCGGCCGATCATCCCCGTCCCCAGGGTGGTCTTTTCGTCGGCAGCGATTCCCAGCTGGCAGGAAGGGTCGAGGAAGCCCTTGGCGGCTTCGGCGATCGCTGAGCATGCTGGTTTGCGACACCAGCGGTCTAATCGCATATTTCGATGCCGGTGACGCCCGAAGTGCCGAGGTCAGCGCGGTCATCCAGGCCGATCCCGGGCCGTTCGTAGTCTCGCCCTACGTCGTGGCCGAACTCGGCTACATCCTGGCCACTCGCCGAGGGGTGCATGCCGAGTTAGTCGCCTTGAGGGAACTCTGCGGAGGGGCATGGGAGCTGCCGGCCATGGAGGCCGGCGAACTTAGAGAGATCTGCGCCGTGATCGACCGTTACCAGGATCAAAACATCGGCGTGGCTGACGCATCTCTGGTCATCCTGGCCAACCGCTACCGAACAGACCGCTTGCTCACCCTGGACCCGCGTCACTTTCGCGTTGTCAAGACGATGACCGGAAAGCCGTTCACCGTACTCCCCGACGCCTCTTGACTTCGCGCTATTGATCGGCCCGGAGGAACGGGCTGTTGACTGTCCCGTAGGAACAGGCTGGAGTAGCGGCCTGGAGTAACGGCCTGGCCTATCGGTCGCCCGATTTGTGGGCCGTGACGTGATCGGCGATCAGGTCGGCCACCACCCCGGGGTAAACCTCGGGCAGCCAGTGGGATCCTCCCTCGATCACCTCGAGGCGATACGGCCCCCGACAAAAGGCCTGCGTGGTCTCGGGCCCCCGCCGGTGCAGGAATCGGTCGCCGGTCGACCATACATGCAGAGTTGGCACGTCAACCGGCTTGCGCAATTGCCGGGGATCGTTGAAGGGCAGGGCTCTATAGCAGTTGACCATGGCAGTGGCCGCCGATCGGTCAACGATGCGATCAATGTACCGATCGCTGTGCTCGGGCGAGAGCCCGGTCCGAGCCAGGATGGCGCTCACCCGGCGCGAGGCGTGGGGACCACCCGACAACACCAGCTCAGGCACCTTGGGCAATTGGAAGGCCAACATGTACCACGACTTCATCAGTTGGGGGCTGGAGACAAGCGAGCGGACAAAAGCCCCGGGATGGGGAACCGACAGGGTCACCAGAGACGCCACCCGATCCGGTCGCTCCGCAGCCAAGGCCCAGGCCACGATGGCGCCCCAGTCATGGCCCACGATATGGGCGCGCTCCAGCCCCGCCGCATCAAGTAGGGCCACGATGTCTCCGGCCAAGAGCTCGGTCCGATAGGCCCGGCGACCCACCGGCCGGGCGCCGGGTGAGTATCCGCGCTGGTCAGGAGCCAGGGTACGAAAGCCTCGGGCCCCCAGGATCGCGCTGACATCGTCCCAGGCATGCATCCCCTGGGGGAAGCCGTGCAATAACACGACTGGCTCGCCACCGGCCTCACCGCCGTCGAGCACATCGAATACCAGGTCCCCATTGGCGTAGGTCTGCA
>JBOGIG010000059.1:0-11914 GCA_050742455.1 Acidimicrobiales bacterium
ACGTCGTCACCGGTGAAGAACAGGTCGGGGTCGGGGGGACGGGGAATGACCCCGAGGTCGGAAGGGTGATGCCCGACGATCAGCAGGGTCCCGCCCGGGGCGACCGCCGCCGCCAGACGGTCGAACAGAGCCTGGCGCGATCCCGACGGTAGGTGGACGTACTGGGAGGACACCAGGTCATAGTGGCTCGCCGGCGGTGACCACTGCCGGATGTCCCGGTGGAGCCACTCGATCCGGGCCGACAGGTCACCCCCCTGCTCGCCTGCATGGCCGGCGGCCCGCCCGAGGGCCACGCTCGACACGTCCACCGCCGTCACCTGCCACTGGCGCGTAGCGAGCCATATGGCATCGGTCCCTTCCCCGGCGCCGACATCGAGTGCCGCCCCGGGTTGGAGGTCCCCCGCCGTGGCGACCAAATGAGGGTTTGGGTCGCCGCTCCACAGATGGGGGTGTGAGCGGTAGCGCTCGTCCCAGAACTCCTGATCGAACTGTTCCGACACGGCGGCGTCTCCTTGGTTCGGCGATGTGGACGGGGACAGGGCCTTGATGGCGTGATGAGCCGCGGCTTTTACCAGCCGCTGGTCGAAAGTGAGGATGAGATCGGCATCGACCAGCAAGGCCGAAGCCAGGTGAATGGCATCGAGACTGCCTAGGACCGACGGGTGGATCCGCCGGGCCAGGGCAACAACCTCGGGACTGATCTGCTTTTCCAAGATGCCCGACAGCGCGACATCAACTAGTTCGTCGATCTGGATAACCGGTGAGACCTTGGCGTACGAACGTACGGCCCGGGACACCTCGACCCAGGCCAATGAGGACGAGACCAGCGCCGCTCCGTCCCGGTCATACTGTTCCAAGCACGCCGTCGTGGCGGCAGAGCCATCCTCGGCAAATATGCGCTTGAGCAACGCCGAGCTGTCCACGTAGACCCGCACCGTCAGAGCCGATCGTCGCGATCCAGCAAGTTCAATGTCGTTGCGCCTGGGGGGAGGTGGATCATTGCCTGGCCGCTGCGCAGTGGGGTCCGGGCCGGCAGCACCGTTCGGGCTTCGATCATCGCCTCGGCTTCCGAGCGGGGTCCATCGGTCCCGCCTATCCCCAAGTAGGAGTCCACTGCGGCCCGGATGAGCTCTTGTTGAGACCGGCCGGTGCGAGCCGCTTCGGCCCTTAGGGCATGCTCGGCCTCACGGTCCAGTCGTAGATTGGTAGCCATACCATATATGGTACCAACTCTGGTACTGTGATGCCTACCCGACCCGCAATATCACTCTGGCCCCGGCCTCCGCTTAGCTATGGCCATAAGAACTCGATATAACACGTTAGTATGTTATTATTTCGTGATGGTAGAGACGCTTACGATACGGTTGGGCGCGGATGACCGAGCAGCTTTGGAGAAGGCAGCTCAACGACTGGGCAAGGGGCTGAGCACGTTCGTTCGGGAACTGGCCGAGGCTGAGGCCCGTCGAGTGCGGCGGGAAGCGATCCGGGCTGACGGCGATCGGGTGGTGGATCATTTGGCCTCCCATCCTGAGTCCCGCTCCGAACTCGACGAAATTTCGGCGCCGCTGAGCGACAATTGATCAGCCGCTACGGCGCCGGCGCCATAGTCATCGTGGATTGGCGTGCCGGCGCCCAGCCAAACGAACCCAGCAAACTACGCCCGGCGGTTGTCGTGGAAGACCACGAACTCTTCCCCCTCGAGTATCCCAACACGATCGTGGTTCCCTTGACCCGAGACGAGGGCTTGGCCCACCGGTCTTTCGCCGAACGGATCGAGCCAACCGATGGGAACGGAGTTGAAGCAACCTGTTGGGCCCTGGCTCATCACGTAACCAGCGTGTCATTGCGCCGGGTCAATCCCACCCCTTCCTACATCAGCGCTGAACAACTGGCAAGCATTCGCCAACGCATGGCCGGCGCCCTCGGGATTGGCTAGTGCTGTGCCCAGGCCCGGTCATTCCCACTTCTTGTACAATTCAGAGGGCTGACCTACACACTTGTTGCGTGTCCCGTACTGAAATCATTGGCGTTTCCGAGGCGCGCACCCGGCTGGCGTGGATTATCAACCGAATACAACAAGACCATAGGCTACGTCTGGTTTGTTAGCAGTAAAATCCGAGCGTGACCATAGCCAAGTTTCGAGTGTCGGACCGGGGACAGATGGCCCTTCCGGCAGAGGCCCGACGTCGCTGGCACCTCGCCGACGGGGGATCCGTGGAGGTCGCAGATCTGGGCGACGCCCTGCTCATCGTTCCGGCCGGCCGGGGTGGGCTTCGTTCCATGCTTCGCAACGCCATAGAAGAAGCAGGCGGTTACGCCAAGCTGGCTACCGATGTGGGGGCGCACGACCCAGAACTGGCGTGACTGCATAGCCGTGGACGTGCTCGTCGACGACCATCTCCTGCTTTGCATTCGAGCCATCACCACCCTCCCCGCCACCATAGGTCTGTTGTCCCTGCGAGAACTGGCATGGCCCATGGCGCAAATTGCGTCGGAGGGACCGGACGGCCCGCATTTCGGCGGAATCGGTCACCATATGATAAGCATATGATAGACTACCGAAATGCCGCGGCAGACCTTGGTGCAGCTAACTAGCGAGTTGGTCGAACGCCTCGATGACGAAGCGGCTCGCCGACGAGTTTCGAGGTCCGCCATCATCCGTGAGGCGGTCAGCGAGCACCTGGCCCACTCGCCGTACGACGTCATCAGTCGCCGTATCGTAGCTGGTTACAGAGCCATTCCTGCCGCCACCCCGGACGAATGGAGCAGCCTGGAGCAGTCAGGTGACGTATCGACTCGAGAGATTCTTCAGCGCCTGGACGCCGAGGAGCGAGCTGCCGGGCTGGATCCGTGGTGAGGAGGGGCGACGTCTACTGGTATGAGCACCCCGAGGCAGGACGCCGGCCCTGGCTGATCCTGACGCGTTCGGAAGCGATCGCCGTCCTGAACCAGGTCCTGGCCGTGCCGGTCACCAGGACCATTCGCCACATCCCGACCGAAGTGGCCCTTGACCAAGACGACGGCATGCCGGGCCCGTGTGTACTGGCCCTCGACAATATCGCTGCGATCCGACCGAGCCTGTGCACAGCCTTGATAACGACGTTGGACCCCGAGCGGATGGCTGCGGTTTGTGACGCACTGGCAGTAGCCACTGCCTGTCGCTGACGGCCCGCGATCCTGAGCCGGCATTCGAAGGAGGTGGTCGTCGTCCACAGCCACCGGTGCAGCCACGGGTCGGCCGTGCCGGGCTTCGCCGAGGACCCAATTGCGTTCATCCGGCCCCGACGAGCAGCGTCCTGACCGGGTACTGCTCGACTTCAGGATCTGCCGTCACGATCATCAGGTCGAGCAGGCGAGCCTGGGCAACGAGGAGCCGGTCGAACGGGTCGCGATGCAGGGGTGGGAGCCCGGCCACGGCCCCAGCATGGGCGTGTTCGATGGCCAAGCCCGTCGCACCAATGGCTCTGAGCCGACTCGGCACGTAACGCTCGGGGCTCTCCGGCAATTGAAGCTTCCCCAGGCCGTACTTGATGGCGATCTCCCAGGAGCTTGCGGCCGAGACCACCAGCTCGCTGCGTCGGTCCTCCATCAGCGCCAGGTTCGAGCCGAGCCGTTCCGGCTCGGTGACCAGCCACAGGAACACGTGCGTGTCGAGGAGCAGCCTCACCGTTCGAAGGCCGACAACACCTCGTCCGAAAGAGGGGAGTCGAAGCCCTCAGGCACGCAGAAGCGTCCCCGGTCGACGCCGAACTGGCGCGCTTTCGGGAGGTGGGCGGGAACGAGCCGAGCAACTTCCTCGCCCCGGCGCGTAATGAGCACCTCCTCCCCGGCGGCTACGTCCTCCAGGAGCCGGGACAGGTGCGTCTTCGCCTCGTGGACTCCAACAGACTTAGTCATGGACTTAGTCTAGCAAACTTATGGGCGATTCGGAACCCACCTTGGTGCTCGTGCTGATAGAAAGGCGCCTATCGCCACCACCATCGCCCAGGCGCTGCGCCTGAGGGAAAACGACCACGGACCCGGCCTGTACTTCGAGGACCAGGCCTGGACCTATGCCCAGTTCGTGGCCGAGTGCCGCCTGCGGGCCGGCCTGCTTGTCGGCCTACGCCAAGACGGGCCGTTCCACGTCGGGGTGTTGATGGACAACCTGCCCGAGTTCCCCATGTGGCTGGGAGCGGCCGCCCTGGCCGGGGCGACGGTGGTCGGCATCAATCCGACACGGCGGGGCGCCGAGATGGCCACCGACATCAACCACACCGCCTGTGGGCTCATCGTCACCGAGGAGGCCCACCTCGCCGACCTCGACGGCCTGGACCTGCGGGTGAAGCGGGACCGGATCCTGGTGGTCGACCGACCGGACTACGCCGCCCTTGTGAACCAGGCCCACCAACCCGGCGAGCCCGACGAGCCCGACGATCCGAACACGCCCAGCCCCGACGATCCGAACACGCCCAGCCCCGACGCCCTTTTCTTGTTGTTGTTCACCTCGGGCACCTCAGGGGCCGCCCCCAAGGCGGTCAAGTGCAGCCAGGGTCGCCTGGCCGCCATCGGGGAACGGGTGACCGAGATGATGGGCCTGTCGCCAAAGGACGTGTGCTACCAGGCCATGCCCATGTTCCACGGCAATGCCTTGATGTACACCTGGGCCCCGGCCCTGACCGCCGGGGCGGCGCTGGTCCTGCGGCGGCGCTTCTCGGCTTCGGGCTTCCTCGGTGACATCCGCCGCTACCGCGCCACCTGCTTCAACTACGTGGGCAAGCCCCTGTCCTACATCTTGGCCACCCCCGAGACCCCCGATGACGCCGACAACCCGCTAGTGCGGGCCTTCGGCAACGAGGCCTCGTCGGTCGACGTGGCGCGCTTCTCGGCTCGATTTGGCTGCTCGGTCACCGAGGGCTACGGCTCCTCGGAAGGCGGGGTGAGCATCACCCGGACCCGCCACACCCCGCCCGACGCCCTGGGAGTCGCCCCCGAGGGAGTCGTGGTCCTGGACTCCGACACCGGGACCGAGTGTCCCAGGGCCCGCTTCGACCCATCCGGGGCCTTGGCCAACGGGCACGAGGCCATCGGCGAGATTGTCAACACCCGGCCCGGATCCTCCTTCGAGGGCTACTGGGACAACCCCGAGGCCACCGCGGCCCGCGGCCGCAACGGCTGGTACTGGAGCGGGGACCTCGCCTACCGAGACGAAGCCGGCTACTTCTACTTCGCCGGGCGGGACTACGACTGGCTCCGAGTGGACGGTGAGAACTTCGCCGCCGCCCCGGTGGAGCGCATCCTCGCCCGCTTCGATGGGGTCATGCTGGCCGCGGTCTATGCCGTGGCCGACCCCGACGGCTCGGACCAGGTCATGGCCGCCCTGCAGATGACCCCGGGGGCCGATTTTGACGCCGAGGCCTTCGGGGCGTTCCTTCGAGCCCAGCCCGACCTTGGTACAAAATGGTCCCCGGCCTTCGTGCGCATCATGGCCGAGCTGCCGTCCACGGCCACGAACAAGGTAATCAAAAGGGGACTTCGATCCGAAGCTTGGAACTGTGATGATCCGGTGTGGCGGAGAGCCGGCCCCCAGGCCGGGTACGCGCTGATGACCCCCGAGCAAGCCGGGGCACTGGACCGAGAACTCGCCGAGCGGGGCCGCGCCCGGTAGGTCGAGCAGGCGAGCCTGGGCAACGAGGAGCCGGTCGAACGGGTCGCGATGCAGGGGGCTACCAGGACGAGGCCGGGCGCAGCCGGTTGTCCACAGAGCTGTACTGGGGATCGGTGAGCTGGAACCCGCTCACGTCATAGGGGGCCAGAGCGGCGAGGGCCTGATCGGCCACTTGGGACGTGACCGTGTCGCTCGAACGGGGGGCAAAGGTGGCCGTCTCGTACATGGCCACTCCGAGCGAGTGGGCGTACGCGCTCATGATGGCCAGCTTGGCCTCATACGCCCCGATCGGCTGGGTGACACCGGCGGCGATCACATCGTTCTCCCCCAGGTAGCCGTCGCCGGGGCCGAGGGGGCTTGACCCCGACAGGACGTCATCGGGATTCCACGCATTGGCGATCACCCTGAGCCCCCTGTCGTGGGCGGCGTTGACGGCATCATCGAAGCGGGCCCGGCTCACGCCGTAGTCGGCCCCGGCGCAGTCCAGGAAGATCCCCTTGGCCCCGAGAGCCGACCAGTCGGCCATGTATGTGGACATCTGGGCAATTGTCCAGTTGCGCTCGCCGTTGGTGACCCCAAGATCCACGTAGCCGTAGGGCACGGCGCCGGCGGCGGCCACCCCTGCAATCACCGGGCCGGCCAGGGCGTCAGCCCCGGGCAGGACGTTGCCCTCCCCGAAGACGACCAGGGAGTAGCCGGCGAAGGCGGCAACCGATCGGGCCACATTCCCGTTGGCCCCGTTCACGTCGCTGGGCCATCCGTAGTAGATGGCAAACGGCTTCACGCCACCGGTCCGCTGGGGTTGCCCGGGCGACGTCGTGGGCACCGACGGTCCCGGTGGCGAAGTGGTGGGCGCCGAGGGTCCCGGTGGCGAAGTGGTGGGCGCCGACGGTCCCGGTGGCGACGTCGTGGGCGCCGACGGTCCCGGTGGCGATGCATCAGGTGGCGACGCCTTGGGTAGCACGGCCCGAAAGACCCGGTCTGGCTTGGGGTGCCACACGGTGAGCGCCCCGGCAGGCGGGGCGGTACCGACAGTGACGCCGGCCATCGTCCCCATCAGGGCCAGGATGGCAACGAGCGCCGATAGCCACGCCGATAGCCACGCCGACACCGGCGGGCGGAACGGCTTGGCCCATGGCCTGTGTGATTTGCCCCTCATCCGCCCTCTTTCGTTGGACCTGCTCCCCCAGCATCGACACAGCGATGATGGGCCTTGAGACCAAAGACAAGAAAGCCAACAACTGTAAGGCCAGCAAGACGGTCACTTAGTCGCCTGAAGTTGGTATTGGTCGCCCCCGGCATAGTTGAAGGGGCCCATCCGCAGGGATGATCCACCGGGGGAGGTGATGACGAGGCTGGCGACGCCCTGGGCCCTTGGAGGCGGCATCCACAGCACGGCCTGTCCCGAGGCCGAAGCCAGGGCGGTGGCGATGGGGCGGCTGGCGGGCGTGGCGGCGCCCGGGGGGCCGGCGGCAGCCCCGGTGCCTCCAGTACCAGGGGCGGCAGCAGCAGCTGTGGCACCAGTACCAGGGGCGGTGGCGGCAGCCATCAACGACACCGAGGACCCGGGGGCCAGGCCGTCCACGGTGAGAGAAGTGTCATGGGTCACCCAGAAGTCGGTGAAGGTGGACACGTAGGGGACCTTTTCGGATTGGACTTCCAAATACGGCTGGAACGGGGCCTGCATGTTCATGTCGAGGTGATCGGAGTGGAACACCACCCGGTTTCCGAACCACACCGTGAGGTGATGGTGGCCGTCGGTGGCCACGGTGATGTCCTGGCTGAGAGGGGCATGAGCGCTTTGGGCGCTCCTGGCAAAGAGTCGGGTCTGGGCGTTCTTCACGTGGCCGTGGGAGTACCCCACCTGCCACGCCGTGGTCCCGGCCCGGCTGTCACTGGAGATCTCCACGAAGTTGATGAGGCCGGTCACCTTGGTCGACCCGGTCTGGACGGCGAACACCGTCTCGGCCTCGTGGCCTGTGCCAGTCACGTTCCCCGGGGGCCGGGTCATGTGCACGTGAAAGATGCTCGACGCCGGATAGGCGGCCAGGGTAACGGCAAAGTACCCCTTGAAGGTTCTCCCGCCGTGGGGTCCCATCCCCACCCGCAGGCCACCTCCCGGGTCCCTGACGTAGGAGTAAGTGGGCGAGGCGTCCCCATTGAACTCGAACGTGTTCGCCACGATGCGGTCGGGCACCGGGGTGGCGAAGGACCGCTTGATCAACAGGCCCGAGGACCGGCGCACCAGGCGATGACCCCCGGCCGTGGCCACCACGCTCGGACCTCCCTCGGCCGCCACCGAGCCCGCCACCCCGCCCGCCACCAACACCGCCACCAACGCCACGAGCGCCGGGATGGACCGCGCCCGACGAGACCGGGCCGAGGTACGGCGCGTCAAACGGTCCGGTAAGCGGCTCGTCAATAGGTCCGGTAAGCGGCTCGTCAATAGGTCCGGTAAAGGGCGCATCAAAAGGCCCGGTAATAGGTGGCGTCGAAGCGGCGAAATGCCCGGGTGGTGACGGCCGTGGTGAGACCTGCGAACAAGGCTGTGCCGGCCAGCAAACCGATCAGGGCGCCGCCCTCGATCGACCACCGCGCCCCCAGGATCCCACCCACCACCAAAGACACCACTGTGCCGGCAACGGCGGCCAGGGCCGGCGCCGCGGGTCGGCTGAGGCTGAACAACAGCCCGGCGTTGAGGACCCCTACCGACAACAGGAGATAAGAAGCCAGGGCTCCTGCGAAGATCCCGTAGACACCGGCCAGACCGGCGGTGATGGAGCTGGCCGTGGCGAAGGCCGCGCCCGCCACCAACAACACACCGGCCGCCCCGAGGCCGACTGCGCCCAGGGTGCGCAGGTGGCCGGCATAGAAGGCTCGCATGTCGCGTCGCATCTCGTCGGCCCGGCTCACCGAGTAACGGGTGAGACAGGACCGCACCACCCCGGGAAAGATCTCACTGACCGAGGCCACGTAGGTGAGGGTGGGTATGAGGACCAATAGCCCGACGCCCACGGCCAGCTCGTAGTGGCCGTCATAGACGAAGTGCCCGTGCCACAGGCCACCCACCACCAAATGGTCAGCGATGATGAGGAGGAAGAAGCACGCCCCGTAGGCGGCGTAGCCGGCCACCGATCGCGCCGCCGCCCCCAGGTGAGGCGGCCTAACCCGGTCGTGGGCCACGGCGCCGGTAGGCACAGTAAAGCGGCGCAGGACGAACCAGTCGGCCGCTCCGGCCAGCACCACCACGATCCAGATGGCCACCAGTTGCACGTGCATGGCGACGAAGGGGTCGATGTAGTTGCCGTGGGTGATGGCCTTGCCCGCCACGATGACAAACAGCGCCCCGGATCCCGCGGCCAGGGTCACCAGGCCGAAGGCCCGGGCCATGTAGAGAGGGGCCAGTGACAACAACAAGGCGCTTATGGACAGCCCGAACCACAAAAAGGACCGATTGGCATCGGGAGTGTAGGCCGCCAGTCCATATTCCAAGCCGAAATACATCCCAACAAACACGATCACCACGGCGGCCACCCCGCCTCCGAGCGTCCACCGAGTCGTCCAGGCCAGAAGGGCTCGATTGCCCTGGAGGGCGTAGAACGTGCCCCGGCGGGCGAAGGCCTGGATCACCGCCCCGGTGAGGATGAGGGACACGAACAGAGCCAGGCTGATGGCCGAGGAGAACTGGACCGTGGTGATGGTGGACCAGAAAGAGACCCGCGACACGGCGAGTGCAATGACGGCCAGCAGCCAGGGCAGGGAGTAGAAAACACAGCGAGCCAACAGCCGGGCCGTGATGCGATCCTGGTCGGCCCCGGCCCGCACCGCACCGGCTGACCCGGGCGGAGCAGGGGACAGGGCGGACTGGTGGGGACGAGAGGCGTGACGGCGCAGCTCGGCGGGGGAAGGCGAGTAGAGATCGATGACCTCGAAGACCCTTCGGGCCAGATCGAACACGTCGGGCGAGCCGAGGCGGCGAGCCGCCGATTGGTCGTAGCCGCCGCTTTCGAGCACCACGGCCACCTCGAAGGGGTTCTGGGGCTGATGGCTGGCCTCCAGCACCGTTCGGGCCTCGGAGTGCAGGTCCCGCTCGAAGTCGAGCACGGCCTTGGGCCGGTACGTCGCCGGGCCGCCAGAGCGGGGGGGATTAGGCGACACGAGCCCTCATCTCTTCGTACAGGGTGGTGTAGCCGTCGAGGAACTGAACCTGAGAGAACCGTTGAACGGCCCTCTCCCGTAGGGCCAGGCCCAGGTTGCGCCGATCCAATTCGCTCAGCCCCAGTATCCGCACCAGCCCGGCGGCGAGCGCCTGGGGATTGCGGGGCGAGACCATCAGGTCTGGATCATCGAGGGCCTCGGATACCCCGCCCACCGCCGTGGCCACCACCGGGCGGGCCGCCATCATGGCCTCGATGACGCTGAAGGGAAAGCCCTCCGACACCGAAGACATGACCACCACGTCGCTGTCCCGGTAGGCGCCTGCGGGGTCGTTGGTAGGACCCTCGAAGATCACGACGGACTCCAACCCGGCCAAAGCCACGGCCCTGCGGCACTGGGCGGCGTAGGCCTCGTCGGCGTCGGGGCCGTACAGGCGGAAGATGACGTCACCGACGGCCTGGCGAACCAAACCCGCCGCGGCAATGAGGGTGAGGATGTCCTTCAGGGGATCGATGCGTCCGACGAATGCCACCGTCGGGCGGGTGGTGTCCGACTCCGCCGCCTCGAAGAGGTCGGGGTCGACCCCGTTGTGGATGATGCGGATCTGGGCGTCATCGACCCCGAGCTCGGCCTCCCAGGTGGTGTTGTAGGTGCACACCGGGACGATGACGTCGGCGTGGCCGTAGGTGGCCTGGGCAACCCCCCGGTAGAAGTTGGCGAACATCACCTTGCGCAGGGTGGTGGTGTCGTCCCGCACCAACTGCAGGACCCGCTCCCGGAAATAGATGCCGTGCTCGGTGAGGATGATGGGCACCCCGTCGCGCAGCTTGGCCACCAGGCAGGGCAGGGCACAGATGGCCGCTGCCGAGCTGTGGGACAGATCGGCCCGGGGCAGGGGCAGGGCCAGGGGCATGAGATAGCGGTACAGCGACCGGGCCAGGTCGATGACGGACTCCAGGCTCGCGTGGCGATAGAGAGGATGGGACGACAGGTGGTGCATGACCAGCTTCCATACCCTTTCGTCGCGTAGGGCCTTGCGCAGGTCGTAGCGGCCGCACAGCCCGGCGAGCGCCGTGACCGAGTCCCCGATGCCCGCCGCGTCGCCCGACGACAGCACCAACTGGTCCACCAAGTGCTCGATGAGGGGCAGGAAGTGGGCCCCGATGACCCTCCCGGTGGTACGGGCGCCGGTGAAAGCGCCCTCGGTGCCGGGGAGGTACTCCTCCACCCGCTCGGCCCCCCAAAGGGGCACGGTCAGCACCGAAGTGTTGGGGGGTACCTCGAAGCGACGGCCCACGTGAGGATGGGGGGCCACGGCCACCACGTCGAAGTGGTGCTCGGGCATTCCCGACACCAGGGCGTGGGCCCAGGTCGACACCCCACCGGCGAAGTACGGGTAGGTGCCTTCGGTGGTCAACATCACCCGCATGACGCCTAGCCGAGGGCGTCGTCGAGAGACCGGGCCCGCACGATGGCCGTCTCGGCCATCTTCAAGTTTCCGGCCTGCAAGAAGCACTTGGCCGCCATCTCGTAGGCCTGGCGGATCCCCCGAAGCGGCGTGTGGGCCGTCTCGGCCACGTCAAGGTAGCGCTTGCCCGCCGTGCGCAAGAGGCGATTGGCCGTGTCCGAGCGACCGAGGAGCTCGGCCTCGGCCGACGCCGACCGCAAGGCAATGGCGGCCCGAGCCGGCGACTCCCCATCGAGGGCGTCTGCCGCCTCTTTTTCAAAATACCCCAGCGCCTCGCTGTGCGCCCCGGCCCTGGCCGCGTTGACCCCCTGCTCCCACAATCCCACGTCCGCCTGTTCGGGGGTCTCGCCGTCAGGCTCGCCCTCGGGGTCGGCCCACAGATGGAGAAGACCTGGCGGTCCCGACACCGGGCCGCCGTCCTCGGACGTGGCCTGGTCGCTACTGGGATGAGCACCGTGGCTCTCGGCCGGCGCTGACCTGTCAGCCGAGCCCGACTTCGTAGACGAAGCCCAATTGCGAGCCACCCCGATGGGGCCGTTGGGGCGCCCCAGCGCATGGAACTCGATACGACTCCCGCCCAATGCGATGGTGGCCGAGTCAGCCGGGCTCTCGATCATCTCGCCCAGCACCACGAGCATGCG
>JBOGIG010000060.1:0-11156 GCA_050742455.1 Acidimicrobiales bacterium
GAGCCACCCATACCACCAGTCCCGTTGCCGCGTCGTAGGCCTCGGCCGCCAGGGAGACCGTTCCCGGGGCGAACACCAGCCCGTCGGCATAGGTCACCGGGGCATAGGTGGGCAGGGAGACAGGAGCGTCCCACAGCACCGCTCCGGTTGCGGCGTCAAGGGCGTGAAGCGACTCGAGGCGGCCTGGATGGGTGAGGACCGAGGGGTCCAGGGTCACCCCGGCCTGAGTGATCCCGTTTCCGGCGAAGGGAAGGGGCACGGCCGAGGCGGCAAAATAGGCTCGACGTGATCCGGCCCGCCCCGTCGCCGCCCCGCCTATGAAGCCGCCGATGGCCCCGGCCAGATTGGGCCCGCTCTGGCCCGGCTGGGCCGCCTCGGTCGACCATAGTGACGCCCCGGTGGCCCCGTCGACGGCGTAGGCATATCCGGACTTGCTGGATTCGATCACTTCGGGGGACCCACCGGCCCGGGCCAGGATGACCGGGGATGACCCGAAGTCATCGTCGGGTGCGTGCACCGGATCAGATTTGTGGCCCCCCTGGGCAAACACCCAGCGCAGTTGACCGGTGCGGGCGTCCAGCGACCAGATGGCCTCACGGGTCACGGCGGTGCCGGGTGGGGGATTGTTGCAGTTGCCACTGCCGAAGTCGACCGCGTTGTCGGCGGCGTCAAAGGCCGGGGACGACCAAACGTCGCCACAACCAGAGCCGCGATCGGAGGGGCCAGCCGGATCCAACGAATGCACTACCTGTCCCGTTTCGAGCTCGTACTTCCACAACAGAGCCCCGGTGTTGGCGTCGAGAGCCACCATCCCGGTTCGGTCGGTGCCCTCGGTCTCGTTGGTGTCGGTGCCCACCACTATTTCGCTCGGTCCTCCGGGGAGGTTGACGAGCAGGGGGGACGATTCGATCTCCACCACACTGCCCGGTGATGAGGGATCGAGATCGGTGGCCCAGCGGGGCTGACCCGTGTTGGCGTCGAGGGCGTAAAGGGTGGCCCCGCCCCCGAAGTAGACCGTGGGGTCTCCGTGACCCCGGCCCGCCCGCCAGACGGCCGTCGACGTGATCTCCCCGTATGAAGGCTGGTGCAAGTCGACGTGAATCGGGTTGGCTATGACCGAGAAGGACCAGCGGGGAGCCCCGGTGGATGTGTCGAGAGCGGCGAAGTTCCCACCCGCGTCTCCCACCCACAGGGTGTTGCCCACCACCACCGGCTCCGCCGTGACCGGCGTCGAGGTGGGGTGGAACCACCGTGGCGCCATGAAGGCCGCGCTGCGGGGACCCAGGGGGGCACTGCCGGTATCAAGGGATGGGGAGCGGGATTGGTCCGGGCACCCCGCCGCTCCCGAGCGCGTCACGTCGTGTTGGAACATGGGCCACGACGGCGCACAAGCAACAGATGAGGGACCTGCTCCAGCCGGTGGAACCCAACCGGGAAAAAACGATGCGGTTATGACCATGGCCACGGTCAGCGCCCATGAGGCCCTCCGAACCAAGCCGTGTCGCCCGCCCACGGGCCTAACAGCCGGTAGGGGCCAGGACCAATTGCCCGGCGTGGTTGGTCAAGGGCGAGGGTGGGGCGCCCACGCCCCCACCACCCAGGACCACCCCGCACGTCCCGACATAGACGGCCGGTAGAGGGTAGAGCTGCGACGGCAGTACGGGAGAGCCCTGGGGATCGGGATCGGCGTAAACCTGGACCCCGGGCTGGACCACTACGTTGCTGGCCTCGGCCTGGCGGTAGGAGTTCATCCCCCCAGTAATTCCCCCCTGGGATGGGTCGGAGCAGGCCTTCTCGTTGGCCGGAGAGCCGCTGTTGCAGGTATAGGGACCGAAGGTCTTGGAGTTGTAGTTATAGACATCCCGACTTTGACCGGAACCCCCCCCACCCTGATAGACGGTCCGCCGGCTGGAGTAGGCGCCGGCGCAGATCCCATCGGCACAAGCCCCACCGCCGCCTCCCGCCACCGGCACCGGGTTCTGGGCCAGCCCGGCCGGCGATCCGGCCAGGGCTGCCTGGATGGCGCCGGCCCATCCCGAGGCCGCGCCGGGCTGCCAATACAGGTTCAAGCCACCCCCATCAGAGGGACCGTTGACGGCTTGGTTGGTATGGTAAAGGCCGTCGACACCGTCGTGTTCCCCCGAGTCGAGGTTGTCATCCCCACCGAAATAAACCTGACCACCACCGGCCAGGGCCGCGATAGAAGGATTGAGGCTGCCGGCCTGCACGCTCGGGCCCAGGCTGGGACTCCCAGTGGGAAGGGCCCACATCGTGGGATTCAAGGAGCATGGCGGCCCGGACTGGCCCGCGGCGAAGAGCAACACCTCAACGGGGTAAAGGGCGATGTCCTCAAGCCCGCACTGGCCCTTGGGGATGGGTTGGTAGTTGGTGTCGAGGTGGACCGCGGTCGAGGGGGAACCCGGATCGGGCGACCCGTTGGGGGTGACCGAGACGTCGGCGGCGTGGACGTTGTCTCCCTGGGCCTCCTGGACCGTACCCACCTGGACATAACGATGGCCGGCCGAGTCGGTGACCAGCAGTTTGGAATTATGACAGCCCGGCGTCGCCGTTTGGGTGGTGTTGGCGTCGGCGTTGGCAGGGCAGTCCTGATTGGCCGGGCTGTAAGGCCCGGCACTTACCGCCCATGCCGCGCTGATACCCCCACCCAGCCCGCAGATCAGCGACGCCACTCCCACCACGGCGGCCCCGCGACGCTCACGGGTGCCGTAACGCTCGCCGGTACCCCGGCGCCCACCGGTCCTCTGACGCTGACCGGTACCCCGGCGATTGGTCCCCTGGTCAACAGACCGCGCCATGCTGCCTCCCCTTGCCCCCAGTTGCGGCCCTGCCACATTGGTCAATTGGGACAACTATGACATATCCGTCAGAGAAGTCAAGTGAAGCCCCGCCTGACGTCGCCCATTGCGCCCGAGAGGTGTGCTGATACGATCGCGCTTGCGTCCGGGCAGTCCCCAACATGTCCCAGGGTAAGAGCCCGGTCGTGGATGGGGAGGTGGGAGGTGCAAAGACTGAGTGGGGTGGACTCGGCGTTCTTGTCCCTGGAAACTCCGACCAACCACATGCACGTTTGCATGGTCTCGACCTTCGATGCCACGGCCATGCCCGGGGGTTACAGCTTCGAGAAGGTCCGCGACCACATCGCCAACCGACTGGGCCAGCTCCCCGAGTTCCGGCGCCGACCGGTAGGCGTTCCCTTCGGTCTCCACTTCCCCATATGGGTGCAGGACCCCGGATTCGACTTGGACTACCACGTGCGCCGGATGGCCGTTCCCTCCCCCGGTGGGATCCGAGAGCTGGCCACCATGGCGTCGGACTTTGCCGGGCGCCAGCTGGACCGGACCAAGCCCCTATGGGAGATATACGTGGTCGAGGGCGTGGGCCCCAACATCTTCGGCCTGCTGGCCAAGGTTCACCATTCCAGTATCGACGGGGTATCGGGAGCCGAGACCATGGTTCACCTATTCGACCTGGAACCCAAGGCGGCCGAGCCCGCCCCCATCGAGGACCCACCCGAGTTCGAACGCATCCCCAATGACTGGGAGCTGGTGGCCCATGCGGCTCGATCGTTGGCCCGCCAACCCTTGCAGCTGGCCCGGATCCTGCCGGCCGCCACCCGCTCGGTGCGGGATCTGGTCAGGCTCCGGCGCGACCCGGCCAGCCCCAACATGCCGGCCCCGTTCTCCGCCCCCCGGACGCCCTTTTCCGGATCGGTGACGGCCCATCGCAGCGTGGCCGGTACCCGCTTGAGCCTTCAGGACGTGAAAGCGGTGAGACGGGCCTTTGGCGTCACCGTCAATGATGTGATCCTGGCCCTGTGCGGCGGAGCCCTGCGTAACTACCTCCTTCGCCGGGCCTGCCTGCCTGAGACTTCGCTGGTGGCGGTGGTGCCGGTATCGGTACGAGGCACCGAGGGCGTGGAAGGGGCCAATCAGATATCGGCCATGTTCGCCTCCATCGGCACCCACCTGGCCGATCCCGGAGCCCGCTTGGCCCACGTATCGGCCACCACCCGCTCGGCCAAGGAGGAACACCAGGCGATCGGCGCCACCACTTTGACCGACTGGGCTCAATTCGCCGCCCCGGCCGTATTCTCCATGGCCTCGCGGGCTTACACGTCGATGAAGCTGGCCGACCGTCACCGGCCCATTCACAACCTGGTCATCTCCAACGTTCCCGGTCCACCCTTCCCCCTGTACCTGGGCGGAGCGAAGCTGACCATGCTGTCGCCGTTGGGTCCGGTCATGGAGGGCGCCGGGCTCAACATCACGGTCCTGAGCTACATGGACGCCATCGACGTCGGTCTCATCTCGTGTCGCGAACTGGTACCGGACCTGTGGGACCTGGCCCGTGACTTCGACGTGGCCATGGCCGAGCTTTCTGCCGCGGCCCAGGCCCTGGCCCCCGATCCCAAGGGCAAAGGCTCGGGGCGGCGGCGCCCTGCCAAGCCACCCGGCCGGGCGGGGACCAACTCGCAGGCCGCGGGCGGCGCCCCGACCCGGCACACGGCTCGGGCCGCGGGCGGCGCGGCTGGCGCGGCGACAGCCAAGTCGGCCTGAAGACCAAAGCCGCCCCCGGGGGCCAGGTCGGCCAAGTCGTCCTGACGGATCGTCACCTCTATCGGGGTGGGGCCGATAACCTGGCCCGGCCGCCACCGGGACCAGCCGCAGGCCAGACGATAGGTGGCGCTCATCGACCGCAGCGCGAAAGGATCCGCCATGCTGTCCGCACTGGACGACCTTCCCATCCACCAGGTGGCAGAGGTCATGCGCCACGTCGGTCCGAGCGACCGGAACTTCTACGACCGCTACTACTTCAATGCCCATCCCTGCAGTGACGAGTTGTTCATGGTCTTCGGCATGGGCCAGTACCCCAACTTGGGGGTGGCCGATGCCTTCCTGGTAGTGAGGGACGCCGGCCTACAACAGGTTGTGCGAGCCTCCAAGGAACTGGGCGCCGATCGCTTGGACACCACCGTCGGCCCCCTGCACGTGGAAGTGATCGAGGGTCTCCGCCGGCTGAGGGTTGTGTGTGACGAGAACGAGTGGGGCCTGGCCTGCGACCTGACGTGGACGGGGGCCGTCGTGGCCTACGAGGAGCCCCGCCACCAGCATCGCCAGGGCTCTCGGGTCATAATCGACTCCAAGCGCATGGCCCAGACCGGAACGTGGTCGGGCACACTCACCTTCAACGACAAAACCCACCAGGTAACCCCCGATCACTGGTGGGGATCACGAGATCGCTCCTGGGGCATCCGCCCGGTGGGCGAGCCTGAACCCCCCGGCATCCAGGCCACGCGGCCTCCGGGCGGGTTCTTCTGGCTCTATGCCCCCATGCAGTTCGACGAGTTCTCCATCCTGTTCATCACCCAGGAGGAGTCCGATGGCACCAGGGTCTTGGAGGAAGCGGTCCGGGTCTACCCCGAGTCGGCAGGCAGGAGTCCCGAGCTGTTGGGTCGCCCCGATCATGAGCTGGTGTTCGTCTCCGGAACCCGGACGGTGCAAAGCGCCAAGCTTAAAATGACCGAACCGGACGGTCGCCCGCTGGAGGTCGAGGTCACGCCGCTGCTCCCCCTCCACGTGGGAATGGGCACCGGATACGGGTTCGACGCCGACTGGCGCCACGGCATGTACCAGGGGCCGAGCAAGGTTCAAAGCGTCAGCTACGACCTGAACGATCCGGTCCAGGCCGGCGCCATGTGGGGGCTGTGCGACAGCGTGGCCCGATTCCGCACCGGCGACTTGGTTGGTCACGGACTGTTCGAGTACATGGTGCTGGGTCCCCACGACCGCTACGGCTTCGCCGGCTGGGACTGAGCGAAATATAACGTGTTACAGTAACGATCCAGTGGTCCAGAGCGCTGGTTCGACCTCGGGGCCAGGGTAGGTCAGGGACCAGGGGTGAAATTCACATGTACATCGGCTACACACAAGAACAACAGGACCTGCGCCAGGAGCTGCGCCACTACTACCACAAACTTCTCACCCCCGAGGTCGTAGCCGAGCTCGCCCAGGGCCATGGGGTAGGCGAGGCCAACCGCCGCATCGTGCGCCAGATGGGCCAGGACGGCTGGCTGGGCATCGGCTGGCCCACCGAATACGGGGGCCAGGGTCGATCGGCCATCGAGCAGTTCATCTTCTTCGACGAGTCAATGAGGGCGGGGGCGCCGGTGCCCATGCTCACCGTCAACACGGTGGGACCGACCATCATGAATTACGGCACGACCGAGCAGAAGGAGTTCTTCCTGCCCAAGATCCTGGCCGGGGAGATCCATTTCTGCATCGGCTACACCGAGCCCGAGGCGGGCACCGACCTGGCCGCCCTGCGCACCCGGGCCGAACCGGACGGCGACGAGTACGTCATCAACGGCCAGAAGATCTTCACCAGCCTGGCCGGGGATGCCGACTATGTGTGGCTGGCCACCCGGACCAATACCGAGGTCAAAAAGCACAAGGGCATCTCGATGTTCATCGTAGCTATGGACACCCCAGGAATCACGGTGGAGCCCATGCGCCTGCTGGGCGAGCATGACATCAACCAGACCTTCTACGTCGACGTGAGAGTGCCGGCCACCAATCTGGTGGGGGGAGTGGACAACGGCTGGAGCCTCATCACCAACCAGCTCAATCACGAGAGAGTGACGCTATGTGCCCCCGGGGTCGTGGAACGATCTCTCCAGGACATCCGGGTCTGGGCCCAAGAAACCAAGCTGGCCAACGGGACCAGGGTCATCGACCAGGAGTGGGTCCAGTTGAACCTGGCCCGGGTCCATGCCGGCCTGGAGTTCCTCAAACTCATCAACTGGAAGGTGGCGTGGACGGCCACCCAGGGTCACTTGAACGTGGCCGACGCCTCGTCCATCAAGGCCTTCGGGACCGAGTTCTACCTAGAGGCATTTCGCCTCCTCTTCGAGGTTGTCGGCCAGGCCGGCTACCTAACGGCCAACTCGCCCGACGCCGTGGCGGCCTCACGACTCGAGACCCTCTATCGCAGCATGCTCATATTGACCTTCGGTGGTGGAACCAACGAAATACAGCGCGATCTCATCGCCATGTTCGGTTTGGGCCTCCCCCGATCCCTGCGTTGAAGGTTCTGCCATGATCACCTGTACCCCCCTGCCTCTACTGCCTGCCCTGGCCGGCCCGGCATCGGCGCTCCCACCAGGGCCGCAGGCCCCCACCCGGGCCGCAGGCCCCCAACTTAGGAGTTGACGTGGACTTTTCCTTTTCCGAGGAGCAACAGGCCATATCCGACCTGGCGGCCCAGATCCTGGAGGGTCGACTCGACGACGACCGACTGAGGGAGATGAGCCGGGCCGGCGAGTATTTCGACCCCGCCACCTGGTCAGAGTTGGCCAAGGCCAACCTGTTGGGCATCTGCCTGCCCGAGGACGTGGGGGGGTCGGGGCTGGGCTTCATCGAGTTGTGCCTGATCCTGGAGCAGGTGGGGCGCCGGGCTGCCCCCGTGCCGGTCCTGGCCACCTTGGCCCTGGGGGCCATGCCCCTGGCCGAATTCGGATCACCCGGAGCGCGCCAGGCCTACCTCCCCGGGGTGGTTGCCGGTGAGGTCGTGCTCACTGCCGCCCTGGTCGAGCCGGGCGCCGACCTGGCCCATCCGGTGACCAAGGCCTCGCCAAAGGGGGAATCGTGGCTTCTCGACGGGATCAAGATCTGCGTCCCCGCCGGTCTGGAGGCCCAAGCAGTCCTGGTTCCGGCGACGGACCCCGACGGTGAGGTGACCGTGTTCGTGGTGCCTACCTCGGCCGATGGACTGTCCCGCCAACGCCAGGACACCACCACGGGTATCCCCGAAGCCCACCTGGAGCTGTCATCGGTCAAGGTCGATCCGGGTGACCGCCTGGGCGGCCCAGGACAGGGCGCTGACATCCTCAATTGGATCGTGGAACGAGCCACCGTGGCCACCTGTGCCACCGCCGTTGGTGTATGCGAGCAGGCCTTGGCCCTCACGGCCGAGTACACCAAGAATCGCAAGCAGTTCGACAAGGTCATCGCCACCTTCCAAGCGGTGGGCCAACGAGCGGCCGATGCCTACATCGATACCGAGGCGGTGCGGTTGACCACCTGGCAGGCGGCCTGGCGCCTGGCGGCCGGCCTCCCCTCGGCCGAGGCCGTGGCCGTGGCCAAGTTCTGGGCCGCCGACGGGGGCCAGCGGGTTGTACACGCCGCCCAGCATCTCCACGGCGGCATCGGGGTGGATCGAGATTATCCCCTGCACCGCTACTTCTTGTGGGCCAAGCACCTGGAGCTAACCCTGGGTGGGGCGACGGCGCAACTGCTGAGGCTGGGGTCCATGCTGGCCGCCGAGCCGGCTTAGACGGCCTCACCGCCATAATCGAGCAATGGAAACCAACCACGACACCTTGACCCGCAGCCAGGCTGATCGGCGGCATCGGGTCATCCTGGCCGCTATGACCCTCGGGGCCAACGGCGGCTATGACGCCGTGCAGATGCGTGACGTGGCCACCACGGCGAACGTGGCCCTGGGTACGATCTACCGCTACTTTGCCTCCAAGGACCACCTGTTGGCCGCCACCCTGGTGGAGTGGGTGTCAGACCTCCAGACGCGACTGGCCCAGCATCCTCCCAAGGGAGAGACCAGCGCCGACCGGGTGGTGGAGGTGGTCATGCGAGCCACCCGATCAATGGAGCGCAAGCCCAAGCTGACCGCGGCGTTGCTCACGGCGGTGTCGTCCCCCGACCCCGCCGTATCGACCTGTCAGGTCCAGATCACCCGGATCATGGGCGAGCTGCTTTCGGCTCCCATGACCGACGTCGATCCCCGACGCCGGGCCGGTGTAGTTCAGGTGCTGTCCCATGTCTGGTTCTCGACCTTGCTCGGCTGGGTGAATGGGTGGGAGAACGTGGGCTCGGTCAGCGAAGAGCTGGAGTTGGCTACCCGCCTGCTGCTGGAAAACTCCACCCCGGCCGGATGGCGGGCTCGGGAGCTGTAGTGGCGGGGATCTGTGACGGCAGGGTCGTCATCGTCACCGGAGCCGGTCGGGGCATCGGTCGGGGCCACGCCTTGGAATTCGCCCGCCAGGGCGCCTCGGTGGTGGTCAATGACATCGGTGCCGCCCCCGACGGATCGGGCTCCTCGCCCGGTCCGGCCGGAGAAGTAGTTGACGTCATCCGGGCTGGCGGGGGCCGGGCCATCGCCAACGGGGATGACGTGTCGGACTTCGAGGGGGCTCGAAGGCTGGTGCAGTCCGCCCTGGACGAATGGGGACACCTCGACACGTTGGTCAATAATGCCGGGATCGTGCGAGATCGAATGATCGTAAACATGACCGAGGATGACTGGGACTCGGTCATGGCGGTTCACCTCAAGGGCATGTTCGCCCCGCTGCGCCACGCTGTGGCCCACTGGCGGGCGCTGAGCAAGAAGGGGGAGACGCCCTCGGCCCGCATAGTCAACACCAGTTCGGGGGCGGGGTTGGCCGGTAGTGTGGGCCAAGCCAACTATTCGGCGGCCAAGGCCGCCATCGCCGCCTTCACCCTTGTGGCAGCGGCAGAGCTGGCTCGCTACGGCATCACCGTCAACGCCATCGCCCCGAGCGCCCGAACAAGGATGACCGAGACGGCATTCGCCGACATGATGGCCAAGCCTGATATCGGATTCGACGCCATGGACCCCGACAACGTGGCCCCCTTGGTGGCCTGGTTGGGCAGCGATCGATCCCGAGACGTCACTGGGCAGGTGTTCGAGGTGGCCGGAGGAATGATCCGACTGGCCCAGGGATGGAGCCAGGGTCCCCAAGCCGACCACGACGGGCGCTGGGACCCGGCGGAGTTGGACGACGTTGTCGTCAAACTGGTGAAGATGGGTACGCCGCCCGTCCCCGTGTACGGCACATGACAGGGCCGTGGCGTCGATCGGCCACTCGTGGACTTTGACGATTCGCCCACCGAGGCCGCCTTCAGGGCCGAAGCCCGAGCGTGGCTCCAAGCCAATGCCCGGCTGCACCCGGAAGCTGTACATCGGGAAGCTGGGCACGTGAACGAATGTCGAGCCTGGCAGGCCCGGCTGTTCCAGGGCGGCTGGGCCGGGATCACCTGGCCGGTGGAATACGGCGGGCGGGGTGGCACCGCCGTCGAACAGATGATCTTCTCCGCCGAGCAGGCCGGCTTCGACGTGGCCACCGGAGCATTTGCCGTCGGCCTGGGAATGGTCGGTCCGACTCTGATCGCCCATGGCAGCGACTCCCAGAAAAAGCGCTACCTCGAGCCCCTGTTGCGCGGGGAGGAGATCTGGTGCCAGCTCTTCAGCGAGCCCGGATCCGGATCGGACCTGGCCTCACTTTCGACTACGGCCACCCCGAACGACCGGGGCTGGAAGATCAACGGCCAAAAGGTTTGGACGTCGGGGGCCCAGCACTCGGACTGGGCCATCCTCCTCGCCCGGACCGACAAGGATGCGCCTCGGCATCAGGGCATCAGCTACTTCGTACTGGACATGCGGTCACCGGGGATCGAGGTTCGTCCCCTGCGCCAGATGGACGGGGAATCCCACTTCAACGAGGTTTTCCTCACCGATGTTCTGATCGGCCCTGACAACCTCATCGGTCCCCTCCACGGGGGATGGTCGGTAGCCCGCACCACGCTGGGCAGCGAGCGGGCCATGATCGGTGGAGGCAATGCCTCGTGGTCGTTCGACGATCTGGTGGCCCTGGCCCGAACGACCGGGGCCAGCGGGGATGCGATGCAACGCCAGGGGTTGGCCGCCGCTTACACCCGCAAGCGGATCCTGGGCTTTTTGGGGTTGCGGGCCCAGACGGCCATCAGCCAGGGTCGCATGCCGGGGGCCGAGGCCTCCGTGCTCAAGCTGGCCTACTCCCTCCACAGCGCCGCAGTGGCCGACCTATTCGAATCGGTGCTTGGCCCGGTGGGAATGCTCATGGACAACGCCACCCCTGACAACGACTTCTGGCAGCGCCAGTTTCTCGGGCAGTTCGCCGTCCGCATCGGCGGGGGCACCGATCAAATCCAACGCAATGTCATCGGAGAACGCGTCCTTGGCCTGCCCCGAACCTAAAGGATCTTGAGGATCATGACTTCACCTGACCCGACCTTCGTTGACCAACTTCGCGCCTGTGAGGGAATGACAACGGGACCTATAGA
>JBOGIG010000061.1:0-19562 GCA_050742455.1 Acidimicrobiales bacterium
CCCCGCTGGTGGCGGGCCACCATGTTCGGAACCGGGGCGGCCATCGGGTATGCCTTCACCGCCTCGATGACCAAGGTTGTCACCCACTACGCGGCCCAGAGTTGGCTGGGTATCTTCACTCATTGGCAGACCTACGGGTTGGCCATCTTCGGGGTGCTGTCCGTCTTCCTCACCCAGAACGCCTTTCACGCCGGACCCATCGGGGCCTCGCAGGCCGCTTTGGTGCTGGTCGATCCGCTGGTCAGCATCGCCATTGGCGTCGCCCTCTTCGGCGACAACCTGCAGACCGACGGGGCCCGGGGACCCCTGGAGGCACTTTCCCTCTTGGTTCTGGTCGGAGGGGGATTCGTTCTGTCCCACTCCTCGGTTATGGCTGTTTTGAAGGGCGGAGGGGGGGCGAGAGGCGACCTGCTCACCCCTCGTTTTCATCCCCGGCACCTCAGTCCCATTGACCCGACGGACTCACCCTCGCACCGAGTCACCTGACGGGACGGCCCCGCAACTCACTGGCAGTGCCCTTGCGGTGGGGGGACGTCGAGAGCCGGGTTGGCATCGAAGAAACCTGTCGGAACCAGGTGGAACCCGCAGTACTCCACCGGCATCACCGGCCAGTCCTCGGGCCGGGGCACGTGGGTCAGACCGAAGGTGTACCAGGCGACGATGGAGGTGCCGGTCAAATCACGGTCGGCCTGCGTCCAGCGAAGCAGTCCGTCCCCTCCCGAGTGCTGGTTGGGGTAGTCGCCCGCCGCCCGCCTCTCGTGGGGCGAGTAAGGGGTGACCCAAAGATTGTGTTGGGCGAAGCCTGCCCGGCGCCCCACGCTGGAATCCGGATGGGCGAGCAGGGTGGGGGTGGAGGAGGGAACCAGCTTGTAGGCAACAGGCTGACCCAGTGAATTGAGGACCCCGGGATTGGTGATCTTCCAATGGCGGCTGGTGGCAGGATCGATGTCGCGGCGGGCCGCAAGCTCGGACTCGAGTCGCACCGTTTGGGGAGCAAAGGCATTGGACCACGGGTTGGCCGGGCCTGGGGGAAGGCGCCGGCAGGAGACTTCGTGCACTTCGTTGACGGATCCGTCCACCTCAAAATCGATGCGGGCGCAAAACAGGTGTTGATGGACGGGTGCTGCCAAGCTCTCGGCCACTCCGGTGGCATAGGGGGACGTCTGGCCCGGCCCCAGTGCCTGGGTGGACAGGATCCCGGTCAGCTTGACCTCGAACTGGATCGACCCATCCAGGTAGAAGTACCAGTAGAAGCCGTACTCGTAGTTGCCCACGGTGGAGATGGACGAAACCACCAGACGCCGGGAGCGGCGCACTTCGGTTCGTCCCCCGTGCATATCCTGGTGCTTCCACAAGATGCCGTAGTCCTCTTCGTGGATGCACACGGCGTTGGCCACCACGTAGGGCCGCCCCCGCTCATCGGCGAAGGTGGCGTCGAGGTAGGAGATCACTCCGAGGCAGTCGCAACCCAAGGCCAGGGAGTTGGCCATCCGCCCCAGCCCCCATTCGCCGGCGTCGAAAGCGTTCTTCCAGCCGTGCATAGGACCCGGATCGCCATAGGGGACGACCATCTCGGTGATCGAAGCCCGGTGCAGGATGGACCGAAGGCGCTCGCCGTCCTGGTAGCCCACGGAGTGCAGGACCAGGCCTTCGTGGGGGTCCATGGCCACCCGCAGCGACCAGCGCTGCCACCGGATCAGGTTGGCCTCGACCGTGAAGCCGGCCCCGGACGGCTGGGTGATCTCCAGGGGCGAAAGGTCAGTGCGCAGCGGTTGGTGGTCCTCGGGGTAGTAGCTACCAGTGGCGCTCGGTATGGGTACTACGCCGTGGTCGAGGACTTCGAGGACCTCCCCCCGCCCGATATCCACCGTGACCACCACTCCCTCGATGGGACGGGCATAGCCGTTGTCGGTCGGGTGCTCGCGGTAATAGGACAGGCAGCGTGCGATGCGACGGTTGTATTCAATGGCCAGGGAGAAATTTCCGGTGGGCCAGGGATCTATTTGGATCTTGTCGAAGTCGGTAATTCCCCGCCGGCCCATGGCCCGTCGCCACTCCGGATCGGCTCGCACGGCCTCGATGGCCCCCATACACTCCTCGATCAGCAGGGCAGGACGCACGCCGTGCTGTTCCTGCCACGTGGTGATGGAGCCCGCGGGCAGAGCCACAGTGACCTCGATAACCGTGCTGTCCGGCCCAGGCACGACGACCAGGCGTACCCGGCGCTCGACGGGGTCGGTTTCTCGGTGCTCGGCGATTGCCTGGCGGGAGGGATCCTCCAGGGTGACCGAGGCGAAGCGGGCGTCGGGTCCGAGCCTGGGGTCGGCGCTCACGATGGCCACCGCCGCTTGAATCTCGTCGGCGCGAAGCGTATCGAGGGGATGGGTTACCAACTCGATGGCCAACTCCTGTGCATTCCCGACTGACCGACCGACTGGTCCGTCACCCACCGTTGCCGTGGCCCGTCTCGGCGCCCAGCTTGACCTGGCGATCACCGGTTCCCAGGCCGGCCACCAGGTGGTCGATGACGGCCAGGGTGCCATGGCGATCACCGGTGGTGAGCACGTGCAGGGTGGCCTCGGTCAGGGCGCCAAAGAGGACCCGGGCCAGGGCATCGGGGTCGAGGGCTACTATCTCGCCCCGCTCCATGCCCACGGTCAGTACCCCCCGCAACAGGGCCACGGCATCCTTGCCGTCGGCCGTGGTCGCAACGTCGAGCTCGGGGATGGTCCAGGCGTCGCGTAGGAAGAACTGGGCCTCGCCAAGATCATCGAGGGTGTCGAGGAAGACCACGAAGGCCTGGCGGATCCCCGAGACGGTGTCGGCTTGGGGGTCCAGGGCGGCCAGGCCATCGACGGTGAGCCGCTCGAAGAGATCGTGGCGAAGATCGCGTCCGATGTCGTCCTTGTCGGTGAACCAGTAGTAGACGGCACCTTTTGTCACTCCGGCCGCGGCGGCTATGTCCTCCACGCTCACTGCGTGGTAGCCCCGGGCGGCGAACTCGCTCAGGGCGACGTCCAGTATGCGCCGGCGGGTCTCCTGGCCCCGGGGTTGGCGCCGGCTCAAAAGATCCTGCCTTTGTTCACACATCGGCCCGGACTGCGCATGCTCATGGCCTTCCCCTTCGACGGCCCCATTCTATTCGTGCGTCGCTTCATACGAATTGTATGGACAACCTACTGGCCGAAGTAAATCCATACTGCTAGTATTACTCACATACGCTAAGGATGTGGAACCGGCCCGGACGGAAAGACGGGAAGACGGAAAGACGGAAGGACCCCATGGCTAACTCGACAGTCACGCTGAACACGGTCACGCCGAACACCGAGGCGACCTTTGATCCCTTCGAGTTGCAGGACACTGTCACCGGGGACATCCGCGACCCCTATCCGAGGATGGCCGAGCTACGCCGGCAAAGCGCAGTGCACGTGGGCGAGATCGACTTCACCGGATCAGACCCGCAAGGCGATGTTCTCCGGGATATAGGCGACCGACCCCCTCCGGTCTCGGTCTTCGGCCATGACGAGGTGGTAGCTGCCCTGCGGGATGACAAGACGTTCTCCTCGACAGTCTACGAGGGAGTGACCGGGGCGGTCATGGGGCGGACCATCCTCGAGATGGACTCGACCGAGCACAAGGTGCAAAGGGCTCTGGTCTCGCCGGCATTTCGGGCCCGGATCCTTCAACGCTGGGAGCTTGACCTCGTCCGGTCGGTGGTTGACCACCTGATCGACGGCTTTGCCCGTAGCGGCCGCGCCGATCTGGTTCGCGAGTTGACCTTTGGCTTTCCTGTGCAGGTCATCGCCCGCATCCTGGGACTGCCCATGGATGACTACCCCAAGTTCCAGCGCTGGGCCGTGGAGCTGATCAGCGTGACGGCCAACTGGGACAGAGGCATGGCCGCCTCGCAGACATTGCGGTCCTACCTGATGCACGTAATCGATCAGCGGCGCAGAGGGGCCGCCGACGATCTCATCAGTGACCTGGTGGTGGCCGAGGTGGACGGCGAACGCCTGGCCGACGAAGACATCCTGGCATTCTTGCGCTTGTTGTTGCCGGCCGGGGTCGAGACCACCTACCGCGCCACCGGGAACTTATTGTTCGCCCTTTTGAACAACCCCGAGCAGCTCGAAGCCGTGCGCGCCGACCGCAGCCTGCTGCCCCGGGCCTTTGAGGAGTCCATTAGATGGGAACCGCCCGTGACCGTCATCCTGCGCCGGACGGCCAACGACACCGTACTGGGCGGGGTGCGGATTGCCGCCGACTCGGACGTGGGTCTGTTCCTCGGCGCCGCGAACCGCGACGAAAGTCGCTACACCAACCCGGACCGCTTCGACATCTGGCGCGAACCCCAGCCCCATGTGGGCTTCGGCTTCGGCGCCCACCTGTGCCTGGGCATGCACCTGGCCCGGATGGAGGCCAGGGTGGCGGTGGACGCCATTCTCGACCGCCTCGACGACATCAGCCTGGATCCAGAGGCGGGTGGCGATCCTCACATTCACGGCCTGGCATTTCGCTCGCCCACGTCCCTGCCCGTCTCCTTCTCGGCCTCCTGACCATCCACGCGGTGGCGCCGAGCCTGCCCTTGACCGGCGATCATGGGGGGACAAACCTTGAGGTGGGCCCGCCTGCCCGCTTGCCCTGTTAGGTTCGAGCGCCCATGCCGATATGGCTGACTTCCGATGAGTACCGGACCCTGAGCGCGGTGTGCGAACGCATGATTCCCGCTGACCAAACTCCCGGGGCCACCGAGGCCGGCGTGGCCGACTATATCGATGGACTGTTGGGGGCGTTTTGCTTTGATCCGCCCCGGATCTGGGCCGGGGGGCCGACTTCGGGTCGGCACGGGGGTGGAGCCCACTTTGTCCAGTTCCATCGACTGGGTGATCTGGACGAGCTGGCCTGGCGTACTCGGATCGAGGGATCACTGGGGCGACCGGAGCGGGAGTTCAATGGCTCGGTGAGGGGTTGGCAGGAGGAGTACCGCTCGGGCTTGGCCGCCCTGGGAACCGACTTTTGCGACCTTGGGGGTCAAGAGCAGGACGAACGTCTCAGGCTTCAACCGGAATTTGCCGGCCAGGTATACGAGCACGCATGCGAGGGCATGTACGGCGCCCCCGAGTACGGGGGCAATCGGGGTCAGGTGGGCTGGGCTGGAATCGGCTTCACCGGGGATGTCCAGCCCCGGGGTTGGACCGATGCCGAGGTGGCCGGACCGTGACCGTGGACGCCATCATCGTTGGATCCGGACCCGGGGGATCCACGGCGGCCGACGTTCTCACGGCGGCGGGGTGGTCGGTGGTGATCTTCGAGAAGGGGCGCAATCATCTGATCGACCCGCATGATCCGACCCGCTTGGCCACCGACTTCTCCAACGATGAGATCAAGTTCGTATTTCGCCATTTCCTCGGCCCCGACCCTTTCCTCGAACCGCGCACGTTCCGAACTGGCCCGGGCGATGGGGACCATTCCTATGTCGGCGACATAAATACCATCCCGTCCACTGTCGGCGGGGGTGGGACTCACGCCGACGGCAAGGTGCCCCGGTTCCGAGAGGAGGACTTTGGTCTACTTTCCACCTACGGGCCTCAGGACGATGCCGCCGTAGCGGACTGGCCAATCTCCTATGACGATCTGGAGCCTTTCTACGCTCAGGTGGAAAGGCTCATCGGGGTTTCGGGCGAGGCCGGGGCCAACCCTTTCGCTGCCTGGCGTTCGGGTCCTTATCCCATGGCCCCAGGGGCGCCCATGTACGGCGCCACCCTGTCGGCCCAAGCGGCCCAAGAGCTGGGATACCATCCCTATCCGGCCCCGGGGGCGACCAACTCCATCCCCTACGCCGGACGCCCGGCCTGCAACAACTGTGGCTTTTGCTCGTTCTTTGGCTGCCCCATCCACGCCAAGGGGGACCCGGTGGCCATGTTGCAGCGGGCACTGCTCACGGGGCAGGCCGAGCTGCGCCCGGAGACCTTCGTATCGAGAATCCGCAAGAGCCGAAATCGAGCAACGGGCGTGGACTTCATCGGTCCCGACGGGGTGGAGCGTTCGATGGATGCTCGCTATGTGGTGGTGGCCGGCGGTGCGGTGGAAACCCCCCGCCTGCTGCTGTTGTCGGGTTTCGACCATCCTCTTATCGGACGAAATTTGATGGTCCATTTCCAAACGATCGCCGTGGGCGGATTCGCGGAGCTCCGCCTCCACGCCGAACGGGGGCGGGCCGTGACCCACGTGCACGACGACCCGATGGTCCCCGACGACGCCTCCCGGGCCGCCGCCCGCCAGGCCGGCCTCCCCTGGATGAGGGGGGGCATGGTGGAACACGGAGGTACCGGGCTACCCATATTGGAAGCCAAACTCTACGGTTGGGGGCCGTCGCACAAGCACCAGATGCGTGCCTCCCCGCTGCGCGACCGGCTGTGGGCCTTCACCATGCAGGGCGAGGATCTTCCGGCCCCCACAAACCGCATCGATCTCGACCCCACCGTGCGCGACGTGCGGGGTTTCCCGGTGGCCCGCTACACCTACAAGCCCCACCCACATGAGCTGGCGGCATCGGCGCACCACGGAGCCCGACTGGCTGAGGTTCTCACCGCCATGGGGGCGCAGTGGACATCGGTGGCCACCTCGCCCGGGTCCAGCGGCGGGCCCGGCGCCCGTACGTGTCCCGAGGCCCCTATGAGCCGCCACGTCATGGGCACAACCCGGATGGGCCGGGACCCAAAGGAATCGGTGGTGGACCCTTACGGCCGTGTCCATGGTATGGACAACTTGGTCATCGCCGACTCGTCGGTGTTCGTCACGTCGTCGGGCTACGGACCCACCCTGACCCTCGCGGCCCTGGCGGCGCGATCGGCCACGGCCATGTTGGGCTGATGGAAGGATGGAGATGTGGGAATGACGGAGATGTGGCCATGACGGAGATTTGGCCATGACGGAGATGTGGGAATGACGGAGATGTGGCCATGACGGGTCCGGCCCTCACCGCCCTTATAACGGGGGCCTCGTCGGGGATCGGCGCGGCAACGGCCGAGGAACTTGCCCAACGCGGCTACACAGTGGGCATAGTGGCCCGGCGAGCCGACCGGCTGGCCGAGGTTCTCGATGCCTGCCGGGCCCACACGCCCGGGTCCCGCTCTTGGGTGGCCGACTTGTCCGACCCGCAGGCCGCCGCCGACCTCGCCATAAAGGCCTGGGATTGGTTCGAGGGTCTGGACGTTCTGGTCAACAACGCCGGTATTCCCATGCGCCGGCCTGTCACTTCCCTGTGCTTGGACCAGGTAGAGCGGGTCATGCGGGTCAACTACCTATCTCCCGTCGCCATGACACTGGCTGTGCTACCTCGAATGGTCGAGGCCGGGCGGGGCACCATAGTCAACGTGTCCAGCCTGGGGGGCCGCCTGGGGGTGGCCACCGAGGCGGCCTACTCGGCGTCGAAGTTCGCCCTGTGCGGATTCAGCGAATCGATGGTTGCTGACCTGGACGGAACCGGGGTAAATGTGCGACTGGTACTGCCTGGGGCCATCGACACCGAGATATGGGACCAGCCCGGCAACGACCCCCCGTTTTACCAGGGCCCCCTGACCCCGGCTGGGGACGTGGCCCGGGGGATTGCCGACTCGCTGGACCGCGGCGGCCTGGAGCATTATGTGCCCGACATGAAGGCGGTGGTGGAGATGAAGACGGCGGACTTCGACGCCTTCGTCAAAGGCATGCTGGCCCTGGCTCGCCAAGCCCCTGGGGCCGGTCCAACCCCCGGGGCCAGTCCAACCCCCGGGGCCGGTCAAGTCCCAGGGGCCGGTCAAGCCCCAGGAGCCGGTCCAGTCCCAGGATCCCGTAGGTGAAGGCCCTGGTGTTCGGCCGGCCCGCTCCACCCCAAACAGGAGGGGCTGATCTACCCGATGGCGAAATAGGCGACGAGCTCGATCAGCGCCTGGACCGTCTCCCATTCGGCCTCTTCGACGTGCCCGATGCCTGTCTGGTGCGACCCGACTGGGTCATGACCCGACCCCTGCTGTCGGGGGTGTGCGGATCGGAGACCAAGTTGATCCTGGGGGAGTTCGATGCGGGTGACGTCGACAATCCCATGGCCGCCTTCTCGTCTATTCCTCACGTTCCGGGCCACGAGGTGGTCGCCGAAGTGGTGGCGCTGGGCTCCGCCGCCCGGGGTGTGGAGGTTGGACAGCGGGTCCTGCTCAACCCATGGCTGACGTGCGGTCCCCGGGGAGTTGATCCACCCTGTCCGGCCTGTGTGGCCGGGGATCTCAACCTGTGCTGGAGCTTCACCACCGGCGCCCTGGGCCCTGGGGTGCACGTCGGGGTGGCCACGGACGCTCCGGGTGGGTGGGCCGACCTCATGGCTGCCCACGACTCGATGCTGATTCCAGTGCCCGACTCGATCAGCGATGACGTGGCAGTGCTGGCTGACCCCTTCGCAGTGTCCCTGCACGCAATCGTCCGCCACCCGCCTCGGTCTGGCGGTAGGGCTCTGGTCTACGGTGCGGGCGCCCTCGGGGCGACCAGCGTGGCTATCTTGAGGTCGTTGTATCCCGATGTGGAAGTGGCGGTGGTGGCCCGATGGCGGGCCCAGGCCGAGCTGGCCACCAGGTTCGGAGCCGCATTGGTGCTCGAGCCCGAGCCCCGCTCCGCTCTGGTCGAGGCCCTGGCGTCGTGGTCGGGGGGTGTCCTGCATGCGGGCTACTCGGGTCTGCCCATGGCCCATCCGGGCGGGATCGACGTCGTCTATGACACCGTGGCCCGACCCGAGACCCTCGAAGTGGGAGTTCGGGTCCTGGCCGAACGCGGCGTGTTGGTCCAGACCGGGGTGCACACCCCGGGGCGATGGGAGTACACGCCGGTCTACTTCAAGGAATTGTCCTTGGTCGGCTCCAACGCCTTCGGTCTCGAAGAGGTGGAGGGAGTGCGCCAGCACGCCATCCGCCACTACCTGGATCTGGTCCAGGCCAAGCGGGTGGATCTGAGCGGGATGCTGACCCATCGGTTCCCCCTCGACCGGTGGCACCAGGCCTTTCGGGCCTTGGCCGACCAGGGCGAATCCGGGGCGGTGAAGGTGGCTTTCGAGCCGAGGTCGACGGCCTGATCTGGCTTTACTGCTCGGCGAGGATGGCGGCCAGCTCGGCCAAGGGATCCCTCACCACCGGGCCGGTGGTCTCCACAACGGCCGAGTGGATCAGGCCGTTGAAGGGGAACGGAGCCCGATAGTCCGAACCGACCGCCGGGCCCCACTCGTAACCGCAGGTGAGGCCCACTCCGACCCCGTTGAAGCCTGAGGGGGTGAACCGGGCAATCCGTCCTTCGGCCACGGCGCGGCCGTCGCAAGCCAGTTCGACGCTCCCGCCCGGTCCGTCGTCCTTGTCGAAGCGGAGGGACAGCACATGGCGTCCGGGAGCCACGAGGTCGGTTGCCTCAACTACGTGGCGTTCCTTGCCGTACAGGTTGTGCACGTAGCGCAGCCGGCCGGCCATGACGTGAAACGACCACCCGCCGAGCGCGCAACCCAGGGCCAGGAGTACGCCATTTGGGGTCACGTCGGCCGGGGTGTCGACCTCGACACTTATCGAGTGTGAACGGTTGCGGACGTTGGCCCCAACCTGCTCGGGAACCGGAGCGCCATGGGGAAAGTATCGGTAGCGGTCCCGTGGGGGTCGATGGTCGGGCTTGGGATGGGTCAGCGCCCATAGCACCCGGTTGTCCAAGGGGAGCACCTGATTGCGCCGGGCCTCTTCCCACCACAGATCCACCAGCTCAGCCAGTCGGTCAGGGTGTTGGAGGGCCAGGTCATGGATTTCGGAAACGTCGGTCTCGACGTGGTACAGCTCCCAGATGTCATCGTCGAAGGAGGCATTGGGGTCGAGCCCGTCGTCGTAGAGCGGGCCCACCGGATGGAAGGTGACCGCTTTCCATCCCTCGTGGTAAATGGCTCGGGAACCGAACATCTCGAAGTGTTGGGTGAGGTGGCGTCCCGCCTGCGATTCCCCCTGGCCGCCCAGCAGGTAAGCGAAGCTGATGCCGTCGATGGGCGACTGGCGAACCGAAGCGATCTCGGCCGGGGCGGTGATGCCGGCCAGGTCGAGGATGGTCGGCATGACGTCAATGGCGTGGGCGAACTGATGGCGGATGCCTCCGGCACTCGCACCCAGGCGGCTGGGCCAGGCCACGATGCACGGATCGGCCACCCCGCCCTGATGGACCTCGCGCTTCCAGCGCTTGAATGGAGTGTTGCCTGCCATGGTCCAGCCCCACGGGTAGTTGTTGTGGCTGAGCGGGCCGCCGATCTCGTCGATGCGCTCGTGCATTTCCGCCGTGCCGGCGGGATCCAGATTGGACAGGCGGACGTCGTTGATGGAGCCTTCGGGGCCCCCTTCGGCACTGGCGCCGTTGTCGGACACCACCATGATCAAGGTGTCATCCAGCTCATCGAGCTGGCCCAGGAAGTCGAAGAATCGACCGAGATGATGATCGGTGTGGGACAAGAAGCCGGCAAAGCACTCCATGAACCGGGCAGCCACGGCCCGCCGGGGCTCATCCAATTCGTCCCAGGCCGGTACCCACGATGGTCGGGGGGACAGGACGGTCTCCGGCGCCACGATTCCCAGCTCCACCTGGCGGGACAGGGTCTGGTCGCGCCAAGCATCCCACCCGCCGTCGAAATGGTGGGCGTAGCGCTCGATCCACTCCGGGGGAGCCTGGTGGGGTGAATGGCAGGCGCCGGGGGCCAGGTACAAGAAGAATGGTCGGTCGACGTCGACGGCCCGCAGGTCCGAGACGAACTCGATGGCCCGGTCGGCCAGATCCTGGCTCAGGTGATAGCCCTCCTCGATGGTGGCCGGGGGGCGAACCGAATGGTTGTCCTGGTACAGGGCGGGCACGAACTGGTGGGTCTCACCCCCGTGGAACCCGTACCAGCGATCGAAGCCACGGGCCAGGGGCCAGGTGGTTCGGGGGGCGGCCATGTTTGTCTCGTCCTCGGGGGTGAGGTGCCACTTGCCCACGGCGTAGGTGGCGTAACCCTGGGCCGCCAGGATCTCGCTGAGAAACCCGTTCTCCTTGGGCGGGCGTCCCCAGTAGCCAGGGAAGCCGACAGCCAGATCGGCCACCCGGCCCATGGCATTGCGGTGGTGGTTGCGCCCGGTGAGCAGGCAGGCCCGGGTGGGCGAGCACAAGGCCGTGGTGTGAAAGTTGGCCAGACGGACCCCGGCTTGGGCCAGGGCATCCAGCACCGGCGTGGCGATGTCGGATCCATAACAACCGAGCTGAGCGAACCCGACATCATCGAGTACGACCAGGACCACGTTGGGGGCTCCGGCCGGGGCTCGGGCCGCCGGGGGCCACCATGGCGTCGAATCCCGCCAGTCTTTGCCTATGTGGCCTCCGAACTCGATTGCGGTGGCGAATTCAGACTCGTTGGGCACCGCATGACTCCTTCTTGGGACCGGGCGCTGCGGGGCCCGGTCCTGTGGACCGGCCCTGGGGGCAGGGTGGTGTCCGCAGCAGTCCGACGGTACTGCGCCCACGTCCGTGATGGAGCCGACGCGCATGCCCGCCTCAGGCGACGGGTGGCCGCTACACTGACAGCGGCGTCAGCCCCGGCGGGGAATGTGGCCAGAGCGATGCCTCCGGGGGACCTCGGGGAGTGCGAAAACAAGGGGGAAGAGATGCTGAGCGCCCGACGTAGCAAGCTCGCAGTGACCATGGTTGCCGTGCTGGGAATCACCGCGGCGGCCTGCTCCAACGCCGTTCCCACCGCCACCACAAACAGCTCCAATGCGCCGGGGGTCTCGGCTCATGAGATCATCGTGGGGAGCCTGTCCACCCAGTCGGGGCCGATTGCGGCCGACTTCGCTCCGGTCGTCCCCGGGGTCAAGGCATACCTGGACATGATCAACGCCCAGGGCGGGGTCGACGGGCGCAAGATCAACCTCAAGTACAGCCTGGACGACGCCAGCCAGCCTACCCAGAACGTCGACCTGGCCCGGACCCTTGTGGGCCAGGACCACGTGTTCGCCATTGTGGGGGTGGCCTCGTTCACCTTTGCCGCCGCCCCGTACCTGACCCAGCAGGGAACGCCGGCCTTCGGCTACGTGGTAAGCAAGGACTGGTCCCCCGCGCCAAACCTCTTCGGCTCCGACGGTTCGGTGCTGGCTTACCCCCCTGGGGCAATGTATGCCCCCTATCTGGCTAAGAAACTGTCGATCGGCAACGTGGCCGTCCTGGCCTACAACGTGCCGGCCTCGGCCGACGCCTGCTCGGCCAACATCAAACAGTTCCAGGCCGAAGGCATCAAGGTCGGCTATCAGAACCTGGCCACCGGCATCGAGGGCGGCACGGTCACCTCTGACGTGTTGCGCATGAAGCAGGCCGGTGTCGGCCTGGTGCTGAGCTGCATGGACGTGACCGGCAACGTCGCCCTATCCCGCGCCCTTCAGCAAAATGGTCTTGGTTCGGTTCGACAGCTCTGGCTCAACGGCTACGACCGCAATGTGCTCCAGCAGTACCAGTCCTTGATGAGCGGGGTGTACCTGCTGGTCCAGCACGTGCCCTTCGAGGCGGCCCAGCAGTTCCCGGGCAAGTTCCCGGGCCTGGACAAGTACATCGCCACCATGAACAAGTACGAGCCCCAGTACACCTACAACGAAGTGGCGTTGCAGGGTTGGCTCAACGCCGACCTGTTCGTCAAGGGGCTCAAGGCGGTCGGCCCCAATCTGACCCAGGGGAAGCTGGTGGCCGCCATCAACAAGATGACGAACTTCAACGGAGACGGGCTCATTCCGCCGGTGAACTGGAAATTGGCTCACACCACGACGGACGCGGTCAACTGCGGGGCCTACGTAAAGGCGGGGACCAACAAGTTCGACATCGTGCTGAATAAGGGTCACGACGTGTTCGTGTGCTTCAAGACCGGCAACCCCACCCCGGTTGCCGCTCCGTCGGGAACCCCGGGAGCCTGAGGAGGCCAGGCGGCACTTGGGTCATTTCATCTCATTCGCCATACCGGGGATCCCGTATGGCTGTGACTTTGCCATCGTGGCCATCGGCCTGATCCTGACTTACCGCGCCACCGGTGTGTTCAATTTTGCCTTCGGGGCCCAGGCCTACATGTCGGCCTATGTGTTCGACGTGCTGGTCAAAAACGGAGCGGGGGAGTGGTGGTCGTTCTTTCTGGCCGTGGTGGTAATGGCCCCCGCGCTCGGTCTGGCCTTCAACCGTTTCCTGTTCCGCCATATAGCCACCCAGGCCGTCACGGCCAAGGTGGTGACCTCACTCGGCTTGTTCGTGGCTCTGCCCAACATCGTCACCATCGTGTTCTCCAACAAGCCTCGCTTGGCCCCCCCCAGTCTGGTACTGAGCCCCGACGTCGTGTACTTCCATCTGGGCAGCACCCCGGTCAACGGCAACGAGTTGGCCACGGTGATTGTCACCGTGGCCAGTGCCGCCATCCTGGCCGTGCTCATCAGGGCAACCAGCCTGGGCCTACAGATGAGGGCCACCGTGGAAAGTCGACGCATGGCCAGATTGGAAGGGGTCAACTCCGAAGCTGTGGTCTCCCTGGCTTGGGCCGTGTCGAGTCTCCTGGCCGGACTGGCCGGGGTGTTGCTGGCGCCCCTGTACGCCACCCTCAACTCCAACGACTTCACCATCCTCACCGTCACCGCCATCATGATCGCCGCCATCGGCGGTCTGCGCAGCATGCCGTGGGCCCTGGCCGGGGGAGTGGCCTTCGGCGCCTTGGAGTCGGTGCTGTCCGGTTACCTGCCGTCTGGGAGCATCCTGGCCACCGGGGTGGAGCCTGCTCTCCCGTTCCTGATCCTGGTGTTGTTGCTGCTGTTCCATCCGGGGCTGCGTCACCTGGACGACGTGAACGATCCGCTGGTGTCGGTGGATCCCCCGCTACCCCCGCCCGCGGCCACGCTGCGGGCCCCTCAGTTGGACGGTGTGGTTCGCGTCGGGGGAAGGGTGCTGGCCGTGGCGTTCGTGGTGTCCTGTTTGACCTGGGTGCCCGACCATTGGGTCTTCACCCTGTCCCAGGGGATCGCCCTGTCGGCCATCTTCTTGTCCATAACCCTCCTCACCGGATTGGGTGGTCAACTTTCGCTGGCCCAAGCCACCTTTGCCGGGATCGGAGCTTTCACCGCCGGCCAACTGGCGCTGCATTTTGGTCTCTCGGTGCTGGCCGGGATGGTGATTGGCGCCGTGGTGGCGGCCCTGGTCGGAAGCCTGGCCGCACTGCCTGCCCTGCGTCTGCAGGGTCTGGCCCTGGCGCTCCTGACTCTCGCCCTGGCCCTGCTGGCCGACAGTGTGGTGTTCCCCCAATCCTGGGTCTCTCGTTCGGCCGGCGGTCTGACCATTCCGCGACCGGTGATCGGTTCGATCAACTTCAGCTCCAGCCGCTCATTTTTCGTGCTGGGCCTGATCGTTCTTGCTATCTGTTCGGCCCTGGTCCTGTTGGTCCGGCGGGGAACCGTCGGTCGGTACCTGACGGCGATGCGGGGCAGCCCCACCGCGGCCGCCAGCGTGGGGATCAACCTGTCCCGGGCCAAGGTGACAGTTTTCGCCCTGGCCGCCGGGATAGCCGGTCTGGGCGGGGCCTTGTACGGCTCGTTGCAGCAGACGGTGACGGCTACTGATTTCAATACCGAGTTCTCCCTGGTGTTCGTGATAGTGGTGGTCACCACCGGGGTGCGAACGGTGGAGGGCGCAATCCAGGCTGGATTGGGCTACGTAGTGCTCCAACAGTTGGTGACCTACCTGCCGGCTCGGGTGGGAGGAGGCAGCCTGGTCATCGTGCTGTTCGCCTTCGGTGCAATCACCTACGCGCGCCATCCCGAGGGCATCCTCGAGTACCAAAAGCACCTGTGGACGAGCCGCGCCGAACGGCTGATCTTCCCCAACAAGGGTAAGGCACTGACTCCAGAGGTAACAGGAGTTGGCTGACGGTCCCATTCTCGAGGTTCGGGGTGTGTCCAAGAAGTTCGGGGGCATCCGGGCCGTTTCCGATGTGTCCTTCTCCGTCGAGCGGGGCGAGGTGCTCGGGCTGGTGGGTCCCAATGGAGCCGGCAAGACGACGTTGTTCGACTGCGCCTGCGGCCAGATCAACCAGGACGAGGGTTCCATATATTTTGATGGTCAACGCATCGATGACCTGAGCTCTCATAAGCGGGCCAGGCGGGGCATCGGGCGGACCTTCCAGCGGGTCGAGGTGTTTCCCGAGCTGAGCGTGCGGGACCACCTCATGGTGGCGGAAAGGGCCCGGGCGGGTGACGGGAGGCTGTGGCGGGATCTTCTCAATCTGAGCGCCCCTAAGCCCGATGAGGTCGGCCACGTCGACGCCATATTGGCCCTGGTGGGCCTGGGCGATGTTGCCGACACCGTGGTGGGTGCGCTCGGCCTGGGATTCTGCCGCCTCGTGGAACTGGCTCGAGCCTTGATAGGAGAGCCCAGGCTATTGATGGCCGACGAGCCCTCGTCCGGTCTCGACGCCCGGGAGACGGCGGCGCTGGCCAAGACACTGCGGTCGGTGCAACAACAACGGGGGATGTCCATCCTGCTGGTGGAGCACGACCTGTCGATGGTGGGCCAGACCGTGGACCGGGTCGTGGTCCTCGATGCCGGACAGATGGTAACGGTCGGAACCTTCGATGAGGTCATGGCCGATCCATCGGTCCACGAGGTGTACGTGGGTCGTGCCGGTGATCAGGGCGGCCTTCGCGCCAAGGCGTTCGCGGCCCCGCCACCGAGCCGACGGCCGGCCAAGCTCCCGACCTCGCCGGCCCGTGCCCGCCGGGCCACCAAGGACCAACCCCCGGGGTCCACCTCGACAACCGAGGACGACGTCTCGAAGGCCACCGCAGGCGTACCCACCTTGGAACTCGACAACGTCAGCGCCGCCTATGGACCCTACCGGGCTCTGTTCGGTGTCTCCTTTTCCATCCCTGCCGGGGGAGTCGTGGCATTGCTCGGTTCCAACGGGGCGGGCAAGTCCACCGTGGCCCGGGTCGTCTCCGGTCTGGTGCCGGCGACTTCCGGGAGGGTCCGTCTGGATGGAGCCGATATCACCGGAAGGCCGACATGGCGGATCAGTCGGGAGGGGGTGGTGCACGTCCCTGAGGGTCGGGGCATCTTCTCAACCCTCGACGTCGAGGAGAATCTCGTGCTCTCCTTGCGCCGCCGGGTTGGTCGGGCCGCGCTGGGCGATGCCCTGGAGCGGGCCTATGAGGCCTTTCCCATCCTCGCGGAGCGCCGCCGCCAGCGGGCCGGGACGCTGTCAGGAGGACAGCAGCGGATCCTGTCGTTGGCCAAGGTGCTCGTGGTCCGGCCCAAGCTGTTGATCGCCGACGAGCTGTCGCTCGGATTGGCCCCCATCGTGATCACGTCGGTGTACGAGGCGCTGGCTGCCATCCAGCGGGCCGGGACGGCGCTGTTGCTCGTCGAGCAGCATCTGGACCGGGTATTGGAGCTGGCCGATCGGGCCGTCATCTTGGAGAAGGGTACGGTTCGATTTGACGGTCCGGCCATTGAAGCAGAAACGGCCATGAACACGGTGCTCACCCCTGCCCCGGCTCCCGACCCACCCGAAGAATCCCCATGAGTTACGCCGACGGCCCCTCGGTCGAGGTGGGTAGGTTGATCGACGCCCCGATCGAGCGTATCTGGGCCTTGGTGACCGACATCAACGTGGCGGCGCAGTTTTCCGATGAGTTCCTCGGGGCCGAGTGGGTCGACGACGGGCCGGCATTGGGGGCCAGTTTCGTCGGCCGCAATCGCCATGTTGCCCTTGGCCAATGGGAGACGACTTCGTGGGTGAACCGCTACGAGCCCCTCCGTGTCTTCGGCTGGGCGGTCGGCGACCCTGACATTCCGTCGGCGACGTGGTGGTTCTTGCTCGACCATGACCAGGGTGGGGTGCGGGTACGCCACGGCGGGCGGATGGGGCCGGCGGCATCGGGCCTGACCGCCGCCATCGCGGCCAGGCCCGACAAGGAGGACCGCATCATCGAGCGGCGCCTCGGCGAATGGGAAACCAACTTGGCGGCGACCCTGGAGGGAATCAAGCAGCGCGCCGAGGTCGCCCCATGACTTTGCGGGTCGGGGTTTACGTCCTCTCGGCCATGCCGGAAGAGATTGAGTTTGTGCGCCAGGCCGAACGGCTGGGCGCCGATTCGGTGTGGGCGGCGGAGTTCTGGGCAGGCGACGCCCTGACCCCCCTCGCCTACCTGGCCGGGCAGACGTCCACCATCCGGCTCGCCACCGGGGTCGTGCAACTGGGTGCCCGCACCCCGGCGATGGTGGCCATGTCGGCGATGTCGATTCAGGAGCTGTCGGGTGGGCGGTTTGTGCTGGGCATGGGCACCAGTGGCCCCCAGGTGATGGAGGGATGGCACGGTGTCGCCTTCGACCGTCCGGTGCGACGCACCAGGGAGACTATCGATATCATCCGAGCCGTCAGCGCCGGCCAGCGCCTCAGCTATGACGGTGAGATCTATACCTTGCCTCTGCCAGGTGGAGAGGGTCGACCGATCCGCTCGCGGTTGACGCCGGTGCACATCCCGGTATACGTGGCGTCGCTCGGCCCGGCCAATCTTCGGCTCACCGGTGAGCTCGCCGACGGGTGGATCGGCACCTCGTTCTTTCCGGAGACGGCGGATGTGTTCCTCGATCCCATCCGGTCCGGCGCGGCCGACGCCGGGCGCGACTTTGACGCTTTGGACCTGACAGTGTCGGTCGCGGTGGAGTTCACCGACGACGTCGAGGAGGCCGCCCGCCGCCACGCCGACGGCTACGCCTTCACCTTCGGGGCCATGGGATCGGAGAGGACGAACTTCTACAACCGGGCCTTTGACCGCCAGGGCTTTGGCGAGGACGTCCGTGAGGTGCAACGCCTGTGGCTCGCCGGTGATCGCGACGCCGCTCGCCGGCGGGTCCCGGTCGAGATCGCCTTGGGGACCAATCTGATCGGCACCGACGAGATGATCCTTGACCGCCTCCGGCGATACCGCGACGCCGGCATCACCACCATCCGGGCAGGATTCGCCGGCGGAAGTGACCTCGATAGCCGTCACGACAGCCTGGCCCGCCTTCTGAACCTGGTCGGTGCTGTCAATGACGAGATTGTCGACGCCCCGCCTGGTCCGACACAAGGCGGTCGACCCTAAAGCCTGCGCATTCGGGGATTCAACACACTCGGCGATGTTTCACCACCGGACCCGAGGCGCCGGCCGCGGTGGCCGTGGCTCGGGCCATGACGGTGGTGATGTGATCGATACCGGGAATGGCCAGACCGAAGATGTGGGTGACCGAGCCGGTAAGGGCCACGCACACCTGGTTGCCGACCACTTCGATATCAGGAGAGCCGGACAGTCTGACCTGGCTGAACTGTTGGGCCCCGATGGAGGCCATAGCGACCTGGACGGCCTGGGCTGGATTGAGGATCACCAAGCCGTGCTGATAGAAGGCGGCGTCGGAGATGGAGCCTGCGGCATCGGCGGCAGCGGAAGCCGCGGCGTCAGACAGTTGACGCTGTCCCAGGTAGACCAGGGCCGAGTCCAGGGCCAGGGCAGCCAGGATGACCAGGATCAGTACGGCCGCAGGCATGAGGATCAGCGCGCTGCCGCGCTCACTATTCCAATCTGGACCCTTGCCATCTGGACCCTTGCCTCGGAGCCTCAGCACGTGGCGACCCCGGCCAATCCATTGCGGTAGGGATCAACGATCTGGGAGTCTCGGGCCGATGCGGTGAATCCTGAGGTGAGGTGTCCGAGAATGGGTATGGCGATGAGGGGTACCTCATAGGTCACCGTCACCGTTACCCTTTGGCATCGGGCCAACGTCCCTGAGGCGGACAGGCGCATCCGGGTGGGGTCGCGTCCCTGGTCACGCAAGGTGGCCGCCGCCGCCTCGGTTGCCCCGGCCACCGGGTCGGATCCGGCCGGGGTTTGGATGAACGCTCGCACACCCTGGCGGGCCACGGCGGCGAGTTGCATCTTGGTGTCGATCACCGACCATGCGTTCATAATGACCAAGGTGCCCAAGACGAAAATCAGGACCCCAAAGACAAGGGCCTCGAGCCCGCCCACCTGGCCGTGCTCGCCCCTCTGGCAACGACTCATCTGATCATCTCTCGTCTCACGCGAGCGGTGCGGACCACCCGATCGAGGCGTAGCGGCCCACCGACCAGACTGGGCAGAACGGTGGGGCTGTGGACCGTCACCGTCAATGTGATGTCCTGGGGGCTGTTGTTCCAGGCAAAGGTGGCCCGGTTTGCGTATCGTCCGAGCTCGGCGCGGGCCTGATCCTCAGCCTGCGCCTCAGAGGCCACCGAGCCCGAGGCATCCGACCCTGCCACTATCCGGGCGGCGTCAAAGGCGGCGGCGCCAACCACGGAGCGGGCATAGAGATCGAAGGTGATCTGCACGGCCAGCAACATGAGCACGAGGAACACGGCCACGCCGCTGACGGTGGCGATCAGTCCCGTGCCCGCTTGGCGGCCAATTATGGCCGGATGCTGACCGTCCCTGTCGTCCGGCGTCCAAGGTGGGCGGGCCGGCGTC
>JBOGIG010000062.1:0-15531 GCA_050742455.1 Acidimicrobiales bacterium
AGGGGAATAAGCGCGGCCACGGTCATGGGACAGCTTCGCTCGACGGTGAGGGCCTACGCCCGCCTCGACTTGTCACCAGCCCAAACCATCAAGCTCCTCGACCGAGTGGTGCGCGACATTGGCGAAGATGAGATCGTGACCTGCGTGTTCGGCATCTACGACCCGGCCCAACGATCCCTCACCTACGCCAACGCCGGACACCCACCCCCCCTGCTGGTAGGGGCCGATGGCCGGGTAACACGTCTTAGCGGCCCCACCGGCCCGCCATTGGGATCGGGAGCGCCTTCGACGTCGGAGGACAACATCGAGCTTCCCGATGCTTCGATGCTGGCCCTATATACCGATGGGTTGGTGGAGCGGCGAGGTCAGGATATCGACGATGGGATCGATATGCTGGCCCGGGCCCTGGCCCTGGTGCCTGGGTCTTTCATCGAACTACCTGAGAACATAGTCACCACCCTGCGTCCTCCCGGCCAGGATGATGATGACATAGCCCTGCTCTTGGTACGTCCCATCCCATCAGACCCCTGAGCCGATGGGTTATGCCGCCGCAGTGGATTGGCTGTCGTCCCCCCTGGCCTCAAACGCCGCGCCCCTGGTCTCGAACGCGGCGCCGAGCACGTCGGTGATGGATCGGGCCAGGTGCACGGTGAGCTGGTTGCGCACGGCTTGGGGCACGTCCTCGAGATCCGCTCCGTTTCGCTCGGGCAGAACGATATCGGTGAATCCGGCCCGGTGGGCCGCCAGCAGTTTCTGCTTTACGCCACCAATGGGCAGCACTTGCCCCCGCAGCGTCACCTCGCCGGTCATGGCCACGTTGGACCGGACCGGCCGGTTGGTGAGCAGGGAGACCAGTGCAGTCACGATGGTGACCCCGGCCGAGGGACCGTCTTTGGGCACGGATCCCGCCGGCACGTGAATGTGGAAGCTGCGATCGGCGAAGGCTTCCTCGGGGATTCCCAGATCACCATGGTGGGAGCGCACGTAACTGACGGCGATGGACGCCGACTCCTTCATTACCTCGCCCAATTGACCGGTGAGCACCAGGCCGGCACCGCCCGGGACTGAGGTGGCCTCCACGAACAGGACCTCTCCCCCGGCACCGGTCACGGCCAGACCGGTGGCCACACCGGGTAGGGCGGTCCGATCGGCCGCCTCAAAGAAGAACCGAGGTCGGCCCAGATAGGCCTTCAGGTCGGCTGCCCCAACCGGCACCGGGGGTGATATTTCGCCGGCCGAAAGACTGGTGGCAATCTTGCGCAACACCCGTCCCAGTTCCCGCTCCAGATTGCGGACCCCAGCCTCCCGGGTGTGCTCGTTTACCATCACGCGCAGGGCTTCATCGGTCAGATCGACCTCGCTCGGCTCCAGTCCGGCCCGTTCAAGCTGGCGCGGGAGCAGGTGTTCCCTGGCAATTAGCACCTTCTCATCTTCCGTGTAGCCGTCCAGGCGCAAGGTCTCCATTCGGTCGAGCAGGGGCCCTGGCACGGTCTCGACCACATTGGCCGTGGCCAGGAAGACCACGTCGCTCAGATCCAGGTCGACGTCGAGGTAATGGTCCCGAAACGTATGGTTCTGGGCCGGATCGAGGACCTCCAAGAGGGCCGAGGACGGATCACCCCTCCAGTCGTTGCCCAACTTGTCGACCTCGTCCAGCATGACAACGGGGTTCATGGCGCCGGCCTCTTTGATGGCCCGCACCACACGACCGGGCATGGCGCCCACGTAGGTCCTTCTGTGACCCCGGATCTCGGCCTCGTCGCGCACTCCTCCGAGGGCGACGCGGACAAACGGTCGACCCATGGCACGCGCCACCGACTCACCCAGGGATGTCTTTCCGACGCCGGGGGGACCGACCAAGGTGAGGATGGCCCCTCCACCTCTACCTTGCGGGGAGTTCAGATTTCTCTCGGCCCGGCGCCGCCGCACGGCCAGATGCTCAACTATCCGGTCCTTCACATCCTCGAGGCCGGTATGGTCGGCATCAAGGATTTGCCGGGCTGTTGCGATATCCACGATGTCGGGTACCGTCTTGCCCCAGGGCAGTTCAACGATGGTGTCCAACCACGCTCGGATCCAACCGTGCTCGACGCTTTGCTCGGAAGTACGCTCCAGTCGGTCGACCTCCCTCAGGATGGCTTCTCGCACTTTGACCGGGACGCCCTCGGCCTCGGCCTTGTCCCGGTAGACCCCGATGGCATCGTCGGCGCCCCCACCTTCGCCCAATTCCTTCTTGATGGCGTCGAGCTGTTGGCGCAGGAGAAAGTCTCGCTGGGTCCGCTCTAACCCCTCGGTCACATCCTTGCGGATCCGATCCTTGAGGCTCAGGGCAGCCAACGTCTCCTTGGCCCATCCGAGTACCTTCTCCAACCGGGCCCGGACCTCAATGGTCTCCAGAACCTCGATCTTGTGTTCGATGGACAGGTCAGGCGAATATCCCGCCAGGTCGGCAACCCGGCCCGGATCGGTCACGGACCGGAATGTCGCAGCCAGCCCAGCGGCACCCCGGCTATCCAAGATGTTCTCCACCACGGCCTTGTATTCTCCGGCCAGGGCGACGCAATGTTCATCCACCGGCTCTTCGTCCACCAGATCGACCTGGAGCCAAAGTGCCCGACCCGTTCCGGGAACCCCGGCGCCCAGAGTGACCCGGTGAAGGCCCCGCACCACAACAGCCCGCAGGCCGTTGCCCAACTCGCCCGCTTCTTCCACTTTGGCCACCGTGCCGACCCGGGCATATCGTCCCTCGATCCGCGGCACCACCAGCACCTGTTGATCGGCGGCCGCCTCCACTGCCGCCACCGCCTCGTCGGTTTCCAGGGCAATGGTCACCACCATCGAAGGCAGCACCACACCGGTAGACAGTGGTAGCACCGGCAAAGTCGGTTGGAGCAAATCAGACATGGCACTCCCTGGGATCTAGTGTTCGTGTGAGTATTCACGTGACCGTGCCAAGTGGAACTAACTTGAGCCCTCAACTATTCCCGCCGACGCCGGTCCCATCCGGACCGGGTCCTCATGGAAGGGACTTCTGATGCCTGAACCCCTCGACCTGGTCCTTCGCTTCTGCAAAGCCTGGCCTCGGCTCGATCTTGATGAGCTGGTGGCCTATTTCTCACCAGACTCCGTGTACCACAACATCCCCCTGGATCCGGTCACCGGGCCCGAGGCCATCCGGGCGACGATCGCCGGGTTCACCTCCGGCCTGCGCAGCGTCGAGTTCGAAGTGCTGCACTATGCCGTCGCCGACAATGTGGTGCTGACCGAGCGAGTCGACCGCTTCATTTCGGATGATCGCGTCATCGCGCTCCCGGTCATGGGGGTATTCGAGATCCATGACGAACTGATCTCGGCCTGGCGGGACTACTTCGATCTGAATCAATTCATGAGCCAGATGGCCTCGGATTGATCAACGAGCCTGTGTCGGGTGACCTCGGGCGCCAAGCGACGAAAGCGTCGATGCTTTCGTTAGTGGTCGGGGCCGCGGAGATTTGAACTCCTGACCTATTGACATCTTGACCCCAGTGCGGGACGGCCCGGATCAGGGCCCGGGCGACACGATCGGGCAGGCGGTGAGCGGGGAGGCCGGGGCATACAAGTGGCCCGTCTTCGCGTAGGCGATTGCGGGGGTGACCACCGTGGCTGCCACGTTGAGGGACTGGAAGGCGGCGCGGACAGCGAGGGCGGCAGGGCCGGGCAGTGTCATGGTCACCGCTGCCAAGCCGGTGTAAGGCTCAGCGGACGCCCGAACCAGTGCGGGAATGCTGGAAATTCCGTATTTCGCCACAGCGGTCTCCAGGGAGTAGATGGGGATGGCGTGTGCTCCAAGCGTGGCGAGCACCCGAACGTCCTGCACCAGGGTGGAGAGGTTGGCATAGGGGCCGTCACCAGCGATGCCAAGGCTTACCTGGCCATTGCGACCAAAGTCTTGGCGCATCGACTCGAAGTAGGACGCCGCTAGCCCGGGGCCGGGATCGACCCCAAAGATGCTGGAGATAGTTGAGCGGTACACCTGAAGGTACGACGTGCTCCAGGTTCGCGGAGGGAAGGAGTCGACGCCGAGCGCGCCCTGGAGCGCGATGGCCCCGTCATTAACCTCGTCCACAGCCAGGAACAGGGGCGTGACCGAGACATCGAGGCCGTGGGTGCGGCCCCAGGAGATCGCCCTGGTGTAGACGGCGGTGGAGGAGCACTGCCGGGCGGGGTCGATGTTCTCTCTCGCCAGGGCGACCAGCCCGACGGGGTTGGAGACGGCCGCATTTAGGGCGCCCACCTCCTGGATGGGGGGTTCCGAGTCGACGACCACCTCATCGATGCCAAGGCGCTTGGCGTGGTCCCATGCCTCGAATGCCCTGATGGCGGCGAATTCCTCCGCCGCGTTGGCCGCCCCCGCCCAGTAGCCGTCCTGGTAGGGGACCAGGAGCCAGGCTTTGACCGGGACCCCGTACCTTTGGGCAGAGCGGATGAGGTCCAGACCGTCGGTGGCGCGGTGCTCGCCGGCCGGAACCGGTCCGAAGTCCCGTTTGTAATTGAGTGAGAGGTACAACGGGACCCGATGCGCAGCCAAAGTCCTCCACAGCTTGGGGGTGTAGATGGACAGGTCCCGGGGCGCCCAGTAGTGGGTCGGAGCATCTACGTCCTTGCCGTTCACCATCCGCGTTTCGCCCGCCCAGAACCCGATCGCCGAGCACCTCTCCTGGCTGCACGAAGCCCCATGATGGCCCGCGGCTGGACTCACCTGGCCGGCCACCATCGTGGAGGGAACGCCCGCACCCAGCATCGTCGGTACCGCTGCCATCGCCAGACCGATCCAACCGATCACCTTGAGCATGGATTCTCCTCCCCGGTTCGGCCGCCGAGCGCGCGCCTACGGCCGTTACCAGTGATTCAGATTCGCCGCCCTTGCGGCATTTCCTGCCCAGGTTTCGCATGCCTGGAAGCGACTCTCGGTCCGGAAGATCTAGTTGGAGCCCACGGGCGGAAGGAAGTGGCACCTCCTGGGGACCCCCGGCCAAGCGCCGCAAGCCGCCGGCAGCGTGAGGGTCCTCGACGCCGGCGCCCTTATCGCTCTTGACCGAGGCGACCGCGACGCCTGGGCCCTTCTGGTCGAGGCCCACCAGGAGGGGGAGCGCCCGGTCATACCCGCTCCGGTCATTGCTCAGGCCTGGAGAGGCGGGGGGCGTCAGGCCCGGCTGGCCTCAGTCCTCGCGGGTGCCGACGTGGTGGCGGCGGACGGCCCCCTTCCCGCCGCGCTGGTGAGCTGTTGGCTGAGTCTCGCACGGCCGACGTTCTGGACGCCTTGGTCGCCCTGGTCGCCGGAGACCGCCCGGGCTGCGAGGTCCTGACTTCAGACCCTGGTGACATCCATCTTCTACTCCAGGTCTTGAACGTCGAGCGTCGCATCCGGCTCGTGTGATCGTACCGCCAGGCCCGGATCGCTCCCTTGGACCTGCACCTTGGTGGTCGGGCTGGGGAGATTTGAACTCCCGACCTCTTGACCCCCAGTCAAGCGCGCTAACCAAGCTGCGCCACAGCCCGTAGTCCGAAGTCGAACCGGGGCCTCAACCTAGTCCGTGCCGGGGACCGGACGCCAGGTAGAGGCCTTTTGCCTGTATGTAATAGCTTCCACACTTTGCCTCCAGGGAATGGCTCCACACCGGCCGTTGCTGCCAGGTACCCGTGCCACGAGATGCCCACGCCACCAAGTATTGACAGTTTGGGTCGACTTCTCGGTGGGTAGTCACGGTCCATGACCGCCCCTCTGAGTGGCCCGGCTCCCCAAGTGCCACATAGGACCGACGACTTGTCCGGCGCCGGTCAGGATTACCTGGAGTGGAACCAGAGCTTTGACGAGCTATCCGGTCAATTTCACGGACTCCTGGCCGCCCAGCGCTCCAGGTCAGGATTATTGGACAGGGAATCCGCCCGGCAACAACAGATCCGCCCAGAACTGCTGAGCATCGAAATACGGGACAAGGGCATCATGGTGGAACTCCGGGTGATCGGGGAGATCGATGTCTCCACGACCGGCTACCTACGCAGCGTATTGGATCGCCAGGTCGACCTCCCGGACAACCCCCTCGTCGTGCTGGACCTGGCCGGGGTGACCTTCATCGACTCCTCCGGGCTGAATGACATCGTGTCCGCATCGCGACGGATGCGGGCCGTAGGATCCGACCTGGTCCTTCAGCACCCCCGACCCGCGGTGACCCAGGTCTTGGCCACCACCGGGATCGATCGCATCCTTACTATGGCCGAAGATCCCGAATAGGCCCACGACCCAGGGCAGCTTCAGGCAGTCCATGGGCCAACGACGAGATGACGTACTCCGCTCCGCCCTTCTCCAGTTCGGCGGCACTGAATTTGTGGCTGGCCACGCCGACGCAGATCATCCCCCCAGCATGGGCGCCGTCGGCATCGTGAGGGGTATCGCCCACCACGATGCACCGTGAGGGAGCCAGTTCCTCTCCGTAGACGAGGGACGCCTGTCGGAGCGCCGTCCTGGCCACCTCGCCCCGATCCGTCGAGTCCGATCCGTACCCGCCGCAGGCAAAGTAACGGTTCAGGTTGGCCCGGTGCAGCTTGACGTGGGCGGCAGCCTCTACATTGCCCGTCACCAGGCCCAACAACAATCCTGCCTCCAACAACTGGGGTAGGAGGTCCTCGACGCCGTCGAGGACCCGGTAATCCTTGGACTCGGCCACCGTTTTATGCAGGTGGTGGGTCCGACACTCCATCAGTCGGGCGAACTCATCGGTCTCGGGCTCCCGATCCAGCACTGCCTTGAAGGTCTGGCGTCCCACATCGGGGTCGGTCAGCCCGGTGTCGGTGAACTCCGCGATGTCGGCCGGGATGCCGTACAGCTCATCGAAGGCCAAGCGCCATGACTCCGCCCCAGCACCACCGGTGATGATCAAGGTTCCATCTATGTCGAAGAGAACTGCCACAATGCGCTCGGACACCGGATTGATCTCCATCTCGTGGTTGGACACCGACGCCGGGTGGCGCCGGGTTAGTACCTAGCGCCGCGATCGACGCCTGGCCGGGGCTCGACCCGGCGGGTAGGTCGGTTCCTCCGCCACCGCCTGCGTGGCCGGCGGTATGGCCAGGCATTGAGCCTTTCCGTCTCGTACTTCGATACGTTGCCCGTAATGCACCAATTCGAAACTGGGCCCAGCCATCAAGCTATATGAGGCCTGTTGCGGTCTCACCTCGACCCGTAATTGCGACGAACGCCACCACAGGGTGAAGGCCAGGCGCTCCATCCCTTCGGCCAGCCGGGGGTTGAAGTTCAGCTCTTCCCCGTGGTCCCGCATGCCCCCGAACCCGGCCACCAGGGCCACCCAGCTACCGGCCAGGGAGGCCAGGTGCAGGCCATCTCGCGTGTTGTGGTTGATGTCGTCGAGATCCATCAACGCCGCCTCACCCAAGTAGTCCTGGGCCGCTTGCATGAGACCCACTTCGGCTGCCATCACCGCCTGGGTGGCGGCCGACAATGACGAATCGCGCACGGTGATCCGCTCGTAGTAGGCAAAGTTACGGGCTTTTTGCTCAGACGTGAAGGCATCACCCCGCAGGTGCATGGCCAGGACCAGGTCAGCTTGTTTGACCACTTGCTTGCGGTACAGGTCGAAGTAGGGGAAATGCAATAACAGCGGGTACCGGTCGGACCCGGTGGCGACGAAATCCCAGGCCTGATGCCTGGTAAATCCCTCGGCCTGGGGATGGACGCACAATTTGTCGTCATAGGGCACGAACATGGCCTGCGCCGCATTGCACCAAGCCGCCGTCTCCTCATCATCCACGCCCAAGGCGGCGGCTCGGTCGGGATAGGCGTTGCACGCCTGAGCGGCCGAGGTCAGGTTGGCCTGGGCCATCAGGTTGGTATAGACGTTGTTGTCGGCCACGGCGCTGTACTCGTCGGGACCGGTGACGCCATCGATGCGAAAGCTGGCGTTGTCGTCATGATGTCCGAGCGACAGCCACAGCCGGGCCGTCTCGACCAGGAGCTCCAAGCCTTCCCCGCAGGCAAAGTCAGTGTCACCCGTCGCTCTTACGTAGCGGTTGACAGCGTCGGCCACGTCAGCGCTGACATGAAATGCCGCCGTGCCTGCCGGCCAGTAGCTGGAGCACTCCTGTCCCCCAATGGTGCGCCACGGGAAGGCTGCCCCCTTTAGGCCCAGCTGGGCGGCCCGGTCCCGGGCCAGGCCGAGGGTGGAGTGACGCCACCTGAGGGCGTCGGCCGCAGCCCGGGGAGTGGTGTAGGTCAGCACGGGAAGTACGAAGGTCTCCGTGTCCCAAAATGAGTGGCCGTCATAGCCTGGACCGGTAAGTCCCTTGGCTCCGATACCACGACCCTCGGACCTGGCCCCGGCCTGAAGCACGTGGAACAGACCAAAACGCACCGCCTGCTGGACTTCGGGATCGCCGTCCAATTCGACATCAGCCCCGGCCCAGAATTCATCGAGCCGGCGGCGCTGAGCGGCCGCCAAGCCGTCCCAGCCGGTTTGCAAGGCCCCGGTCAGGGCGGCCGACACCTGGTCTCGCACGGCCGGCAGGGATCTCTGGGCCGACCAGCCGTAGGACAAGAATTTGGTCAAACAAATCGATTGCCCAACGTCCAGGTTCGACACCACACTGATCCGGGCCACATCGGCAGAGACCTCAGATGACACCTGGGCATTCCCCGGCGCATCCACCATGTGATCCATGGTGGCTCCGATAAGCAATCCGCTGGACTTGGTCCGATGGACCAGCAGTGCTCGGGCGTCCTGGCCGGAAAATTCTTCCGACACCAGCGGTGATTCCAACACCGCGGCCACCCGGGGATCACTGCTCGGCCGAGGGAGGACCTCGTTGGCCACCAGCTCGGACTGGATGACCAGTCGGACGGAACTGTCCAGCGGGGTCACCTCGTAGCGGATTGCGGCCACGGCCCTTTGGGCCAATGAGACGATCCGAGTCGATTTTACCCTGACAGCCTGGCCGGCCGGAGTCTCCCACTCCACCTCGCGCACCAGGGTGCCGGCTCGCATGTCGAGAACCTGCTGGTGCGAGCGCAGCCGGCCGTAGCGCACGTCGAATGGCTCATCGTCCACCAGCAGCCTTATCAGCTTGCCGTTTGTGACATTGATCAGGGTCTGGCCCGACTCGGGAAAGCCATAGCCCGCTTCGGCGTAAGGAAGGGGTCGGGATTCCCAAAACGAGCTCAGATAGGTGCCCGGCAGGCCGTGGGGCTCGCCCTCGTCGAGATTGCCCCTCATCCCAATGTGGCCATTGGAAAGGGCGAAGACCGACTCGGTCTGGGCCAGGACATCCAAGTCCAGCGTCGTCGCTCTCACGCACCAGGGTTCCACCGGGAAAGACGGGTGATCGATCATCGATAGAACGTCACCGTGTACAGGCCGTGACTCACGGCTCGACCATCAGCTTGGCCAGGTCATCCACCACAACATCGGCCCCATGCGACTCCAGCTGTTCGGCCTGGCCCACTCGGTCCACTCCCACCACCCAGCCAAAACCGCCGGCCCGGCCTGCCTCGACTCCGGCGATGGCATCCTCGAACACCGCCGCCGCCTGGGGGTCCACACCCAGCCGTGACGCCGCTGCCAGGAAGGTGTCAGGGGCGGGCTTGCCGTCCAATCCCGCCTCCTTGGCTACCAACCCGTCGATGCGGACATCGAAGAAGTGCTCTAGCTGAACGGCTTCGAGCACATCTTGGCAGTTGGTGCTCGAGGACACCACGGCCGTGACCAAGCCGGCCCGACGAACGGCCTGGAGGTAGGCCACCGAACCCTGGTAGGGCTTCACCCCCTCAGTCCGAATGAGCCTGAGCACTATCTCGTTCTTGGCTTGGCCCAACCCGCGGATCGTGTTGGTTCCCGCCCGGTCGTCGGGTTGGCCCAGGGGTAGATCGATGTGGCGCGAGCCCAGGAATGACGACGTTCCGTCGTCGCGGGGTTTGCCGTCCACGTAGGTGTCGTAGTCGTCATGCTCGTCGAAGGGGACGAACTCCTCCCCCTCCTGGGCAGCCCTTTGCTCCAGGAAAGCATCGAACATCTCCTTCCAGGCCGCGGCGTGCACCACCGCTGTTCGGGTCACCACGCCGTCCAGGTCGAAGAGGCAGGCCCTGATGTCCTCGGGCAATCCCAACGACCCGGCCCCGCTCTGACCCAACCGTCCAGTCGGGATCCGAGTCATCCCGGGCCGGCCTGGGCCGCTTGGGGCAGAAGGTCGCTCATATGTGGTGAACTACCCACTCGATCCCCTGAAAAGCCCGATAGCCGAGATACACGGTCGAAGCCGCGATCACGAACTTGAAGTGCCAGGGCACCTTGCGGGGGGGCGCAATAACCCGGCCACAACCAGGGCACTGACCCCGACCCCCGATTTGATCCGGCTCGTGAAATGCGGCGCAATCCTCACACCAGGGCATGTCGATGCCCGCTCATGGCCGGCGGGGTATGTTCCCCCGCCGCTGCCTCCCGTACATACCTCCCGGTCATACCTTCCTTATAGCCAAGATCGCCACGTCGTCCCCCAGGGGCTCGGAAGCGAAGTCCGATGCCGCCTCCAACAGCGTCTTGCACAGGGTCTGGGTATCCTGGCCCGGCTCCCGCCTCAGGATCCCTGCCACCCGGTCTTCCCCGAAAAGCTGTTCGCCCGCCCGGGCCTCCGCCAACCCGTCGGTGTAGAGCAACAGCGTGTCGCCTGACTTCATAGGCACTTCCCGGCTGGTGTAGGTGGCCTTGGGATCCAGCGTCAACAACGGGCCGGTTGAGCGGAGGGGCTGCAGTTGGGAGTCATGGGCCAGCCAGGCGGCCGGGTGTCCGGCCGAGGCAAAGCGAAGGGTACCGGCAGCCTGATCGAAAACCACAGCACAAAGTGACACGAGTTCCTCATTGCGGGCCTGGGCCGAGAACAATAAGTTCAGCTCCTCTAGGGCCTGGGCGGGGTCCCGGTACTGCTTGAGGAACACCCGCAGGAGGTACTTGACCTGAAAGGCGGTGATCGAGGGCTCGATCCCATGACCGGTCACGTCTCCGATCACCACGGCCAGGCGAGAAGGCGAGGTGGGATACAGGTCATAGAAGTCCCCCGCCATGGCTCCGGTGCCGGGCTGGTAGACGTGGCCTACCTCGAAGCCTTCGAAGGCAGGCAGGTCCGCCGGGGCCAGGCGGGCCGACCACCGCAGGGGCGCCAATTCCTCCTGGGCCAGCACCTCCTCGGCCCGGCGCTCCAGCAGCGAGCGCTGCTCGGCCAAGCGGGCCGCGGCGAGGAATCGGGGTCCATAGCGAAGCGAGATGGCAACGGGGCCGAGGATGAACAAGAAGGGGATCTCGAGCAGGTAGTTGCCCAAAAAGGCCGTGGTGAGCGAGCTGACGCCCAAGATGCCGTAGAGGAGGGTCGTGTGCAGTTCCTTGTCGTAGGCCGAGCGGGCCAGGACCAGGGCGTCCTCATTCCCCCCGTTCTCGGCAACTTCCTTGCTCAGGCGTCGAAGGGCCCGCATCAGGCGGCGACACGACCTTCCCCACACCCAACTTGCCACAAAGCAGGCTGCGGCCACTATCGCCAGGACCGGGCGGTGAAGATGAATATGGGAGATCAACGACCCCCATAGCACTGGCGTCATCGCGCCGGCTCCGGGCGACGGAAAAAGCTTCGTCCCGCCCGCATCACTGGGATCGCCTCCGGATCCTCATCTTGATGGCGGTGGGACCGAAGTCGAAGTACTCCCTCAACTTGCGCTCTATGTAGCGGACATAGGGAGCGGGCAGGGGTCGGGAGGTGAACAGGGTGAACGTCGGGGGTTCGGCAGCGCCCTGAACGGCGTAGAGGATCCTTGACTTGGGCGCAGGGTGTGCGGCCTGGGCCGCACTTATCACCCGATTCAGCTCGGCAGTGGGCACCCTTCTCATGTACGCCTCGATCGAGCGGTCCAGCGCAGGCAGAAGCTTGTGCACCCCCAGCCCGGTCTTGGCGCTGATCTTGAGTATCGGGGCGTAGCCGAGGAAAGCCAGGCGGTCCTCGACGTCGACCAGCACGTCGGCCCTTTGCTCGGAGGAGAGCATTTCCCACTTGTTGAGGATCAGGACCACGGGACTGCCGGCGGCATCGATGCGCTCGGCCAGCCGCTGGTCCTGGTGGGTGACCCCCGATGTGGCGTCGATGAGCAGGAGGGCCACGTCAGCTCGATCGATGGATTGCAAGGCTCGCACCATGGAGTAGTACTCGGCCCCATCCCCGACCCGGGACTTGCGCCTCATGCCCGCTGTGTCGATGAATCGAAGGGAGCCGTCGTCGGTTTCCAGCACGGTGTCGATCGAATCCCGCGTGGTCCCTCCGGCATCGTGGACCACCGACCTGTTCTCGCCGATCAGCCGGTTGAACAGGGTGGACTTGCCCACGTTGGGCCGTCCCACGATGGCCACCGACGGGCACTTGGCCTCGGGCGTGAGCCCCTCGGACCGCTCGGGCTGGGGTTGGCCCGGGGGCAGGGCGGCCACCAGGGCATCGAGGAAGTCTCCGGCGCCCCTGCCGTGTAGGGCGCTGATCATGTGGGCGTCACCCAAGCCGAGCCGCGAAAAGCCCCAGGCATCGGCTTCGCGCTTGGCCGAGTCGACTTTGTTGGCCACGGCCATTACCGGACGCCCTGACCGGCGCAGGATGCGAGCCACATCCTCGTCCTCACCGGTGATGCCGACCATGGCATCGAGGACCATGACAACGACATCGGCATCGGCAATGGCCTGACGGGCCTGGGCGCTGACCTGGGCCTCCAGATCGTCGCCCGAAGCCAACCAACCACCGGTATCGACCAGGTTGAAGGGGACCCCGTTCCACTCGGCGGCCATCACGTTACGGTCCCGAGTCACACCGGGCCGGCCCTCCACTATGGCCACCCGGCGACCCACGATTCGATTGAACAGTTCGGACTTGCCCACGTTGGGTCGACCCACGATTGCCACCACAGGGTGATCGGCAAAGCCTTTCGCCTCCCCGGAAATCACGACGCAAACTCCAGAGCCCGGCGAAGCGAAAGTCCATCGGCGGGGATGATCTCAACCGGTCGGGGCAGGTGGGCCGGCGTGAGGCCGTCAAGGAACCGGCCCTCGGACAAACAGACGTCAGGCAGAAGGTACCGGTGGCCCTCAGGCTCCGCGCCGAGCACCCGTATCAGGTCCGAGCCAACCATCAGTCCGCTCACCCCGATGTTGCCACCGAAGAACTTGTTGTCCACCACTACCAACCTCAGATCGGGATGGCCCACCTCGGCCAACAATGGGCGGAGCACAGCTGCTCCGTAAGCTCCAGTGACGATACCCACCGGAGCCGAACGGGCCGCACGCCAGACCACCGGTTGGGCCACCGGACCGACAGTGGACTCCTCACCGACAGTAGCCACGGGGGCGGCGGTGGCGGCGCAAGCGACAGCGGCATCGCTTGAGGTCCTGGGGGCCCGGTAACCCTGCGCCGGTGCGCCGTCCACCCAGTTGAAGAAGCCCTCCTTCTTCCCCCACGCCTTGCCGGCGTCCCCCCGGAAGGCCGCCTCGAAGGCTCGGGCCATGCCGATGCCATTCTCATGCTGGGGGAATCCCTCGTAAGTTCCAGCTTCTGGAAACGCCCTGTGGGCCATCAGGTAGTACTCGTCGGCGGCAAAGATCATCCGATGCCCCAGAGCGGATTCGAACAAGGTCTGCCACTCCGCCACGGCATCCACGACGGCTTCGGCCTCGGCTTGGCTATGTGGCCTCATGGCCACTTCTTTTGAGTAGTCGCTGATGCCGAGGGGGACGGCAGCCACGCTGGCCAATCCGGGATACTCGTCCAAGATTCCGGCCAGGGTGTCATGCAGGACAGCTCCGTCGTTTACTCCGGGGCAGATGACCAGCTGGCCATGAACCTCGATCCCGGATTGGAGCAGGGCACGGAGCCAGCGCAGGCTGGTTGCCCCCCGCTTGTTACGCAGCATGTGGGAGCGAAGGGTGGGGTTGGTGGAGTGAATGCTGACGAAGAGCGGCGACAGCCCTTCGGTTATGACCCGCTCTAGGTCTATTTCGGTGAATCTGGTGAGAGTGGTGAAATTGCCGTACAGGAAGGACAGGCGATAGTCGTCGTCCTTGAGGTAAAGGCTTGGTCTCATGCCAGGGGGCAACTGGTAGATGAAGCAGAATTCGCAATGGTTGTCGCAGGTTCGGATTTGGTCGAATACGGCCGATGACACCTCGATGCCAAGCGGCTGGCCCTCGGTCTTTTCGACAATGGCGCCGATATGGAGCCCACCCCGGTTCAACTCCAGCTCCAGGTAGGCCTCGTCGGCCAGGAGCCGGTATTGGATGACATCTCGGGGGACTCGGCCGTTCATGGCAACGATCTCGTCGCCCGGAGCGATGCCGGCCCGATCAGCCGGAGAAGCGTCCTCAACGGCCACTACCCGGGGCAGCGACATGACTACAGGATACGCCCCCGGGGCCGGTAACCTGAAACGAAGTGAATGTAGACAGGGTGCTTTTGGCCCAGCCCAGGGGATTCTGTGCCGGCGTGGAGATGGCCATCAAGGCTCTGGGCTGGATGGTAAGGATCTTCGAGCCTCCCGTTTACTGCTACCACGAGATCGTTCACAACCAGTTGGTGGTCGAGCGATTCCGTGCGCTGGGAGTCATCTTCGTCGACGACGTCACTACCGTGCCCGACGGGGCCCCCCTGATGCTGTCGGCCCACGGTTCTGCCCCCGAGGTGGTCGTTCAGGCCCGATCGGGCGCTCGGGTGGTTGTCAATGCCGTCTGCCCCTTGGTGACCAAGGTCCATCACGAAGTCAAGGTTCGGGCCAACAAAGGCTACGACATCATCTACGTGGGACATCAGGGCCACGAGGAGGCCGTCGGCACCATGGCCGTTCAGCCGGAGGCAGTGAGCCTGGTCGAAACGAGCTCCGATGTCGACGCCTTGGTGCCGACCGGACGGCCGGTGGCCCTACTCGCCCAGACCACGCTTAGCCACGACGAATGGCGGGGCGTGATGGAGCACGCCCAGTCGCGTTTTCCCGATCTATGGATGCCGGGACGGTCCGATCTGTGCTTTGCCACGACCAATCGCCAGATCGCCCTGCGCAATATCGCAGGCCAGGCCGACGCCGTGGTGGTAATCGGTTCGGAGAATTCATCCAACACCGTGGCGTTGACCAAGGTGGCAAGAGCCGCCGGCGTGAGTCGCATTCACCGGGTCAACCGGGCCGACGAGCTACCCGACGATCTGGACGGCACGGTGGCGGTAACCGCCGGGGCGTCGGCCCCCGAGGAACTGGTGCGCGAGGTTCTGGACCGCCTGGCGCCACGCCTGGGGGCCACCGTCGTCGACGACATATTCGAGGACGAGTACTTCCCCCCCCCTCCCGAGCTGAGAGACCTGCTCAAGGCCGTGGCCGCGGTGGCGGCCCTCAGCGTGGGAGGCCCGAGCCAGGCCGACTCAGGGTTGGATGCCGATCGCAGCACTGCCGCCAGCGACGTGCTCGACGAACTGACCGCTTAAGGG
>JBOGIG010000063.1:0-64913 GCA_050742455.1 Acidimicrobiales bacterium
GTCGGCCACCCAGCACACCTCGTCCTCGTGAAACCAGGTGGTCATTCGGGCCGCTTCACAAAGGTCACAGCCCTGGCCGTCAGCCGGCATCGAGCCCGGCCCGCAATTCCGCCACGAACTCCCCTGCTCCCTCGGGGCCGGCTCCGGCCAGCAGGCGGGCGATCAGGGCTGACCCGACAACCACCCCGTCGGCCTCCTGGCATACCCGGCGGGCCTGATCGGCTGTGGAGATCCCAACCCCGATCAACACCGGCTTGTCGGTCACGGCCTTGAGCCGTTTGGCCATCATGGTTGCACTGGCGGCCAGCTCGGAGCGCACTCCGGTCACGCCCATCATGCCCACGCCGTAGACGAAGCCCCGGGACCTCTCACATATCCGAGCCAGGCGCTCAGCCGACGATGTAGGGGCGGCCAGCATGACCGTCTCCACGCCGGCAGCGTCGGCCTGGGTCGTCCAGTCCTCGCTCTCGTCCAGAGGAAGGTCGGGGATGATAGCCCCGGCCACCCCGGCGTCACGAAGCCACTGGGCAAATCGATACTCGCCCGGCCGGAAGACCACGTTGTAATAGGTCATGACGGCCAAGGGCACGCCGGCATCAAGGTGACGTAATCCATCCATCACGCCCGGTGGCGTAGCTCCCTCGGCCAGGGCCCGGGTCGAGGCCTCCTGGATGACCGGGCCGTCCATGATGGGATCGGAAAAGGGGATGCCGATCTCGATGGCGTCGGCTCCGGCCAAGGCCACCGCTCGCACCACTTCGCGCCAGTCGGGGCCGAGCCCCCCCGTCACATATGGCACCAGCAGCTTGCGACCCTCGTGGCGGGCCGAACGCAGGGTTTTCTCCAGTTCTCCCTGCGCGATCACACCCAGACCGCCGTGGCCGGTGTCGGTGGCGCCCGGCCCAGTCATGCGAGCATCTCCATAGCCTGGGCTGCATCCTTGTCACCCCGACCCGAAAGGGTCACAAGTACCGTGGAGCCCCGCGGGATCTCTTTGCCGGCTTCCCGGCACAACCACGCAATGGCGTGAGCCGACTCGAAGGCGGGAATTATCCCCTCGGTGCGCGACAGCAGCCTGAAGGCGTCAAGAACCTCGGAGTCATCCGTCGACACGTATCGGGCACGACCGGTAGCGGCCAGGTGTGCGTGTTCGGGGCCAACGCCGGGATAGTCGAGGCCGGCCGATATGGAATGGGCCTCCTGGACCTGTCCGAACTCGTCTTGGAGCAGCTCGGAGCGCATGCCGTGAACGACGCCCGGCACCCCGCGGCCGAGGGCCGCTCCCCCGGCCGCTTCCACGCCGACGAGAGCGGCCTTCGTATCGACGAAGCCGGCGAAGGTCCCGGCAGCATTGGAGCCGCCCCCGACGCATGCCACCACGTAGTCGGGGTCGGCGCCACCGAGGAGGCTGCGACATTGATCACGGGCCTCGTCACCGACCGTACGTTGGAACTCTCTGACCATCCACGGATAAGGGTGCGGTCCCATCACCGACCCCAGGCAATAATGCGTGGTCTCTACGGTGGCCACCCATTCACGCATGGCCTCGTTCACGGCATCCTTCAGTGTCCTGCTACCGCTGCGGACGGTCACCACCGACGCCCCCAGAAGGTTCATGCGAAAAACGTTCAGGGCCTGGCGGGCCACGTCCACCTCACCCATGTACACGGTGCACTCCAGGCCGAAAAGGGCTGCCGCCGTGGCGGTGGCGACTCCGTGTTGGCCGGCCCCCGTTTCGGCAATTACCCGTCCCTTGCCCATGCGCCGCGCCAGCAGAGCCTGGCCTACCACGTTGTTGATCTTGTGGGAACCGGTATGGGCCAGGTCCTCGCGCTTGAGGAGCACCTCCACGCCGAGCTGCTCGGACAGACGACGACAACGGGTCACCGGGGTAGGACGCCCGGCGAAGCGTCTAAGGATGTCGGCGTACTCGCCCCTGAAGGCCACATCGGACCAGGCCTGGCGAAACGCTGTCTCCAGTTCCTCACAGGCCGGAATGAGGGACTCCGGCACGAACCGTCCGCCGAAGTCGCCAAATCGTCCCCCGGCGCTGGGCTCGCCCATGAGGCTCAACGGAAGTCCTCCTGCCAATCGTAAGGGTCGACCTCTTCATCGAGGTCGACGCCGCCCTCCGCCAGGGACCCGACGCCCCCAACGACATAGTCGGCCGGTTCGCCGTCGGGATCGGCGTCCTTGGCCGCCTTGATGAAGGCCTGCAGCTTGAGCGGGTCCTTGTGACCGGGCGACAGCTCCAACCCCGACACGGCGTCGACCCCCCACGGATGGGCCTGACCGATGGCGTCGGCCACATTGGTTGCATCCAATCCCCCGGCGAGGATCACCCTGGAGCCGAGGCCGGTGCCCTCGACCAGTTTCCAGTCGAACACTTTCCCCGAGCCGGGAGACGGTGAGTCCAAGAGAATGGCGTTGACCCCAAATTCGCGGGCTCGGCCGATGGTGGCATCCCCCACCGAGAAAGCCTTGATGGAAAAGCCCACCCTTTCGGCCACCCAGCGGGTGTCCTGTGGCGTCTCGTTGCCGTGGAGTTGGGCTCCCCGCAGACCGTGACGGTGCACGATGTCGACGACGCGCTGGGGGGCCTCGTCCCGGAATACCCCAACGGTAATTATCTCCGAAGGTAGCCTCTTGGCGATGTCGCCGGCGATGGTCGGTGATATCTGGCGCGGCGATGGGGAAAATATGAATCCAATGGCATCTGCCCCCATGGCCACGGCCAACAGGGCGTCCTCCTCATTGGTCGTGCCACAGATCTTTACGAACACGCCAACCGACCCCCGGCCCCGGCCCTCACCAGATCCGTCATGGCGCGGGCCGGATCGGGCGCCGTGACCAGGGACTCCCCCACCAGAACGGCGTCGTAGCCCGCCTCGTAGAGTCGACGGGCAGGATCGGGACCGGAGATGCCCGATTCGGCCACCTTGAGGACACCTGAAGGAATCAAGCCTGCCAGTCGATGGGCTCGTTCGCTATCAACTTCGAAGGTCACCAGATCCCGTTGGTTGACGCCGATGATCTCGGCTCCCGCATCAACTGCCGCCGCGAGTTCCGCCTCGTCGTGCACCTCGGTCAGGGCGGCCACGCCGATGGTGCGCGAGAGGGCCAGAAAGTCGATCAGCTCCACCTCTGAAAGGGCGGCCACGATCAATAGGAGGGCATCTGCCCCCATGAGACGCGCCTCGCACACGTCGGCGGCGCAAACGGTGAAGTCCTTACGCAGCACGGGCAGCGAGGTGGCGTTCCTGGCCTGAGTGAGATCATCGGGTCCGCCCCCGAAGAACTTGGCATCGGTCAGTACGGACAAGGCCGAGGCGCCTCCTGCGGCGTATTGGCCGGCCAAACCAGCGGGGTCCAGGTCCAGGCCCAGATCGCCCTTGGACGGGGAACGGCGCTTGATCTCGCCGATCACGGCCAAGCCGGGACCCGACAGTGATGCAGCAAAGTCCCGAGTGGGCGGGCAGGTCCGGGCCCGCTCCAGGAGTTCGGAACTGCGCCACTCCGAAGTGTCCACGGAGTCGACGCCGTTGCGGTGCCAGGCCAGGATCGTATCGAGATAGGTGGCCTTCACGCCCTTAGCCTAGAGGGCCGGTCCCACACTTTGATAACAAAGTGGTGCGATCCTGTGGGCATGGTGGGCGACGCCGGGACCATCGTGGTCATCGAGGACGACATCAACATTGCCGACCTGTTGGACATGTACCTGCGCCAGGAGGGCTTTCGGGTGCTCCAGGCCGCAGATGCCGTAACCGGCCTCGACTTGGTCGATCGGGAACACCCCCGCCTGGTAGTGATGGACATCGGCCTTCCGGGCCAGATGGATGGCCTGTCTGCCTGTCGTCAGCTTCGCCAGAAGAACGATGTCCCCATCATCATGCTCACCGCCCGCGACGGCGAAATAGACCGCGTGCTCGGCTTGGAGCTCGGGGCCGACGACTATATGACCAAGCCATTCTCCCCGCGCGAGCTGGTGGCCCGGGTCAGGGCCGTGCTCCGCCGCAGCGAGGGCCCCGGCCGCGAGGAACCGGAGCACTATGTCCTGGCCGAGGTGGATCTGGACCTGAAGCGTCGGGAGGTGCGGCGCCACGACCAGATCGTGGCCCTCACCACCCGGGAATTCAATCTGTTGGCCTTCCTGGTGCGCAATGCCGGACTGGTGCTGACCCGCCGCCAGCTACTCGATGGAGTATGGGGCCAGGACTGGTACGGGGATGACCGCACAGTCGATGTTCACGTACGCCAACTGCGAAAAAAGCTGGGTGATTCCATTGGCTTGGCCACAATATGGGGGGTCGGCTATCGCCTGGGTTGAAGTTCTCCCCTGGGTTGAAAGGCGGGGGCGGACCGTGTCCTGGCCGAGGTCCCGGTGCGTCGCCGCCTGATCGCCGCCATTGCCGGAATGGCCGTGCTCATACTCGTGCTTTCGGGCATCGGCACCTTGTTGTTGGCCAAGCGAGCCGCCAGCAATGACACCCGCCGACAGATCCAGACCATCACCCGGGCCATCGCCCGGGCCACTGCCGCCGGTCACGTCATCAGTGACCTCCGACTCATCCGCACCGCGGCCCGCCTCGACGGGGCGGCGTTCCTGCCCGTCGACGCCCTGGGCCGGATCACCGGCACCCCCCCATCCGGATTGACCCTGGCACAGTTGGAGCCCGATCGGCTCTTGGCTGGCCAGACCGTTATATCCGCCATGGGATCCCTCGAATACGGAGCCGAGATGGTGGTCGTGCACCTCCTAGCCAGCCCATCCCCGAGCACTGCCGGCACCGCTCAATCCGGCACCGCTCAATCCGGCACCGCCCAATCCGGCACCGCCCAATCCGGCACGGCCCCGACCAGGGTGCGCCTGAGTCGCCAGATCGTGGTCCTGACCAGGAAGGTACCCCCGGTGACCTTTACCGGCGGCTACCTCATCCTGGCCGGCATCATCCTGGGGGCCAGTGTCATAGTGGCCTTCCGCCTGGCCCGGCGCATCACGCGACCCCTCACCCAAGCGGTGGCAACCACCCGACTCATCGCCGGGGGGAACCTCCAGGCTCAAGTGCTTGTCCGCCCCGGTGACTATCCCGAGCTGGCCGGACTGGGCCACTCCATCAATTCCATGGCTTCGGCCCTGGAGCGGTCACGGGGCTTGGAGCGCCAATTCCTGATGTCTGTGTCCCACGACTTGCGAACTCCCCTCACCTCCATTAGGGGATACGCCGAGGCCATCGCCGACGGAACCGCTCCCGACGTCCACCGAGCCTCGCTCATCATCGCCGGCGAATCCAAGCGACTAGAACGCTTGGTCGGAGATCTCCTGGAGCTGGCAAAGCTCGACGCCCGGCGATTCTCCCTCACCCTTCGTCCCGTTGATATCACCGACGTGGTGGCCGACGTGGCCGAAGGTTTTCGCCCGTCCATGTCGGGGGCGGGATTGGCCCTGCACATCGAACTGGTCCCCGACCGTGAACTGTGGGCACGAATCGACCCTGACCGCCTTGCCCAGTGCGTGGCCAACCTCATTGAGAACGCCTTCAACTTTGCCCGTGGTTACGTCCTGGTACGAGCCGAGCGCGGACCGGCGCCCGGTGTGCTGTCGGTCGCCGTATCCGACGACGGGCCGGGCATAGCCGCCGATCAGCTCACCACGATCTTCAATCGCAACTTCACCGCTTCTCCAGTTCGCCAGGCGACCCGCCATGTCGGATCGGGGTTAGGTTTGACTATTGTCAAGGAGCTGGTGGAAGCCATGGGAGGCTCGGTACAAGCCCATTCACCGGCCGACAGAGCAACGGGGACACGTGTGGTCATATGTCTGAAGGAACTGGACAACATCGTCCCCGACCAACATTGACTGTTGGACCATTGACTGTCGGAACATTGACCGTCGTGACATTGACGTCGGAACATTGACGTCGGAACATCGACCGTCGTGACATTGACGTCGGAACATCGACCGGTCAGAACAGGAGAACAACATGGCTAGCGGCGAAATCGAGGCCGATACGGGCACCGGCTCAGTCCGCTCCGGGGCCGGCGAGACTGAGGCCGACCCGGTGGGTCCGGAGTCGTTCTCCCTAGCCGCCATAGTCCGCCAATACGCCCGGATCTGCCCTACCTCGCCCATGCTGACCATGGGTGATCGCACCATCTCGTGGGGCGGTCACCACACCAGGTCCAATCAGGTGGGCCAAGCCCTGATCGAGGCCGGAGTAGGCCCCGAGGACCGGGTGGCTTTCATCGACAAGAACGGCCCGGAGTATTTCGAGGTGCTCTTTGGCGGCTCAAAGATCCGAGCCGTCAACGTGGCCGTGAATTGGCGTCTGGCACCGGCCGAGATGGCCCAGATCATCAATGACGCCCAGGCCAAGGTGCTGTTCGTAGGGCAGGAGTTCTTCTCTGCGGTCGACGCCATTGCATCACAATTAGGCACCGTGACTACGATCGTCGCACTGGTCTCCCCCGGCCCGGAACGGCGAGCGTCTGGCTGGATGGAATACGAGTCGTGGGTATCCGCCCAACCCGATGTCGACCCGGCCGCATCACCCGGTCCCGCCGACGTGGCCATGCAGCTGTATACATCCGGGACGACAGGCCTACCGAAAGGAGTGATGCTGACCAACGCCAACCTGGGCGCCCTGATACCCGAGGGGGCCAGGGAATTGGGGGTGGACGGATCCTCGGTTTCCATGGTGGCCATGCCCCTGTTCCACATCGGCGGCTCGGGGTGGTCGCTGCTGGGCCTGGCTTACGGGGCACACAGCGTGATCATCAGAGACATCGATCCGACCGAGATCTTCGATGCCATCGCCCGGCACCGGGTGAGCCACACCTTTGTCGTCCCTGCCGTCCTGATGCTGCTGCTGGCCCAACCCAGCTGTGCGCAGGCCGACTTCTCCAGTCTTGAGATCGTCGCCTATGGCGCCTCACCCATCACCGAGAAGGTTTTGACGGCATCGGTAGAGCTGTTCAAGTGTGGCTTCGTGCAGCTCTATGGCATGACCGAGACGACGGGGGCCATCACCCTGCTGCGGGCGGCAGAGCACGATCCCGGCGGACCTCACCCAGAGCGACTCCGCTCGTGTGGCGTGCCCTTCGCCCACGTCCGCATCAGAATCGTGGATCCAGCAACCGGCCAGGACGTTCCCGTCGGGGCGGTCGGAGAGCTGTGGACATCGTCGACGCAGAACATGGCGGGCTACTGGCACGATGAAGCGGCCACCGCCGAGACCATCGACTCTCAGGGTTGGCTGCGCACCGGAGACGCCGGGTACCTCGACCCCGACGGCTTCGTCTACCTGCATGACCGGGTGAAGGACATGATTGTTTCAGGGGGCGAGAACATCTACCCGGCCGAGGTCGAGAACGTGTTGATGTCCCACCCCGACGTTGCCGACGTGGCCGTGATAGGCGTGCCGAGCCCGCAATGGGGCGAGACCGTCAAGGCCATAGTGATCCCGGTGTCGGACTCGAGCCCGGATGCGCTCGACATCATTTCCTTCTGCCGGGCGGGCCTGGCCCACTACAAGTGCCCGACATCGGTGGACTTCGTCATCGAATTGCCCCGAAATCCTTCGGGCAAGCTGCTAAAGCGCCAGATCCGCGGGCCCTACTGGGCCGACTACGACCGCCAGATAAATTGAGCGCAGCCGCACCGGCCGGCAGCTATCCCCGGGCATCGGCCCCCCAACGAACCCGCCGGGTCGACGCCTACGGCCTCAGCCTGGCCGTGTACGAATGGGGCGAGCCCGATGCCCCGCCCCTGCTCCTGGCCCACGGGGGCTTTGACTTTGCCCGAACCTTCGATGTCTATGCCCCCCTCATTGCTGCTGGAGGCTGGAGGGTGGTGTCGTGGGACCAGAGGGGACACGGTGATTCGCAACACGCCACCCTCTACAACTGGGAGGCTGACGCTCGCGATGCCCTGGTCGTCATGGATACCATTGGGCCCGAACCCATGCCGGTGATGGGTCACTCCAAGGGGGGTGGGGTGCTTCTTCAACTGGCAGAGGCCTGCCCCCACCGGGTTTCCAAGCTCATCAATCTGGACGGCCTTCCGTCCCGGCGCCACCGACCCGACGTGGCCGACCATCAGCGCACCAAGCTGCTCGACGGGGAATTGAGCGGGTGGCTGGACCACCGGCGCCAAGCCCACGAAGCCCGGCGACGACCCGACACCATCGAAGGCCTGGCCCGACGTCGGGCTCGGATGAACAGCCGCTTGAGCCACCAATGGCTGTGCTACCTGGTCACGGTGGGGGCATCACAGACCGAGGATGGCTGGCGTTGGAAGATCGACCCGTCACTGCGAATGGGCGGCTTCGGGCCGTGGCGCCCCGAATGGTCCCTCATGCGCCTGCCCAGCCTGGGAATGCCAATCCTGGCAATCCTGGGCCTCGAGCCCGAGGCCATGGGCTGGGGAACCAAGCCCGACGACGTCAGGCCCTACCTACCCCCAGGGGCGGATATGGTCGCTCTCGAAGGTGTCGGTCACTTTGTCCACATCGAGGACCCCGACCGAGTGGCGGGCATGGCCCTGGACTTTCTGTCGTGAATTCCCCAAGAACGGACAAGGCGCCCACCGGCAGTGTTGGCCCCACCGGCAGTGTCGGCCCCACCGGCAGTGTTGGCCCCACCGGCAGTGTTGGCCCCACCGTGCGACTGCGCCACAATAGGGTCGAACTGGCCCTGCACGAGCTTCGAAGCGGCGAGGGTCCCGTGTTGTTGCTGCTCCACGGACTGGGCGAAGCATCCCCCGCTGCCCTCCCGGACCGGCTCGGATCCTGGACCGGTCCCGTGCGAGCCTTGGACTTCACCGGCCATGGTCGCTCCAGCGTCCCCGCCGGTGGGGGCTATACCTGTGAGATCCTCATGGGCGACGTGGACGTGGCTCTGGCCCACACGGGACCGGCTACCTTGCTCGGGCGCGGGTTGGGCGCCTACGTTGCCCTCCTGGCCGCAGGGGGTCGGCCCCAGATGGTACATGGCGCCATTCTCGACGACGGCCCTGGCCTGGCCGGAGGCGGCCCGGTGCCCGCCTCGCCCCGCATCTTGATGTTGCCCGCTGCATCGGGCGTCGGGGTCCCGGATCCCTTCGCGCTGGCTGAACTGTCAGCCGACATCCGCCCCCCCGACTATGCAGCCGGTTTCGTGCGCCAGGCCACGCACCTATCCGGTCTGGCCGATCCGGTGGTCGTGTGCGCCCGGATCCGACCCCCGTGGCTCGAAGCGGTGGTGGGAGAACCCGGCGTGGTGGAGGCCCCCCTCGAGCAGGCCCTGGAGATGTTCGCCAGATCCGATTGAGCCCGGCCATGTACCGGTGGAATACCATCGACCCGCACCCACTGCCACCCGCAACCCAAGAGCCGTCGAGGAGGACCTCCTGTGTCCCAGGTTTGTACCGTCCGAGGTGAATTGGCCACCACCGAGCTGGGGCCGACCCTTATGCACGAGCACGTGTTCGTGCGTTCCGAGGAGCTCCAGGCCAACTATGACCTGGGATGGGACGAAGAGGCGCAGGTGTTGGGGGCCATAGACCGGCTGAACGAGCTGCACGGCCGGGGCATTCGCTCGATCGTCGACCTTACAGTCATAGGTCTGGGGCGAGATATCGCCCGCATCGCTCGGGTAGCGGCCGGGACCCCCCTCAACATCGTCGTCGCCACTGGGTTGTACACCTACAACGAGATCCCTCATTATTTTGCGTTCCGCGGCCCTGGAACCCCCCTGGATGGGGCCGAGCCCATGGTGGACATGTTCGTCGGTGATATCACCAGCGGCATCGCCGGAACCACCATCAAGGCCGGCATCCTCAAGTGCGCCACCGACGAACCGGGGATGACCCCCGGGGTCGAGAGAGTCCTGCGGGCCGTGGCACAAGCCCACCGGGCCACCGGCGTTCCCATATCGACCCACACCCACGCCGCCAGCCGCCAGGGGCTGGCCCAGCAGCGCATCTTCGCCGAGGAGGGCGTCGATCTGACCCGGGTGGTGATCGGTCACTCCGGTGACAGCGCCGACCTCGACTACCTCGAAGAGCTGATCGCGAACGGGTCCTACATCGGAATGGACCGCTTCGGTGTCGACGCCCTTGCCTCATTCGAGCAGCGGGTAGGGGTGGTGGCCGACATGTGCAGGCGGGGACATGCCGACAAGATGGTCCTGTCCCATGACGCCGCCTGCCACAACGACTGGCTGAGTGATCCCATCGTGGCTCAAATGATGCCCCGATGGCACTACACCCACATATCCGACGACGTGATCCCGGCCTTGTTGGACCACGGCGTCACCCAGGACCAGATCGACCAGATGATGGTCGCCAACCCCATGGTTATCTTCGAGGCCCAGGGGGGGTATTGACCACCAAAATGTGCTACGCTATGCCACATGGTTGACGTATCGGTGCGCGAGCTGCGTAACCATACCGCTCGGGTCATTGCCGCCGTGGAGAGCGGAGAACCGGTTGTCCTCACCGTGCACGGACGACCGGTGGCCGACATCGTGCCCCGTCAGACCAGAAGTGAGCGTCGACCAAGCCAACAATTGCTTGCCGACCTGGCCGACATAGGCAATCTGGCCCGTATCCTGGACATCGAATCTCCTGGCGAGGACTTCGAGGTCGGCCTAACCACAGATGACATGTCGGACTGAACGGCATCACAAATGAATGGTTACCTGGTAGACACCAGCATCTTCGTCGCTGCCGAGCAGAGACGCCCGCTCGCCAAACCACCCTCGGGTGATGCTCGAATATCAATCGCCACACTGACCGAACTCGGCGTCGGCGTGCGCCGCGCCGTAGACGAACCACTGCGCCAATTGCGGGCAACCACCTTGGCCCGGGCCCGCCGATTCCTCGCTCTACCCTACGACGAACCCGTCGCCGAACGACTGGCCGACCTGCTCGCCGCCGCTCGTACCGGCCGGCGCCGGGCCGGGGCCATGGACGCCATCATCGCCGCAACTGCCCTGGCCCACGGCTTGACGGTATGGACCCAGGACGAAGACTTCGAGGTTCTGCGGCAACTGGCACCGGACCTTCACGTTCATCACGGCTGACCAAGCTACGGCGCGCTCAGCGCAGGCCGACTCGGGTTGGCTCCAGGGACGGACGCAGGATATCGACACCGGTCAGGTAGTGGTCGACGGCAGCGGCCGCTGAACGACCCTCGGCAATGGCCCACACGATCAAGCTCTGACCCCGGCCCATGTCGCCGCATACGAACACACCGGGGACCGAAGTGGACCACTGCTCGTCCCGGGCCACGTTGCCCCTGGCATCGGTGGCCAGACCCAACTCCTCGATCAGGCCGGCGCGCTCCGGGCCGACAAATCCCATAGCCAACAGCACGAGTTCGCACTCCAGTTCGAAGTCCGAGCCCTTGACCGGCTCGAATACCGGCCGGTCCTCGGCCATGACCATCTCCACCTGGTGGCCCCGCAGGGCTCGCACCTTCCCGCAGTCATCGCCCACGAACATGGCCGTGGTGACGGCATAGAGCCGGTCGCCTCCTTCCTCGTGGGCCGACGAGGTGCGAAATATGTTGGGCCACGTTGGCCACGGATCCGCCTCTGCCCGCACCCCGGGCGGCTCAGGCATGATCTCCAACTGGTGCACTGAGGCCGCCCCCTGGCGGTGAGCCGTGCCCAGACAGTCAGCCCCCGTGTCACCGCCCCCGATGATGACCACGTGCTTGCCCTTGGCTGTCCAGGGGGTCACGGCCAGCGTTTGTTCCTGGACCTGGTTGGATGGCTTGAGGTAGTCCATGGCGAAGACGATGCCGTCCAACTCCCGCCCCGGAATTGGCAGGTCCCTGGGAATGGTGGACCCTCCAGCCAGGACCACGGCGTCATAGTCCCGGGTGAGATCGCTCCCCCGGGGGGCATCGGTCCCGCTTCCCCCAACTTCGATGCCGCAACGGAACTCGGTGCCCTCGGCCCGCATCTGGTCCAGGCGGCGGTCCAGGATGGCCTTTTCCATCTTGAACTCCGGAATCCCATAGCGCAAAAGGCCTCCGGGACGCTCCGCTCGTTCGTAGACGACCACCGCGTGGCCCGCTCTAGTCAACTGCTGGGCCGCAGCGAGGCCGGCCGGACCCGAGCCCACTACTGCCACCGACTTGTCGGTCCTGAAGCCCGGCGATTCGGACCTCACCCGCCCGTCAGCGAAGGCTCTCTCGATGATCTCCACCTCCACCTGCTTGATGGTCACGGCATCAGAGTTGATGCCGAGTACGCAGCCCGCCTCGCACGGAGCCGGGCACAGGCGGCCGGTGAACTCGGGAAAGTTGTTGGTGGCGTGCAGGGCTTCGATGGCCCCGGCCCAGTCGTCCCGGTACACGAGGTCGTTCCAGTCTGGGATCAGGTTCCCCAGTGGACAGGCATGATGGCAAAAGGGAATGCCGCAGTCCATGCACCGTCCCGCCTGGTCGCGCAGGCGGTCAGGCGGGAATGGCTCATAGACCTCGCGCCAGTCCTGCAACCGGAGGGCCACCGGGCGCCGAGAGGGACCTTCCCGGTCGTGGCGGAGGAACCCTCCGAGCTCACCCACGGGCGGCAGCCATGATCGCGTCGTCGATGGGCAGACCCTGCTCTGTCGCCAGACGAGTGGCCTCCAAGACCTTGCGGTAGTCCTTGGGCATTATCTTGACGAACTGGCCGAGGCTCACCTCCCAATCCTCGAGCAGGCGGCTGGCTACGCCCGATTCGGTCATGCGCCAATGCAGGCCCACGGCATCGGCCAGGAACTCCCTGTCGTCGTCCTGGAGGCCTTCGATGGCCACCATTTCGAGGTTCAGATTCGATCCTAAGGCACCGAAGGGATCCCACACATAGGCGATCCCTCCCGACATCCCTGCACCGAAGTTGCGTCCGGTCTGGCCCAGCACCACCACCCGACCCCCGGTCATGTACTCGCACCCATGGTCGCCGACACCCTCCACCACAGCCATGGCCCCGGAATTGCGTACGCAGAACCGCTCCCCCACCTGGCCCCGGAAAAAAGCCTGGCCTGCGGTGGCCCCATACAGGCATACATTGCCGGCGATGATGTTGTCCTCGGCCACGAAAGGGGCCCGCGGCGCGGGGAACAGAACCAGGCGTCCCCCCGACAGGCCCTTGCCCACGTAGTCGTTGGCGTCACCGGCCAGGGACATCGATATGCCTCGGGGCAGGAAGGCCCCAAAGCTCTGGCCGGCCGAGCCGGTGAAGTGAATGGTAATGGTGTCGTCAGGCAGACCTTGGCCACCGTGTCGTTGGGTCAATGCCGACCCCAACATGGTTCCCACGGTGCGGTTGACGTTGGCGATGGGCAGGTCCAGGACTACAGGTAATCCCGCTTCGAGGGCCGGGGCGCAGATCTCGATGAGGTGGGCGTCGAGGGCCCGGTCCAGGCCATGGTCCTGACCCTTGGTGCAGTGCCGGGCCTGCTCGGGCGAAAGCTCGGGCACCTCGAATATGGGCGACAGGTCCAGACCCTGCGCCTTCCAGTTCGACACCGCCTCGGTCACATCCAACAGCTCGGCGTGGCCCACCGCCTCGACCAGCGTCCGAAATCCCATTTCGGCCAGGTACTCCCTCACCTCTTGGGCCAGGAACTCGAAGAACCGGACGACGAACTCGGCTTGGCCCGAGAACCGCTTACGCAGTTCGGGGTTTTGGGTGGCCACCCCCACCGGGCAGGTATCGAGGTGGCATACCCTCATCATGATGCATCCGGCCACCACCAGGGGTGCCGTGGCGAATCCGAACTCCTCCGCCCCCAGAAGCGCAGCCACCACCACGTCGCGGCCCGTCTTGAGCTGGCCGTCCACCTGAACCACGATCCTGTCCCTCAAGTCGTTGCGCAGCAGGGTCTGCTGGGTCTCGGCCAGTCCCAGTTCCCACGGGCCCCCGGCGTGCTTGAGGGAGGTCAGGGGCGAGGCCCCGGTACCGCCGTCGTGGCCCGAGATCAACACCACGTCGGAATGGGCTTTGGCCACCCCGGCGGCCACCGTCCCCACGCCCACTTCGGCAACCAGCTTGACGTGTATCCGGGCCGCCGGATTGGCGTTCTTCAGGTCGTGGATGAGCTGGGCGATGTCCTCGATGGAATAGATGTCGTGGTGGGGCGGGGGCGAGATCAGACCCACCCCCGGAGTCGAGTGTCGGGTGGCGGCGATCCAGGGATAGACCTTGTAGCCCGGAAGCTGGCCCCCCTCCCCCGGCTTGGCCCCCTGGGCCATCTTGATCTGGAGGTCGTCGGCATTGACCAGGTACTCGCTGGTCACCCCGAAGCGCCCCGAAGCCACCTGCTTGATGGCGCTGCGACGGAGGTCCCCGTTGTCGTCGTGCACAAAACGGCGGGAGTCCTCGCCTCCCTCGCCGGTATTGGACTTGCCCCCCAGCCGGTTCATGGCGATGGCCAGAGTCTCGTGGGCCTCAGCCGATATCGACCCGTAGCTCATGGCCCCGGTGGCAAAGCGTTTGACGATCTCCGAGACCGCCTCGACTTCATCGATGGGCACGGCCGGGCGCACGCCCCGGCGAAGGCGAAACAGACCGCGCAACGTAGCCAGGCGCTCGGCTTGATCGTCCACGGCCTGGGTGTACTGCTTGAAGATGGAGTAGCGCCCGGCCCGGGTGGCGTGCTGGAGTCGGAAGACCGTCTCGGGATTGAACAGGTGATAAGCCCCCTCCCTGCGCCACTGGTACTCGCCTCCCCATCCGAGGGCGCCCTGGGCCGGCACCGACCGCAAAGGGTAGGCAAGGTGGTGACGGGTCGCCACCTCTGAGGCCACCCCCTCCAGCCCAATCCCCTCCAGTCGGGAGACGGTTCCGGTGAAATACTCGTCGATCAGTTGACTGGAAAGGCCCAGGGCCTCGAAGGTCTGCGCTCCGGTGTAGGAGGCCACGGTAGAGATCCCGAGCTTGGACATGACCTTCAGTACTCCCTTGCCCAGGGCCTTGATGTAGTTGTGCAGGGCATCGGGGACATCTACGTTCGCTATGGCCCCGGACGTGACCATCTCCTCGATGGAGTCGAAGGCCACGTAGGGGTTGACGGCCGCCGCTCCATAGCCGATGAGCAGGGCCACGTGATGCACCTCGCGGGCATCACCGCATTCGATCACCAGTCCGACCTGGGTCCGCTGCTTGGTCCGGATGAGGTGATGGTGCACGGCCGAGACCAGCAACAAAGAGGGGATGGGGGCCATCGTCTCGGTGGCGTTGCGGTCCGACAACACGATGATGCGTGCCCCAGAATCAATTGCCGAGCTCACCTGGCCCCTCACCGATTCCAGAGCCGAAGCGAGAGCGGGGCCTCCGCCGCTGACTTCGTACAGGCCAGAAACGCATACGGCGGCCAAGCCGGGATACTCACCGTCCTCGTTGACATGGATCAGCTTGGCCAGGTCGTCGTTGTCGATGACCGGGTAAGGCAGCACCACTTGTCTACAGGCCTGGCCCGTCACCCCCAAGAGATTGGTCTGGGGGCCCACCGCGGTGCCGAGCGAGGTAACCAACTCCTCTCGGATGGCGTCCAGAGGCGGGTTGGTGACCTGGGCGAAGAGCTGGGAGAAGTAGTCGAACAATACTCGGGGACGATCCGACAACACCGCGCTCGGAGTGTCCGAGCCCATCGAACCCAATGCCTCGCCGCCGGTGCGGGCCATGGGGGCCATGAGGATGCGCAGATCCTCATTCGTGTAACCGAATCCTTGCTGGCGACGCACCAGGCTCGCGTGATCGGCCACCACTCGAGTGCGTACGGGCAGATCATCGAGGTGGACCAGCCCCTTTTCCAGCCAGCGCCCATAGGGATGGGCGGCGGCCAGGCCGGCCTTGATCTCGTCGTCGTCCACGATGCGCCCGAGCGAGGTGTCCACCAGGAACATCCGGCCCGGCCGCAGCCGGCCCTTGGCCACCACCCGGCCCGGGTCGACATCCAAGACGCCGACCTCGGAGGCCATGATGACCAACCCCTCATCGGTGACCCAGTAGCGCGATGGCCGCAGCCCGTTGCGGTCCAACACGGCGCCGATGACAGTTCCATCGGTAAAGGCGATGGAGGCCGGACCATCCCACGGTTCCATCAGCGAGGCATGGAACTCATAGAAGGCCCGCCGCTCGGCGTCCATGGTGGCATGGTTTTCCCACGCCTCGGGCACCATCATCAACACGGCGTGGGGCAGCGACCTGCCCCCCATGCACAACAGCTCCAGAACCTCGTCGAATGAGGCGGAGTCGCTGGCTCCCGGCGTGATAACCGGAAGGATTCGTTCGATCTCCCCGGGGATCAGCTCACTTTCCAGCAGGGCCTCGCGGGCCCGCATCCAGTTACGGTTGCCGGCCACGGTATTGATCTCGCCGTTGTGGGCCAGATAGCGATAGGGGTGGGCCAGAGGCCAGGAGGGAAAGGTATTGGTGGAAAAACGGGAATGGACAAGGGCAAGGGCCGATTCCATCTCTTGGTCGCCGAGGTCGGCGAAGAACCGCCGGAGCTGGGGAGCGGTGAGCATCCCCTTGTAGACGATGGTGCGGGTCGACAGGCTGGGAAAGTAAATACCTTCGGTCTCATGCTCGATCCGCTTGCGAACCACGAAAACCTGGCGCTCGAGCAGACCGCCGGCTCCGTACGCGCCTCCCGCGGCGCTTCCGGCGGTGTTGCCGGCAAACAGGTCGTCGTTTCCGGAGCGGGCGCCTGCGGACGTGCCATCCGAATCGCCGGACCCGGCCCCAGCCATGAACACCTGGCTGAAGCACGGCTGGGTACGGCGAGCGGTGGTTCCGACCAGGGAATCGTCCACCACGATAGGGCGCCAACCCAGCACGGTCAGCCCTTCGGACGCCGCCACCTTGGCCACGCTTTGCTGGGCGGCCAGGGCCTGATCGGGATCGGAGGGCAGAAAGGCGATGCCGGTGGCGTAGCGGCCGGCAGGAGGCAGGGTGAACCCCAGCGCCGCGGCGGCCCGGCGGTAGAGCGAATCGGGGATCTGAATGAGGATCCCGGCGCCGTCACCGGAGTCGGACTCCGATCCCGTGGCTCCCCGGTGCTCGAGGTGTTCCAAGGCCGACAAACCCTGGTCGATGATGCTGTAACTGGGTCTACCGTGCATATCCACGACGAAGGCCACGCCGCAGGCGTCGTGCTCAAATTCCGGCCGGTAAAGGCCTTTTGACTTGTTCGGCATCTGTCATCCTGGGGAGCGGGGCTGTGGACTTCTGCTCCGGGACGACACTGGCCCTTGCAGTGCTGCCAAGTTTACACGCCGGGGCGCACCTCCAGGGCACTGGTGGGCAGGACCTCGACCGCGATGTCGGGCACCTCGAAATTGAACGGTTGGTATCGCGGTTGGGCCGACTGGCGATAGCGAGTCGTCGAATGGACCGGGTCCTTGTCGAAGTGGGGAATGACCTTGGTGCCGAATAGCTCCAGCATCTCGAGGACCTCCTCGTGGGCCATGCCGTCATTGGGAAGCCCAAACACCACCTGGTCGCAGCCCACCGTCTGATATTTCTCGACCTGCTCGCACACTTCGTCGGGGGTGCCACACAGGAGCCAGCCTGCTTCGATGAGTGCGTCGAGGGTTTCCTCGCTCGGCGGCCGATGGGGGGGCTCGGGCCACGTTCGGGCGTGCTCGGGCTTGGGGATGGTGTCGTGGTACAGGCACACCAGGGAATACAGGTAGCCCCGACCGGCGGTGGTGGCGATCTCCCGTGCCCTCTTGCGATCGCTGAGGCAGATCACGCCGTTGGTCATCATCACGTTGTCGTTCTTGTACTGGCCGAGCGGCGAGGCACACGCGGCGATGGCGGACTTGTAGGCCTCGATCCGGCCGGCCAGCGCATAGACCGGTTCAAAATTGAAGGCAATTGCGCCGATGCCCAACTCCCCGGCCCGGGCGAAGGTGGTCGGATTGCCGCAGGCCACCCAGATGGGAGGGTGGCCAATCCCGTAGGGCTTGGGCAGGACATTGTGGGGATAGGGCACCACGAAGTGCTCTCCTTCGAAGGAGTAATCGCGCTGCTCCCACATACGGGGGATCTCCTTGATGACCTCTTCCCACTCGGCCTTGGTCGAGTTCTTGTCCAAGATATTGAAGGTGGCGATCTCGTGGCTACCAGCGCCCCGACCCGTGCCCCATTCGAAGCGGCCCTCGGTCACGTGATCGAGAAATGCCACCCGTTCTGCATTGCGAACGGGGTGGTTGACCCGGGGAGAGAGGTTGTTGATCCCAGTGGAGAGGTGGATGCGCTGGGTCTGACCGGCCAGGTATCCCATCATGACTTCGGGGGAGGACAGGTGACTGTACTCGGTCAGGCTGTGATGCTCGCCGAACCAGGCGTACTTCCAGTTGTGCTTGTCGGCCTGGACCACGTATTCCATCTCGCGCAAGATCATGGTGTGCTCACTCGCGGTGTCTCGAGATGCCGGGCCGGGAAGATAGCCGTTGATGAAGATCCCGAATTCCATTTTGGCCTCCATTTCTAGAACAAGTTCTAATCTAGGGCAGGCGGCGCAAACAGGTCAAGAACTCCGGGCAGGTCGGGGACCCTGCTGGTCAAGGACGCCCGGCAGGACCGAGCCAGGACGGGCGGGAAGGTCGGATTTGGCCGGTCAGTCAGCCGAGCGGCGCATCGCCGAGTGCAGTGACTTCGGTGTCAGCACTCCCAGGTATCGTCCGGCCTCCGAGACGGGCGCCCAGCCGGCATCGTCACCGAGGATGAGGGCCAGGGCGGCCTTGAGCGACTCGCCCACCCTCAGTTCCTCGGGCAGGGGACGCACGGCGCCGTTGAGGGGCCCGGGGTGGGCCTGTGCCAGCAGCCCCGGGCGTTCGACCCACCCGGCGGCGCGCCCCGAGGGCTCTACAACCATGGCCCAGTCGACACCGGCTCCGTCGAGCACCCCCAGCACCGCGTCACGGTCATCATCGGGCGCAACCACGGGAACAGACTCCAGGTCCTCGGCCCTGACCTGGGTGACGGCCATTCGCCGCAGCCCCCGCTCCGAACCGACGAATGCGGCTACGAAGGAAGTGGCCGGGTGACCGAGCACCTGGGCCGGAGTGTCGTACTGCTCGAGGTGGCCCCCTTCGGCCATGATGGCGATCCTGTCCCCCATGCGCACGGCCTCCTCGATGTCGTGAGTGACCATGACCACGGTCTTGCCGAGGCGTCGCTGTAAGGCCAGGAACTCGTCCTGGAGGCGTTCACGCGTAATGGGGTCGGTCGCACCAAAGGGCTCGTCCATCAACAGCACGGGCGGATCAGCGCCCAGGGCCCGGGCCACTCCCACCCGCTGTGCCTGCCCACCGGAAAGCTCGTGGGGGTAGCGGGGCCCGAACTCGTCGGGATCCAGGCCAACCAGGTCCAACAGCTCAGCCACCCGACGACGTATGCGAGCCTTGTCCCAGCCGAGCAGGCGAGGAACGCAGGCCACGTTGTCGGACACCTTCTGGTGAGGAAAGAGGCCCGATGACTGGATCACGTATCCGATCCGCCGTCGGAGCTGGACCGGGTCGGACTCGGTGACGTCCTCGTCGTCGAGAAATATCCGACCGGCGCTGGGCTGGACCAGGCGGTTGATCATGCGAACCGTGGTGGTCTTTCCGCATCCCGATGGTCCCACCAGCACGCACAACTGGCCCGAGGCCACTTCCAGGCTCAGGGAATCGACCGCCAGGCGGGATCCAAAACGCTTGGTCACCCGCTCCAGCCGGATCATGACATTCCCAAGCTAGCCTTTCGAGACGTGGCGTCCGACCCGTGGATCCGCTGGAGTTGGATCGGTCCCCACCTCGGCCTGATCCGCTCGGAGTTGGCTCAGCACCTGGAGCTCACCGCTGTGGCGGTGGGACTGGGCCTGGTCATCGCCCTCCCCCTGGCCTGGGCCGCCTGGCACTGGTCGTGGATAACCGGCCCCGTCTTGGGCCTGAGCGGGCTGCTCTACACCATCCCCTCCCTGGCCCTATTCTCGTTGCTGGTTCCGGTGTTCGGCCTCAGCGCCGTCACGGCCGAGTTCGGTCTGGTGGGCTACACGTTGTTGATCCTCATCCGCAATACCGTCACGGGATTGGCCTCGGTGCCCCCCGAGGTCCGGGAAGCGGCCCGGGCCATGGGATACACCCCGCTGCGCCAGTTGGCCAAGGTCGACTTTCCTTTGTCCCTGCCCGCCATCCTTGCCGGGCTGCGCATCGCCACGGTGACCACCATCGGATTGGTCAGCGTCACCGCCCTCATCGGCGAGGGTGGGTTGGGCCAGCTATTCATCGACGGCTTCCAGCGAGACTTCAAGACACCTCTGATGGTGGGGTTGATCCTGTCCGTGATTCTCGCCCTGGGGGCCGACCTCCTCCTGGTCGGGGCCCAGCGCCTCGTTACCCCCTGGGCCCGCCGGGCTGAGCCGGGAGCCGGCTGATGTCCTTCCTCGGCCAGGTGGCGTCTTGGTTGACATCGGGCTCACACTGGTCTGGCCCCAACGGCATCCCGATCCGACTGGCCCAGCACCTGGAGCTCACCGCCCTGGTGGTGGCCACCGCCGCAGTGGTGGGCATCGGCCTGGGCATCGTGCTCGGCCATTCCGGCCGGGGCGGGCTGGCGGTCATCAACCTGGCCAACATCGGGCGGGCGGTACCGACCCTGGCCCTGCTTATCTTGTTCGTGCTCCAGTTCAGCATCGGCATTCTGCCCGCATACCTGTCACTGGTGGCGTTGGCCATTCCCCCAGTGCTCACCAACTCCTACACCGGGGTTCGATCCGTCGATCCCCAGGTCACCCAAGCGGCCCGGGCCATGGGCATGACCCCCCGACAGGTTGTGGTGCGGGTGGAGCTACCCATCGCCGTACCCCTGATCATGGCCGGCTTGCGCACCACCGCGGTGGAGGTGGTGGCCACAGCCACCTTGGCCGCTTACGTGGCCTACGGGGGTCTCGGCCGCTACATCATCGATGGTCTGGCCACCCAGGATCAGGTCCAGCTCTTCTCTGGAGCGGTGCTGGTGGCCGCGCTGGCGGGATTGGTCGACCTGGTCTTCTCCCGGGTGCAGCGAGCCCTCACCTCCCCCGGGTTGCGCAAACCGGGCCGGTTCCGGCGATGGAACCGAGGTCGGAACTGGACACAATCGGTCCCTGTGGTCGAGGCGGGATAGCTTTTGTAAATGCACAGACTGATGAAGATGCACAGACTGATGAAGATGCACAGACTGCACGAGTCGGCCAGACGCCGGCTGATGGTCATCTCCACCCTGGCCTGCGTGGCCGTGATCGGAGCGGCCTGCGGTTCGTCCAAGCCCGGTGCCAGCCCGTCCACAAGTACCGGGGCGGGGTCCAAGGGCTCCATCACCGTGGGGTCGACCAATTTTCCCGAGCAGGTGATCGTGGCCAACATCTACGCCGACGTCCTCACCCACGCCGGCTACAAGGTGACGGTGCGGGCCAACCTGGGCACCCGGGAGATCGTGGAGCCAGCCCTGGCCCACGGCCAGATCGACCTTTACCCCGAATATGTCGGGAGCCTGTTGACGTTCCTCAACAAGGCTGCCCCGAACACTCCGACCAAGCTCGACGCCGAGTTGGCCGCCCTCCGGCCACTGCTGGCCGCCCAGGGCATCAAAGCCCTCAACCCTGCCCCAGCAGTCGATGAGAATGCCTTCGTCGTCACCCAGGCCACTGCCAGCAAGTACCACCTAAAGACCATCTCGGATCTGGCCCCGGTGGCCTCTCAGCTCGTTCTGGGTGGCACGCCCGAGTGCCCGACCCGCCCCCTATGCCTGCTCGGACTGCAAAAGACCTACGGCCTACACTTCAAGTCGTTCACTCCCCTTGATGAGGCCGGTCCGATAACGGTGTCGGCCCTCAAGCACGGCAGCATCGACGTTGGGGAGCTGTTCAGCTCCGACGGCAGCATCACCCAGAACAACTTCGTGGTGCTTACCGACAACAAGAGCCTCCAACCCGCCGACAACCTGACCCCCGTCATCAGGTCCTCGGTGGATTCGGCCGCGGTCGCCGCCGCCCTGAACGCGGCCTCTGCCAAGCTCACCACGTCCCAGTTGAGTGCCCTCAACACCAAGGTCAATGTGGACAAGTCGGACCCGGCCAAGGTGGCCAAGGACTGGGTCCAGTCGGAAGGGCTGATTGGCTGACGTTGCCATCCTCGGAGGAGGCGTCATCGGCCTGGGGATCGCCTGGCGGGTGGCCCAGGCCGGACTCACAGTCACCGTGGTCGATCCCGACCCCGGATCGGGGGCATCCCGTGTAGCGGCCGGAATGCTGGCCCCGGTGACCGAGGTCGCCTTCGGGGAAGAGGATCTGTTGGCCCTCAACCTGGCCTCGGCCCAGATGTTCCCCCAGTTCGTGGCCGAGTTGGAGCAAGACTCAGGACTCGAAGTCGGCTACCGCACCTGTGGCACCCTGGCAGTGGCCTCCGATGCCAACGACAAATCCGAGCTCGACCGTTTGGTGTCATACCAGAGCGAATTGGGCCTGACCGTCGAGGTTCTCAGCCCAAAGGAGTGCCGCCAACTCGAACCCAGGTTGGCTCCCGGGATGAGGGGTGGGGCGCTGGTGGCCGGTGACCATCAGGTGAACCCCCGCCGATTGCATGCGGCCCTGCTCGAGGCGGCACGAAGAGCCGGCGCCCACATGGTGCCCAAGCGCGCTGTCGGAATCCGCCTGTCCGGCTCCAGGGCTCATCCGCTGGCCCGGGGAGTGGACCTGGCCGGTGGTGAAACGCTCGAGGCCTCTTCGGTGGTAGTGGCCATGGGGGCGTGGTCGTCAGCCTTGGCCGGTGTGCCGACCGGTCAGATGCCAACCGTGCGACCGGTCAAGGGCCAGATCCTTCGTCTGTGGGATCCGGGTCGGCCGGGCCTGTTGGAGCACAGCGTGCGGGCACTGGTCCAGGGCCACGGTGTGTATTTTGTCCCGCGCCTGGACGGCGAGATCGTTCTGGGCGCCACGGTCGAGGAGCGCGGTTTCGACGACACCGTCACTGCAGGTGGGGTTCATGACTTGTTGCGCTTCTCGCACCGCATCCTGCCCGGACTATCCGAACTGGCTCTGATCGAATGCGGGGCGAGCTTGCGTCCGACCACGGCCGACAACGCTCCCCTGATAGGCGCCACCGACCTCGACGGCCTGAACCTGGCCACCGGCCACTTTCGCAACGGGGTCTTGCTGACCCCCATCACAGCCCAGGCCATCTTGGCCTTGATGACGCAGGGTTCGGTGGTGGGCCCGGCTGCCAACTTCGGCCCCTCTCGTTTCTATGCCCCATCAGGGGGCGGCTGCGCCTCCTCCGATGCCCGCGGACCGAGCGACGTCACCGGGGCCGGGTGAACGTGGCGGTGGTGGTTACCCTCAACGGACTGGCCACGACGCTCAGACCAGGAACTACCGTGGAGACCATGGTCGACGACATGGGACAAGGACGAGGGGGCATTGCCGTGGCGCGGAACTCCGAGATCATTCCCCGTAGCTGCTGGGCCGTCACCATCCTGTCCAATGGCGATCGGGTCGAGATCCTGGCCGCCGCACAAGGCGGCTGACGTGGATGACCCCCTCATCATCGCTGGTGAGACCTTCGCCTCCCGTCTCATCATGGGCACGGGAGGAGCCAACAGCCACGAGGCGCTGGAACAGGCCCTGCGGGCTTCGGGAACAGAGATCACCACTGTCGCCATGAGGCGCCTGGATCCAGCCACGCCCGGATCCGTCCTGGAGGTGATCGACCGCCTGGCCATCAAGGCGGTACCCAATACTGCGGGCTGCTTCACGGCCCGCGATGCCGTTCTGACGGCCCAGATGGGACGCGAAGCACTGGGAACCAACTGGGTCAAACTGGAGGTCATCGGCGACGAGGAAACCTTGCTGCCCGATGGCGCCGAACTGTTGACGGCTGCCCAGGACCTGATCGCCGACGACTTCGTGGTCCTGGCCTACACCAATGACGACCCTGTCCTGGCCCGGCGCCTCCAGGACTGCGGTTGTGCTGCGGTCATGCCCCTGGGGGCTCCCATAGGTTCTGGCCTGGGCATCGGCAATCCCCACAACATCGCCCTGATCGTGGAATCAGCCAATGTTCCCGTGGTCCTCGACGCCGGCATAGGCACGGCATCGGACGCGGCCCGAGCCATGGAATTGGGCTGCGATGCCGTCCTGGTGGCTTCAGGAATCACCCGGGCCAAGTCACCGTGGCGTATGGCCGAGGCCATGGCCAAAGCCACCGAGGCGGGCCGCCTGGCCCGAAAGGCTGGTCGGATCCCGAGGCGTGACCGGGCACTGGCCTCCACTCCCGAGTTGGGTCGGCCCGAATTCTGAGCGCCGAGCCCTTCGCCCCCCTGTCTCCGGTCGTTGTTTTGAGCATTTCCGGGGTGGACTCCAGCGGTGGTGCCGGTCTGAGCGCCGATCTGCGCACATTTGCCGCTCTCGGTGTCCATGGCGCATGCGCCGTGGCCTCCCTCACGGCGCAGAACAGCCTGGGGGTCCAGGATCGCCTCGACACACCGGCCCATTTCCTCGCTGCCCAGGTCCAAGCAGTCACAATGGATATGGCCGTATTGGCTACCAAGACCGGCATGCTGGGCACGGCCGAGAACGTGTCGTGCGTAGCCGGGCGGGCCCGTTCCGGATTGCTGGGCCAAGTGGTCGTGGACCCGGTGCTGATTTCGAGCTCTGGGTGCGACCTGCTCGATACGGATGGTCCGGTGACCTACGTGAAAGAGCTGCTCCCGTATACCCTGGTGCTGACGCCCAATCGTTACGAGGCCGGGCTCCTTTCCGGAGTGGAGGTCACCGACTTCGACTCAGCCGTGGGGGCCGCCCGATGCCTGGCCGCCCACGGGCCGGCCTGGGTCGTGATCAAGGGTGGCCACAGTTTTGGTATACGGGGCCACAACGGAGCATCCGTACCCGCCGATGTTTCGATGGACCTGGTGTTCGATTCCGCGTCCGATTCCGTCTTCACCATCTCCGCTCCCCGGGTTGACACGGGCAACGATCGGGGTACGGGGTGCACGCTGTCGGCCGCCATTGCCAGTTATCTCGCCCTGGGCCTAGATGTCCCCTCGGCGCTACGCCGGTCCAAGCAGTTCGTGGCCCAGGCCCTGCTCGGAGCGGCGGGCTGGCGGCTGGGAGCGAGCCATGGCCCCCTCGACCAGATGGGTTGGGTCGACAGATGACAGGCGAGGGTGCGTCCGAGGGTCCCGAGGGTGGAGGGGAGAGCCCGATGGGTGAATCCTGGAAGAGGGAAGCGCAGGACTGGGAGCAGGCCTCGGACAAGGGTCGGGCCTATGACGAGCGGGTGGACAAGCTGGCCGGCACCGGGCTCGACATGCACGGCGAAGCCGACCTGGTCGAAGCGTTCCTGCCCCGACAGGTGCTCGACGCCGGATGTGGGACTGGCCGCGTCGCCATTGAACTGGCCCGACGGGGTATGGAGGTGACCGGAGTCGACGGAGACTCCTCCATGCTGGACCGGGCTCGATCCAAGTCTGACGCCGTGGAGTGGATACTCGGAGACCTAGCCGAAGCCGGCGACCTGGCCGGTATCGAGGTAGAGCTGGCCCTCATGGCCGGCAACGTGATGATCTTCGTGGCCCCGGGGACCGAATCAGCGGTCATCGCCAACGTGGCCGCCACGATCTGTCCCGGCGGCGTCCTGATCGCCGGATTCCAGATCGTGTCCGGACGAATCGGGTTGGAGGCCTACGACGAGGCTTGCCGCCGGGCCGATCTTGAGCTCAGCATCCGGTGGTCGACGTGGGACAAGGCCCCGTTTGCGCCCAGCGACACTTACGCCGTCTCGGTGCACCGGCGCCCCCTCAGATAGTCCGGACACCCAACGACAAGGCCAACAGGGGCATGATTGAGCCATGCGCCTCGCTATAGCCTCCGATCACGCCGGGTTCAACCTCAAGTCGAGCGTGATACAGCATCTGGAAACCCAGGGCCACCAGGTGACCGACCACGGTACCCACTCTCCCGACATGGTGGACTATCCGAGATTTTGTGCGGCGGCGGCTCGGGCGGTCGTCAACGGTGAAGCCGAGGTCGGCATCGTTATCGGCGGCAGCGGCCAGGGCGAGGCCATCGCCGCCAACAAGGTCCACGGGGCCCGAGCCGCCCTGTGTCCCGACACCTACACCGCCCAGTTGGCCCGCGCTCACAATGACGCAAACGTATTGTCGCTGGGCGCACGCTTCGTGGCCGAGTCGCTCGCCATCGAGATCCTCTCGACCTTCCTCTCCACCGGATTCGACGGCGGACGCCATCAGCACCGCTTGGACCTGGTGGCTGAGATCGAGAACGAGGAGTGCCAGGGTTAGCGAGCCTGGGAGATCTCCTTGATGGCGTGTTCCTTGAGGGCCTTGTAGTCCACCTTGCCGGCCGGGCTTCGTCCGATGGTGGTGACCGATAGGACGCGCCGGGGCGCCTTGTACCGGGCCAACCGGGCTCGGACGAACTCGATAAGGCCGTCCTGGTCGATGGACCCTTCGCCGCTGGGCTGGACCAGGGCGCAAATGATCTCCCCGAAGCGTTCGTCGGGCACTCCCACACAAACGGCATCAACAACGCTTGAATGCTGCTTGAGAATCTCTTCGACCTCCTCGGGATAGACCTTCTCTCCTCCGGTGTTGATACACACCGAACCCCTCCCGAGCAGGTGAAGGGATCCGTCCGGATTGACCTGGGCATAATCCCCGGGCACGGAGTACCGCACTCCGTCGATGGTCCGGAAGTTCTGGGCCGTCTTTTCCTCGTCCTTGTAGTAGCCCAACGGTATGTATCCGCTGATGGCCACGAAGCCGATGTCCGGATCGCCCGGCGCCAGCTCGTGATTGTCATCGGCAAATACATGGACCCGCTCGCCCAGGGTGAACTTGGCCGTGCCCGAGGCCGCTCCCCCAGCCGACATGCTGGCTCCCAGGCCCACGGCCTCGGAGGAGCCCAGCGAGTCGAAGAGGATCACGTTGGGAATGTGCTTGAGCAGACCATCCTTGGTCTCCTGGCTCCACATGACGCCCGATGAGCTGATGAGCAGCAGGCTGGAAAGGTCGAAGACGCCTGGGTTGGTCTCCAACGCGGCAAGCATGGGCTTGGCGAAGGCGTCTCCCACGATGATCACGGCATTTATCCCACCGTCCTCGACCGTCCGCCACAAGGCGACGGGATCGAAGGAGCGTCCCGGCATGGTCACAATGGCCCCCGCCCCGTTCATTGCAATGAACGATGAAAACTGACCGGTGCCGTGCATTAGGGGACAGGCGGGCATGACCTTGGCGCCCGGTCCGGTGATGCGGGAGGCAAAGTCCTCCAGGTCGGCTGCCGGGGGCACACCAAGAATGGGGTTGCCCCCTCCGCCCAAGACGTTGAACAGATCGTCCTGGCGCCACATCACGCCCTTGGGCATCCCCGTGGTGCCACCGGTATAGATGAACAGCAGGTCGTCACCCGATCGACCCTTGGGCGATCTGACGGCCTCGTGGGTGCCGAGGCCGACCACTTCCTCGTAATCGTCAGCCCAATCGGGTCGGGGTCCACCGTCGTCGACCACGTACCAACGCTTTACTCCAGGAAGACTGGGCCTGATCTTCTCCAACAGCGGGGCAAAGCTGGAGTGAAAGATCACAGCTTGGGCATCGGCGTTGTCGAACAGGTAGGCGATCTCGTCGGTGCCGTATCGGTAGTTGGTATTGACCGGCACGCACGCCGCCTTGAAGGCGCCCACGCAGGTCTCCAGGTATTCCGGGCCGTTGTATAGGTAAGCGGCGACCTTGGCCTGATGGGACAGACCCGAGGCGATCAGATCGGCAGCCAGGCCGTTGGCCCGACGATCAAATTCCGACCACGTGATGCAGCGCTGTCCCTGGATCTGACACGGGGCATCGGGCACACGCGAGGCAACCACCTCGTAGGCGTCGGCGAAGTTCCAGTTGGTCATGGCCAATTCCTCCCGTCGGCATCGGCGCAGGGTGTCCCAGACCAGACCGCGCCATTACATCGGCACTGACCGTACCCCGTATGGATTGGCGGGTACTAATGGGCGCTACCTTCTTGTTGTGACTGATACAACGAAAACCTTGGATCCCCGCACACCGGTGCTCGTCGGGACCGGACAGGTCACCAACCGGGCGCCCAACTTGGTCGAGCCCATGGACCTGATGGAATCGGCCACCCTTTCGGCCCTGGCCGACGCCGGTGGCAAGGTCCAGGGCATTCTCGATCGAATTGACCAGGTGCAGGTGGTCAACATTCTGGCCTGGCACTATCCCGATCCTGCCGAGTCTCTGGCCCAGCGCCTGGCGCTCGGTCCGGGCCGTCGCCTGGGCACAACGGTGGGGGGAAACACGCCCCAGTGGCTGGTGTCGCGGGCGTGCGACGACATATCCGCAGGGCGTTGCGATGCAGTCCTGGTTGCAGGAGCCGAGGCCTTGGACTCGGTCAAGCGGGTACGGGCGGCGGGATCCAAGCTTGCCCGGGGCGATCGCGCCGCCCCTCCCGCCGGAGTGGTGATCGGCGATGACCGAGCCGGGCTGGGCCCAGCCGAGACAGCCGCCGGGCTCCTGGCCCCAGCCTTGATCTATCCCCTGTTCGAAAGTGCCCTGGCCCAAGCCGCTGGACACAGTCCGGACCGCCACCGGGCTTACCTTGGTCGCCTGATGGCGCCGTTCACGGAGGTGGCGGCTCGTCATCCCCATCTGTCCTGGTTCCCCGAACCCGCGACGGCCGAAGAGCTCAGCACCCCCAGTCCCAATAATCGAATGGTGGCCGAGCCCTACACCAAGAGGCTCAACTCGATCATCATGGTCGACCAGGGGGCGGCTCTGATCCTGATGTCGGCGGAGGCTGCCTCAGACGCCGGGGTGCCCCGAGATAGGTGGGTCTTCCCGTGGGCCGGGGCCGAGACCAACGACGTTTTCCTTGTGGCTGAGCGTCCCGATCTGGCCCACTCGCCGGCCATCGCCGCCGCCGGGCAGGCTGCCATGGCTGGGGCCGGAGTCGGAATAGACGACGTGGCCCATATCGACTTGTACTCTTGCTTTCCCGCCGCGGTGCAGATGGGCGCGGCCGCCCTTGGATTGGACCCATTTGATTCTCGCGGCCTTACCGTCACAGGGGGCCTGGCGTATTTCGGAGGGCCAGGCAACAACTACGCCACCCATTCCATCGCCTTGACCATGGACCTGTGCCGCCAGGATCCGGCCGCCATCGGCCTGGTCAGCGCCCTGGGATGGTTCATGACCAAACACGCCCTCGGCCTGTACTCGGCGACGCCACCGCCGAGGGGGTGGTCCCACCCGGACACCTCGGTCCCCCAGGCCGCCATCGACGCCACCGCCTTGATGGTGGCTTCGGGGGACGATGCGGGGGGAAGCGCCATCGTCGAGGCGTCGACTGTGGTGCACGACCGGGACGCTGGCCCGACCTCGGCCCCGATGATCGCCAGGCTTGCCGACGGGCGCCGCGTCCTGGCCACGGCTGGGCCTGAAATAGCCCGAGCCCTCTCAGGTGATTCACTGGTAGGCCGTACGGTCGACGTCGTGCCGGGGACAGGTGCGCCCACTTATTCGCCGACGTAGCTCAAGGAGGCTCAATGCGCAGCACCATGGCAAATACTCAACTCACGATCTCGTCCATACTGCGTCACGGCCAGGCCGTCTACGCCGATAGCACGGTCACCACCTACGAGGGCGGACCGGTAAGGCGGGCCAGCTTCGCCCAGGTGGGCCAGCGGACCGAGCGTCTGGCCAAGGCCCTGGGTCGACTGGGGGTAAACCCCGGCGATCGGATAGGGACATTCTGTTGGAATCACCAGGAACACGTGGAGGCCTATCTGGCGATCCCCTCCATGGGGGCGGTCCTGCATACCCTCAACATCCGCCTGTTCCCCGAGCAGCTGGCCTACGTCATCAACCACGCGGAGGATCGTTTCGTCCTGGTCGACGACTCGCTGGTCCCCCTCTTGGCCCGGGTCCGTCACGAGCTCAAGACGGTGGAGGGATTCATCGTGGTGGGAAACGGCGATGCATCCGACTTGGGTGATGTGCTGCGCTACGAGGAGCTCCTGGCCGGGGAGGAACCAGGATGCGATTGGCCCGACCTCGACGAGGACGATGCCGCCGCCATGTGCTACACCAGCGGAACCACCGGCGACCCCAAGGGGGTCGTTTACAGTCACCGTTCCACTTACCTGCACTCCATGTCCATCATGACCAGTGCCAACCTCGGGCTGTGCGAGGCGGACAACGTCTTGGTCATAGTGCCCATGTTCCACGCGAACGCCTGGGGCACCCCCTACGCCGGGTGGCTGGCCGGGTCCGACCTGTTGATGCCCCAGCGTTACCTGCAGGCCGAGCCCCTGGCCGCCATGATCGGCGCCGAGAAGCCCACCCTGTCGTGTGGGGTGCCCACCATCTGGAACGACCTCCTCCAGTACGGCGAGAGTCACGATCTGGACCTGTCGTCCCTGCGCATGGTCACCGCCGGGGGCTCAGCCGTGCCCCGCAGTCTGATGGAGCGCTACGAGCAGCGTTACGGGCTGGTCATCCTACAGGGCTGGGGCATGACCGAGACCAGCCCAGTGTGCACCTTGGCCCGACCTCCGGTGGGGGCCAGCGCCGAGGAATCCATGGACTATCGGGACACGGCGGGACGTATCGCCGCCGGGGTGCAGCTGCGCATCGTGGCGGAGGATGGCACGATCCTGCCCCGAGACGGATCAAGTGTGGGCGAGATCGAAGTGACCGGACCCTGGATTACCGCCGCCTATTACGGCGACGACTCGGGCGAGAGATTCCACGATGGCTGGCTGCGCACCGGCGACGTGGCCAGCGTGGATGCCAAGGGTTTCGTGCGCATAACCGATCGGACCAAAGACGTGATCAAGTCCGGTGGCGAGTGGATCTCCTCCGTCGAACTGGAGAACGCCATCATGGCCCACCCCGCCGTCCTGGAGGCAGCAGTGATCGGCGTGCCCGACCCCAAATGGGATGAGAGGCCCTTGGCCTGCGTTGTCCTCAAGCAAGGGGCAAATGCCAGTGTCGAGGAACTCAAGGGCTTTCTGGGAGATCGGGTGGCCAAGTGGTGGCTACCCGAACGGTGGACTTTCGTCGAAGAGATCCCCAAGACCAGCGTGGGCAAATTCGACAAGAAGGTACTTCGGGCCTCGCACAATCTCGGCGAGCTCGAGGTGTGCCACTCGGAGTGATTCGGGCCGGTGTTGCTATGCTGGCTCGCTTCAGGCCCGAGATGGGCGCAGCCTCGAGGAGCGAGACAGATGGCTTGGAGCAAGATATTTCGTAAGGCAAACAGCTACGCACAGGCCAAGGCCGAGTCCGAGTTCGATGCGCATGCCGACCCCAAAGTCCAGGTAGAACAGGCCCTGGCCGGTTTGCAGGAGCATCACCGGGACTTGGAGGCGGCCGCCAGCCATGTCCTGGCTCAGGACAAGGTGGCCAAGATGCGCCTGTCGGACTTGTCAGACCAAGAAGCCAAGTACACCAAGTCGGCCCTGGCGGCCAAGCAGCAGGGCAACATCGAAGTGGCCCGCACCTTCGCCTCCAAGATCGCCAGCCTGCGGGAGCAGATCCAGGGCTTGACGGCCCAGATCCCCCAGTTGGAGGAGGCAGCGGCGGCGGCACGCGAGGCCGTGCAGGAATCGGCCGACCAGCTCCAACAGAAGATGAACGAGAAGGGCACCATCCTGGCCCAGATCGATCAGGCCAACATGCAAAAGGAGATGGCGGCCAGCCTCAAGCAAGTCAGTGATCTGACAAACAGCACCGACGTACCGTCCCTAGCCGAGATCAAGCAGAAAGTGGCCGGTCAATTCGCCGAGGCCCAGGCCACCACCGAGTTGTCCAGCACCAGCCCCGAAGTGCTTGAGATGCACGCCCACCACGCCGAGCTCACCAGTGAGGCCGACCAGATCCTGGCAGAGCTTGATGGCGGCTCCCTCACGCCGGCCGCCCTGGGCGAAGGCACGGCGACCAGCCCCAAGCCGGTCACCTCGCCCTGACCGGCGCCGGCACGCCGCCGCCCGCCGTGCCGTATTCTCTTCGTTATACCAATCAGCTCCTTGAGAGGAGTAGCCGTGCCCAGCTGGCGAGAAAAACTCAGTGCCTCCACCCATCACGAGATCTCCCGTGACGCTCTCGATCCTTACCGGGCGGCCGGGCGGGGGGTCTATGAATACGTCCTCGACCTCGACACGTTGCGCGCCGGAGGAACCTCCTTGCCCGGCGTTCAGGCGGCGCTGCTGGCCGGGTGGGTGGCGTTCGCCCTGCAGGTTTTGGGCGACGAGATGTTGGATGCCGATGCTGCCCTGGATCCGGCGACCGCCCATTATGTTCCCCCGGTGACAGCCCAGCAGGTTACGGAGTTCTACGAGCCGGTGCGGGACTGGATGGGTCGAGCGCAGGCGGCCAAGGCCAACGCCGCCTACCGCATAGATGTCCCGCTCCCTGAGGTTCTACCTGATTGGGTGGAAGTCGAGCCGTGCCCTCCCGCCCATCTGGTCGGCCTGCGCCAGGCCGTGGCCCGGCTTAGGGAGCACACAGAGGGGTTGCTGTCCGGATTCGACCCGGGCCCGGACCAGGCTCACGCCCGCGACATCGTGGCCCAGGGAATGGCCGAGGGATCCTCAGCCGCCGACTATGCCAACAACATGTGGGGAACCTCGTCCGGGGCGCCCCCCACTCAGGTCCACGAGGCCATCGAGGCCGGCCTGAAGCACGCCGCCGAGTCGTACTTCTATCTTGGTCAGGTCATCGCCATGCCCAGCCTGGCCGATGCACCCAAGCGGGTACACGAGGAGGCTCCCAAGGACGAACCTCGCCCTTCGTTCCTCGAAACGATGATCCGTTCCTATCCCCAGGTGGCCCAGCGCCGCCGTGGCGGAGCTCTTTCGGGCATCGGCGGGGGAATTCTCGGGGGCATGATCGGAGGGGGCATCATCGATGGCATCCTCGGCGGCGGAGGAGGCGGTTGGGGTGACGGCGGTGGCTGGGGCGGTGGCGATGGCGGGTTGTTCTGAGCCAGGACGGCGACACGTCCTCCCCGAAGCAACCTGTCGGCCGGAGCGGGCCAAGCGCAAGCGGCTTAAGTCGGGTTGCTCATCACGTCGCTTCGGCTTTCCCAGGTAGGCCCGACCGGCCCATTTGTGGTGCATAGGTAAGCCAATGGGATCGGTCGATGAAGGCTGCCTCCGTCGGATTGGCGACGATCACGGCATCGAGAGCATCGACGTAGCGCCCAATCGTGTGGCGACCGCGAGGCATGCCGACATCGGAGGAAAAGATAAGTCCGGCGTGGGAACGCCCCAGGGTGGCCCAGCGCCTGGCAATGACGACGAAGTCGCCCACGTTGTTGGTGACAAGCGTCCGCCCCTCGCTTTCGCACACGACGAGCAGCGCCTCGTCGTCCTCAGCTTCCCACCCTTTCTCGATGGCGGCGACAACATCGTGGCCACGATGGCGCAAACGGATGGCGATCTGGGTCGAGTAGTGGTGATCGAGAGCCAGCCTCACGCCAGGGCACGCTGATGTCTCTTCCAGTGATCTCGCTCTTCACGCTCAAGCCGTTCAGCGGCCTGGGTGTCCAGATCGACCTCATCGGTGAACTGGGCGTAGTACTCTACCGCTGCACTGATCAGACGGGCAGCTACCCCGAGGTAGGCGGCCGCAGCGGCGACATCTCCTCCCGAGGCGCGCACCGTGGATATCACCTGGAACACGTACAGGCGAGTGCCGACCAACAGAGGCTGGTGGCGCCCGGCGGCGCCGGTGTGAAACTTGATCAGGGGGTGACGCTCCAAGCGCAATGCCTCGCCCAGAAGACGATCAGCCAAGGCGTTGCGGGACTCGCCTCCAGCGCTGGCAGCCGCATCAAGAAGTTGGACAGTTCGCCCAGACAGGCGAAATGACCGCTGCACCGACTTCTCACCCGACCGCATGTATCACATCGTATCACTCTGGCTGTGGTTGTCTCATTCTGTCGCACTCTGTCTCATTCAGTATCACAGGGTTGCGAGATCTACCATCAGGCGGCCCCACCCCGACCAGGTCCCAGATACTGGTCGCTCGGCCAGTTGGGCTGAAGCAAGTGCCACTGCTCGGGGGACCGTTTGATGGTGTCCTCGGTGCATCGCGCCAGTTCCTGGGTCACCCGGGTGATATCGGCGCGTAAATTGCCCCGGCGAGAAGTGTCGATGGGTGGGGCGATCACCGCCAGGTGACGACCGCCGGGTCGATGATAGACGGCACATGGAAGCAGAGCAGCCCCGCAGCGCATGGCCAAGATCGCAGGGCCGGCGGGCAGGGTCGTTCGCTCCCCGAAGAACTCCACCTCCATCCCGTTACCGACGATGTCGCGGTCGCACAACAAAGCTACGGCCCGATTGGCCCGCAGGGTCTTGGACACTTCGGCCGTGGCCGTCGGTCCGAGCGCTATGACATTCATTCCCACCGACTTGCGGTAGGACACGAACCAGTCGAACAAGGCAGGGGGCTGCAGCGGTTCAACCACCACGGTCAGGGGCATACCGAGGGCTCCCAGCCACCGCCCGCCGAACTCCCAACTGCCGAGGTGGGGCAGGGCCAGGATGGCCCCCCGGCCCAGAGCGAGGGCTTCGGTAAGGTACTCGAGGCCCTCGCTGTCCACCCGGGACACCAGCTCGGCATCGCTCACCCCGGGTAGGCGAAATGACTCAACCCAGTAATGGATGTAGGACGACATCGCTCGACCGACTATCCGACTGAGCTCGGCCTCGGACGGCTCCGATCCAACCACCCGGCGCATGTGACGTGCCAACATCGTGCGCCTCGCGCCCATGAAGCGGATCACCACCGGCCCCAAGACATCTCCGGCCCACCGGAGCACGGGACCGGGAAGGCCATTGACAACGCTCGAAGCCGCCCGGTAAGCCCCCACCACGAGGTGATCCCTGGATCGGGTAATGACGATGGTCTAGTCGGAAGGGCGAGAATGACGCCGTGCTCGGCGCTCCGAGCGTTCGGCCCGATCCAGGCGCTCGGACAATCCGGTCCACGCCACCCGACGACTCCTAACAAATCGAGCCTGATCCGTCCCCGCTCCGGTGCGCACCGAGCGAGTCGCCGACCGGGTGGGACGAGAGGACATGGCCCCTTGACGGCGGGCCCGCCAGCGATACAACGAACTCTCGGTACGGGCAGGCTTGTCGGCCCGGGCCAGTGATGCCTGGCGCCAGTCCCGCCACCGCGACTCCACCCGGCCGACCCGCCACGCCGGGACTACAGGACGAGCCACCGGAGGAAGATCCTGTACGGTTGCCACGACGGTTGGCTCCACGCTCGCCGCTCCGTCCCCGCTCGGGGCCATGTCGGGCCCGGTAAGCGAAGCCTGGGTCCACACCCGATAAAAGCGGTTGAGAGCCGTACCCGAGGTCAGGACGAGCATGACCCACAGCATGGGTATCAACAGGACCGGAAAGGCAAGGCCGATACACAGGGCAATGACCCGCTCGGCCCTCTCCATGACACCGCCGCGGGCCACAAAGCCCAGCGACTCGGCCTTGGCCCGCTCGTAGGAGACAAGGGTGGAAACACCCAGTACAGCCAGGACCAGGACGGCTCCACGCCCGCCCCGACCGGCGTGCCCGACGGCCAGGAACCAGGCCAGGCCCCCCAGGACCAGGGCGTCGGAAACCCGGTCCGACACCGAGTCGAAAAATGCCCCACGAGCCGAAGCGGTACCGGAAGCCTTGGCCACAGGTCCGTCGAGCAGGTCAGGCAGGGCCGAGGCGACGAGGGCCAATAAGGCCCCGAACAGATGGCCGGTGACCAGCAGAGCAGCGGTAACGCCGCTCATAACCAGTCCCGTGATCGTGAGCTGGTCGGCCGAGATGCCCAGGCGCCCCAGTGCCGCCCCCATCGGTGCGGTCTTGTTGTCCACGCCGGAACGCCAGCGGGAGTCGAACATAAACTGCTCCTAAGGATCAGGTGTCCCCTTCACGCTACCACCTCGCCCTTATAGGCTGACGGAAAAGCGACATGGGACAAGTCCTGGGTCCATCTGATACACCGGTCCGGGGCCGAACGATAGCGAGGTGCCCGGTTGAATCCGTACCCGTCGAATCAGATACGCAATGTGGCCTTCGTCGGTCACGGCGGAGCGGGCAAGACTTCACTGGTCGAGGCACTCCTGTACTGCACCGGGAACATCGCTCGACCAGGTCGGGTCGAAGACGGCAACACCGTGTGCGACTTCGAGCCCGAGGAGGTCAAGCGCCATATATCGGTGAGCCTGGCCGTGGCCGCGGCCGAGTACCAGGGCTTCAAGCTCAACCTCATCGACGCCCCGGGCTATGCCGACTTCTCGGGTGAGGTTTCGGCTGCGCTGAGCGCGGCCGACATGGCCGTCTTCGTCGTCTCCGCCGTCGAGGGAGTCGAGGTACAAACCGAATGGGCATGGCGCCTGGCCGCCTCCCATGAACTGCCCCGGATGATCTTCATAAACAAGCTGGACCGGGAGCGGGCCGGCTTCCAACGTACCCTCGAACAGCTCCGGGACCATTTCGGGGCCGGGATTGCCCCCTTGGAGCTGCCCATCGGAGCCGAAGGGGCCTTTTGTGGCATCGCCGACCTGTTGACCGACACTGCATACATCTACGCCGATGGCCAGGCCACCCCGGGTCGCATCCCTACAGACATGGAACCCCTAGAACACCAGGTCCACGACAACCTGGTCGAGGGAATCGTGGTAGCCGACGACTCGCTCACGGAGCGATACCTCGATGGCGATCTCCCCACCGCAGCGGAGTTGGAGGCCACCCTGGCGGCTGGGGTGGGGGCGGCCAGCGTATTTCCCGTGGTATGTGGATCGGCGACACGCAACATAGGCATCGATCGCTTGGCGGCCTTCCTTTGCGAGATCGGGCCCTCTCCTCTCCAGCGACCACCCATTGTGGCTCGGGCCGGGGATGCCAAGACCGAAGTGGCCTGCGACCAAGGCGGGCCGCCGCTGGCTCAGGTGTTCAAGACGGTGGCCGACCCGTACGTGGGCAAGGTCAGCCTTTTCAAAGTCCTGTCGGGTACCCTTCGCCCCGACACCACCTTGACCAACTCCACTCGCCACAGCGAGGAGCGCCTCCATGGCCTGTTTGCCATGAAAGGCAAGGAGCAGATCACCGTTGCCTCGATTCCCGCCGGTGACATAGGGGCGGTGGCCAAATTGGCCCTGCTGGCAACCGGGGACACGCTGGCGCCAAAGAACATGCCGGTCGTGGTGGACTCCTTTGCTCTGGAGCCGCCGGCTCTGACCGTAGCCATCAAGCCACGCTCCAACGGTGACGAGGACAAGCTGATGACCGCCCTGCACCGCTTGTGCGACGAGGACCCCACTTTGGTCATAGAACGCAACGACGAGACCCACCAGACGCTACTGAGCGGGATGGGCGAGACCCACCTGGGCATCGTGGCCGAACGTCTCAGCCGCAAGTTCGGCGTGGAAGTTCTTACCGAGGAGGTCCTGGTTCCCTATCGGGAGACGATTTCGGCCGGGGCCGAGGCCGAAGGCAAATACAAGAAGCAAACTGGCGGTCATGGCCAGTACGGCGTGGTGGAACTGAGGATCTCACCTCTCGAACGGGGCGGCGGCTTCAGCTTTGTGGACAAGGTCGTCGGAGGGGCGATCCCCCGTCAGTTCATTCCTGCGGTGGAGAAAGGGGTGGCCGAGGCCATGGCCATGGGCGGGGTCACGGGCTACCCGGTGGTCGACGTCGAGGTGACCTGCCTGGACGGCAAGCACCATCCAGTGGACTCGTCGGAGATGAGCTTCAAGATGGCCGCCTCGCTCGGATTCAAAGAAGCCATGGCCAAAGCCGCCCCGGTCTTGTTGGAGCCGATCTCTCATTTGGAGGTGACCGTTCCGGCCAATTACCAAGGCGAGGTGATGGGCGACCTCAATTCCAGGCGGGGGCGCCTTCAGGGAACCGACGCGGGCCCCCACGGCCATCAGATCATCGTGGCCCTGGTCCCTACGGCCGAGGTAATGCGCTACGCCATCGATTTGCGGGCCATCACCGGCGGTCGGGGTCGCTTCTCACTGCGCCATGACCACTACGACGTGGCCCCGTCCCACCTGGCCCAGAAGTTGAGTCGCCGCACCCCCGACTGAGGCTCGGTTTGGTCATACGTCATGGATCCGTTTGATCGTGGAGCCATCCGGGTAATCATCCGGTCAGTGCCACGTCAACGCCAACGTCCGCGGCAACCTTGGAGGCTCCTATGGGCATAAGAGCTGCCAACAATCTCTGCCAGGGACTGATCGTGGCCACGCTGCCCAAGGCCCCAAGCCGGGGCCAGGTGGTCACTCATGGTCAGGCCATGGGTGAAGCGGTCCACCTCATCGATAAAGCGTTCCAGGACGTGGCTCACGGCCGCTTCGAGCGTTCCCTATCCGGACTGACTGCCCTGGCCGCGGCGGTGACAACGGCGGAAATCTACATCGAGCACTACCGGGCAAGCTTCGGCAACAAGATGATGTGGAGCCCGATTATCGTCACCCCCCCCTTGGTGATAGCGGGAATCGCCGGCGTCTTCTCCCGCCGCTGGGCCAAGACCGCTCTGCCCGTAGCCGCAGCCATCTACACGGCCAACGGGTTGGCCGGCGAGTACTTCCACGCCCGAGGAGTGGCTCGACGCCCGGGGGGTTGGGGCTTAGCTTCCTACAACGTGCCCATGGGCCCGCCCATCGCCGCCCCTGGGCTCATGACCATGGTCGGGGGCATGGGACTGCTGGCCGCACTACTGCGCCGGGAGAAGTAGTGGCCGACCTGTCCAAGGCCGGACATCTCCCGAATCTACGGCCTGATCGCCAGCCTCCCCATCCATCTTGGCTACCCCGCCAACGCCGGGGGACGACGCCCCAGATGATCGGCCGCTACCCCGACTACGACGTCTTCGACGCGGCTTCGACCTGGGACGTGGCCACGGCCAAGGTGGTCACGGACCGCATGGCCATAGGGAGCGGCGCCCGGGACCAGGAGGGGGGCGGCCCCGGTGGGGTCCTGATCAGCTCCGGGGACAACGGGCCCGGGGATGGCCAGGGGTTGCGCTTCTTCCGGGTCGAGGAGGAGGCCACCCTGCGGGCATTTTGCGACGTGGTGGTGGCCCAAGACGAAGACCCCCGCATCCCGGTGGCCGAAATGGTTGACGACAAACTTTTTTGTGGTCGCCTGGATGGCTACCAGTACGCCGACATGCCCGACGACCGCGACACCTGGCACCTGGTTCTGGCCGGGCTGGATGAAGTGGCTGTGGCCCGCTACGGCCGGGCCGGATTCGCCCAATGCGAACCCGAGGCGGCCCTTGCCATCGTCGAGGGCCTGGCCCATGCCACCCTGGAGGGCGGATCGTGGGATCAGCTCAATGTGGCCCGAGCCTGGGCCGTGTGCATGAGATCGATCCTGGCGGCGTTCTACTCCCATCCCTGGGCCTGGAACGAGATCGGGTTTGGCGGACCCGCTTACCCACGGGGTTACATGCGTCTCGGTCCGGTGGGCAATCTCGAGCCCTTCGAGAAACCGGGAGCCACCAGTGAGGACCCGGCACAAGTCGCCAATCAGCTGAGGCCGAACTGAGTTGAAGCGCAACCTGTTGAAAGGCGCCATCGGCCCGAAAGACAACGACTCGCGCTACCTCTTGGACGTCCACCGGCGGGATCTCCCGGGCCTGGAAACCATGGCCCATTACGACGACTCCGACGAGGTCGACCTGTGTGTGGTGGGGGCGGGGGCGGGAGGCTCGGTCCTGGCCCAACGCCTGGCCCGGGCTGGATGGCGGGTTGTCATCATCGAAGCCGGCCCCTTTTGGCACCCCGATGAGGATTGGGTGTCCGACGAGGCCGGGTCCCACGAGTTGTACTGGACCCAAAAGCGCATCATCGGGGGTGCAGATCCCATCGAGATGGGCAAGAACAATTCAGGCCGAGGCGTTGGGGGGTCGATGGTCCACTACGCGGGCTACTGCCCGCGCTTTCATCCTTCGGACTTCAACACCTACACCGTGGACGGGGTCGGCGCCGACTGGCCCATCGAGTACGAGAACATAAGGGCTCACTACGAGATGGTGGAGGCCGAACTACCTGTGGCCGGTCAGAACTGGCCCTGGGGCTACCCGCACACCTACCCGTTCTCGCCCCACCCGATTTCCCAGGCCGCCTCGGTGCTTTGGAAAGGGGCCCTGGCCTGTGGCATCAAGATGCGGGTCGGACCAGTGGGAATTACCAATGGGGTGTTCGGAAACCGGCCCCACTGCATCTACCGGGGCTACTGCCTCCAGGGTTGCAAGGTCAATGCCAAGGCCAGCCCGTATGTCACCCACCTCCCCGATGCCCTGGCCCATTCGACCGAGATTCGAAGCCGTTGCATGGCCGCTCGGGTCGAACTCGACGCCCGCGGTGAAAGGGCCATCGGGGTCACCTATATCCGGGAGGGCGAGAAGGTGGAGCACTTGCAACGGGCCAAGGTTGTGGCCGTCTCGTGCTACTCGATCGAAACACCACGGCTGCTGTTGAACTCGACGTCGCCCGCCTTCCCGCAAGGTCTGTGCAACAACGAGGACCAGGTGGGCCGCTACGTCATGGTCCAGGGGGCATCCCAGACAGCGGGCCGCTTCCCCGAAGAGCTACGCATGTACAAGGGACCGCCCCCAGAGGTTTCGTCCGAGGACTTCTATGAGACGGATAAGTCACGGGGCTTCGCCCGGGGCTTTTCCATCCAGACCGTCGCCCCCCTTCCGATCGGCTGGGCAGAGCACGTACTGGCCGACGGCCACTGGGGACGGGCGCTGCGTGAGTACATGCGTGACTACAACCACTGGACGACCATTGGCGTGCTCAACGAGCTGTTACCCCAGGCCGACAACCGGGTCACACTGGCCTCCGAAACCGACCCCTACGGGCTACCCGTAGCCCGATTCGACCACAGCCTGAGCGACAACGACAGGGCCAATATCGCCTACTCCACCAAGGTGATCAAAAATATTCTGACCGCGGCGGGGGCCCAAGACATCCTCACCATCCACCGCTACGCCCACCTCATCGGCGGCGCCAGGATGGGCACTACGCCGGCCGAAAGCGTGGTTGATGCCAACCAGCGCACCTGGGCCGTGCCCAACCTGTATCTCTCCGACGGGAGCGTTTGTCCCACGCAGGGTTCGGCCAACCCCGCCCTTACCATCATGGCCCTGGCTTCCCGCTTGGGCGCCCACCTGGCCACGAGAAGACCAGCCGCACTGGCCCCAGGCCATCATCAATAGACAGGAAAGCAAAATGGGCAAGATCGCAGTAATCACAGGCGCGTCAGCTGGCGTGGGCCGGGCCACAGCGCGCGCCTTTGCCGAAAACGGGTTCGACGTGGCGCTTATTGCGCGGGGCCGGGCCGGCCTGGATGCCGCGGCCAAAGAAGTGGAGAATACTGGCCGCCGAGCCTTGGCCATCTCCACCGATGTATCCCAGTTCGATCAGGTCGACGCGGCCGCCACCCGGGTGGAAACGGAATTGGGGCCGATCGACGTCTGGGTGAACAACGCCATGACCACGGTCTTCGCACCGACCTGGGAGGTGAGGCCCGCCGACTTCCAGCGGGCCATCGAGGTGACATTCCTGGGCCAGGTGTGGGGCACTATGGTGGCCCTGTCCAAGATGCGGCCCCGGGATCGGGGCCAGATCGTCAATGTTGGTTCCGCCCTGGCCTTCATCGGTATCCCCCTGCAGTCGGCCTACTGCGCGTCCAAGTTCGCCTGCCGGGGCTTTTTCGAGTCGACCCGGGCCGAGCTGATACACGAGAAAAGCCACATCCGCATGAGCATGGTCCACCTCCCCGCGGTCAACACCCCCCAGTTCGATTGGTGCCAGACCGTCTTCGATGACCACCCCCAACCGGCCCCGCCCATCTATCAGCCCGAGATCCCGGCCAAGTTCATTCTTGAAGTAGCCCTGGACGGCCGCCGGGACAAGATCATCGGATCGTGGAACAAGATCCTGGTCGCAGCAGCCCGTATTGCCCCGGGCCTGGGAAACCAATACGCCGCCATCGGGGCGTGGGAAAGCCAGCTCACCAACAAGAAGATTCGGCCTAACCGAGGAGACAATCTCTACGAGCCTGTTGATTCCGATACCGACCACGGGGCTCACGGGCAATTCGACCATGACGCCCATGGGTTCTTTACCCCAAGCTTCTTGAGAACACTGCCCACCACTGCGAGGACATTCTGCGTGGCCGTGGCCAAGACCGTCGAGGACAAGAGACGCCGCCAGGGAGTGGACCAAGGCTGCAAACGTTAAGGGCCAAGCCTCACACCCCAGGTGGTAGTGAGCGTTTGGCCCGGGTCAAGGCGGATCAGGCCCTGGCCACTCTGGAAAGCGTTGGGCGGGCACGTCATCGGCTCGGTCCCCAGGCCAAGACGCTGGCGGGCCGGACTTAGCGTGTCCCCTGTGTAGATCTCGATAATCGGGTAGTGCTCATCCACCCACAGCTCGGCCCGGGTTCCATCGGGGGCCGTGAGGCGGGCCCAGGCCCGTCCCCGGTCGTCACGGGTGAGATCGGTGAACGGCATGTCGATCCTTTGTTGTCCGAGGAGCCTCTCCTGCCGGAAATCCACGTCGGTGCCCTCAAGTTTCGACTGCCCAGTCGGCAGCTGGCGTTCGTTGGCCGTGAGTATGCAGGTGGCGGCGTCTAACTGCAGGGTGCAATCGTCAATGCGTCCGCTCCCCGGTGATAGGTAGGGATGCTGGCCCGCTCCGTATGGGCAGGCCCTCTCCCCCAGGTTGGTGGCCGTGGTGGCGACCACTAGCCCCTCCTCGCCCAATTCGTAGGCCACCCGGATATCCACCGTGAACGGGTAGCCCTTGAGCGGGTAAAGGCGGGTCCCCATGACCACCCTGGTGGTTTCGTATTCGATTGCCTGCCACGACCTCCAGTGCAGGAACCCATGGATGGCGTTGTGCTTTTCTGGCTCGGTCAAGGCCACCTGGTAGTCAACTCCGTCGAAGCGGTAGGCACCATCGGCCAAACGATTGGGCCACGGGATCAGCGGGGAACCATGGGCGCCATCGCACATGACATCGAGGGGATAGGAATCGAGCACTGGCCTCTCCCCCACCACATACTCGCGAATCCCTCCGCCTACCTCGACGATGGTGGCCTTTTGTTCGCCATCTCGAATTTCAAACTGCTCACCTGAAGGCGGTGTGGTCATGGTACGAACTCCTGTCTTGTGTCGAGCTTGGGTCGGTTTTATGACGCCGGCCACGGGCGGGGCAGGCGTGCCGCGCACTCCAGGAACAGGGCGTGGACAAAGGCCTGGGGCATGTTGCCCCGCAATTGGCGCTGACCCACATCGAACTCCTCAGTGAACAGGCCCGACGGCCCACAGGCGGCCCGGTTACGTTCGAACCAGGCTCGTGCCTCGATGTCCCGTCCATTCTGGTGCGTGCTCAGGGCCATAAGGTAACCGCATAACAGGAATGCCCCTTCGGCCTCCCCGAGCGAACGCTGGTCCTGGCGGAAGCGGTAGACATACCCTTCCCTGCCCAGCTCATGGTCAACGGCATCGAGCGTGGCCCGACTGCGGGGGTCGTCTGCGGGCACGGCTCCCCGGATGGCCGGGAGCAACAACGCGGCATCGACTCGATCGTCACTAGGAGACCGCTGCCAGCGGCCGCTCGGGTGCAGGCAGTCCGAAGCCACGTCGGCCGCGATTGTGTCGGCCAACCCACTCCATAAAGCGCCCTGGCCGGGCGAGGCGCTAGCCGTCATGGCCCGCAACCCTGCCACGCACATGAGTCGGGAGTGGGCCCAGTGTTGGTTGTCCAGCTCCCAGATGCCGGCGTCAGAGTCCATCCAGCGCTTTCCAATAGCGCTCACGGCCGCCTCTACGGCCCGCCAGTGGCCAGAATCAAGGTGGTCGTGGCGCGCCGCAGCAGCAAACAACAGCAGGGCCTCGCCCAGGGCATCGAGTTGGAACTGCTGATTGACCCAGTTACCCACCTTGTCAGATCCGCCCGGGTAACCGCTCAGATGGGTCAGGCTGCGCTCGTCAGGAACCGGACCCCCGTCGGTCCGGTAGGCCGGCTTCAACCCAGGGCCATCAGCCAGAATGCGATCGGCGATGAAGGCCACGGCATCGTCTAGCAGAGCGTATGGAGCGTTGACAGCCACGGCCTGACCCGCATAGCACTGGTCCCGGATCCAGGCATACCGATAGTCGTAGTTGCGGCCCTCGGCGGCCCGTTCGGGCAGAGACATCGTCGCTGCGGCGACCATTCCGCCGCCCCCGCTGGTCAGGCCCCGCAGCACGGCATAGGCGTGGCGGGCGTCGCGGGGCGCCACGGTGTCGCTCATCTCGGGAACAGCTCGGGACCACGCCGTCCGAGTGGCCTCCCAGGCCATGCCGGCATCGACCGGGTGATCACCCAGGTGATCGCCCAGCTCGAGAACCAGGTCATGGTGGTTGCCCTCCTCGATATCCAGTTGCAGAGTGAGGGCGCCTTCCTTGTCGGCGCTGGCCCCTCGGCCGCCGGACCAACGCAGGTGAATGGGCCCCGAGCGGGCCGTCCAAACGCCGTCGTGGCTGTGCAGGTGACCCATGGCGTGGCGGCCGAAGTCGGCCCGCACGTCAAGGACGACACGGACCGAGGCTCGGCCCTGCAGGGCCCTGACCTGGCGCAGCACCACCGCTGTTCGGGTGTCACCCGGGAAGGCCAAGGCCTCCCGGCACTCCAGGATTCCGCTGGTTGTTACCCAACGGCTGTGCCAAACCAGTGATCCCTCCTCATAGTAGCCACCCCACACGTAGCGAGCCCCGCTCGGGGTGACCGCATAGACCCCGCCTCCGCCGATCAGAGTCGACAGCACGGCATCGGAGTCCCAGCGTGGGGCACACATCCACACGAAGTCACCCCTGGGGCCTACCAGAATGCCCCGTTCTCCGTCAGCAAGAAGGGCATAGGACCGCAGGGTGTGGGGAGGGAACGCTTCGCCTCCGTGTTGTCCCCCGACGATCCGGTCGGGCCGATTGGAAATCAACGGTTCAGCACTGCCGGGCAATCCGCCGGTTGCCATCGGCCAGGTGCCAGCCGTACGCAGCAAAGGACCCTGCCACACAGGCATCAGTGAGACCCACCCGGCGGTAGCCGCTGTCCAGCGCGGCGAAGCTGACGGCACTGGCGGCGTGGAGGGTATCGACCAGGGCCGCCGTTCGTATCCGGCCCGTGCCGCCCCTGCGCTCGAGAAGGGCTTCGGCCAGATGCCTCACGCCCAGCACTCGGGCGACCATTCGCCAACGCCGGTCCGGTGCCCCGCCACCCAGAGCCATGAACACCTTGCCGGGAAGGATCAGCAGGATGGCGGCCCAGGCCAGGCGGGTCACAATCAGAGTCGCAAGCCTCACCCGGGGAAGGCCCTGTCCGAATCGGTCACGCTCCGAGCATTCCCTCTCGCAAGGATCGTCAAACGAACCAGCGGAGTCAGCTCACCGCAGGGCAATTCCGCCCAGTCCGGCCAACACAGCCAGCCCGGCCACCAACCAGGTGACTTGATCCCCGACGTGGCCACTGTGCAGGCGACGCATCCAGAGCGTGGCGGCGGCTGCCATCCGGCGCAGGGCCACCGCCCACGGACGCCGAGCCAGGGCGATGCCCGCCAATCCAACCGCACCGAGTGTTTCCCCCACATCGATGAGCACGTCCTTTGTGGTCCTCGGCGGGGCAGGCGGATGGGGGATGGGCCGGCTGACGCCATCGAGCACGGCAGCGGCATAGGCCGGACGGTCGATGAAGTTGGCCGCGGCATTGCTGGCCCGTTGCCCCATCTCTGGGGCCAGGCCCAGCCCCAGGGCAAGGGCCAGTAGTACCAAGGGGGGAATGATCATGACGAGCGGAGAGCGCCTCGGCCTCTCCTCCATCTCTTGAGCCCCGGTCTCGTCATCCGACCCCAAGGGGTTGTCTCCCCGATCGCAGGGGGAGCTTGGCAATGGTGGCGGGTTGACCGCTTGCGCCCCCCACCCGAGCCAGATACGACCAGCAGCCCGCAAGACCGCTCCGCTCGACCCGATGACGCAGAACGCCACGATCACTTCGAGCCAGCCCTTACCCGAACGACTGGCACCCACCATCAACAGATCCTTGCCGGTGGCGGAGACAAAGGGAGGCAGGTCGGCCAACACCAGGGCCCCCAGCGCCACAATCGCCCCGACCAGCCACAGGCCCGGGCCGCTGCCCTGCAGCCTATGCTCATCGATGCTCGATCGTTGCTGTTGAAGAACCCCTACCCCCAGAAACAGGGCGCCCTTTACCAGGCCGTCCCCCACCACCAGCAGGGCAGCGCCGGCCAAACCGAGCGGACCGAGCAGACCAAAGCCGATCAGATACAGGCCGATGTGGCTCACCGTGACGAAGGCCAGCATCCTCTTGAGATGGGTCTGAGCCAAGGCCATGACCGGCCCCACCACGGCGGTGACGATTCCGAGGCCGACCAGGACAAAACGCAGGCGGTGCTCCGCTCCCCCGGTCAAGCCGGAGAACATCGTCTCCCATACCCGGGCCACGGCGAACAGACCCAGCTCGCTCATCACCCCCGAAAAGAGAACACAGACTGGGATTGGGGCCGTGCCATAGGCATCAGGAAGCCAGAAGTGAAAGGGGACCACGGCCGCCTTGACCATAAACCCGCCCGTAAGCAGGGCAAAGGACACCACCACCAGCCCATCGGCGTGGTGGCCGGCCAGTACCTGGCCGATCTGGGCCAGATTGAGCGAACCGGTGCGGGCATAGACCAAGCCCACGCCGAACAAGACAGCCATGCCCGCCAGGCTGTTGGTCACTCCAAAGTTGATAGCTCCCTGCAGTGGCGCTGGACGATCTGCGGTGTACCCGGTGAGGACGAATCCGGTGACGGCCACAAGCTCAAATGCCACGAACAGATTGAATAGATCCCCGGTCAGGCAGAAGTCCACACTGGCAGAAAGGAAAATCAAAACCAGGGCGTTGTACCGGCCTCCCACGCTGTCAAAGAAGCGCCATGAATAGACCAGGGCGGCCGAGACCAGGACGCCGGCCAGCGCGGCCAGAGCCGAACCCAGCGGATCCACCGCGTAATCGACCCCGAGGACAACTCCCGACGTGGGTCGCCAACCTGAGAACCAGTAGATCAACGGGTGCCCGGCAGAACTGGCCATGGCCACCAAGGCCAGAACGGTGGTGGCCAGGGCCACGGCCAGCGCAATCACGTCCCGCACCTTGCGGGGCAAAAGTCGGTTGGCCCCGGCCAGAAGAGCGGCTCCACCGAGGGGGAGTACCGCCGCCACCGGGACTGCGAGGGGCGTAGCTGGACTCACAAGGCCCAGCCGTGGCGTGCAGAAGGGATCAATCGCGGGTGGACCACAGCTCGTTGGGATCGAGGGTATCGGCTCGCTTGTGGACCTGGACGGCCAGGGCCAGCAACAGGGCGGTGACCGCTGCACCCACCACAACGTCGGTAAGAGCCAGGGCCTGCATGATGGGGTCGACCGACGGCCCCGGATGAGGGGCCAGTCCGACAAACACCGGGGCATGGCCGCCAGTCCGATATCCGATCTCCAGGAGAAGGATGTCGGTAGCCGACTGGGATACGGTCAGGCATAGGGCGAGGTGGATGAGGTTGCGACTCGTTACCACGCCGTACAAACCGACCACGAAGAGCCAGACAACAACTCCGTAGGCCAGGATGCTCATGGCGCGTGTGGTTGGCGGATCACGGCCGTCTGGTCGAGGAACTCCGACCCGAGGATGGCAAATCCGGCGGCCACCTCCACGCCCACCACGGCATTGAGGAGAGGAATGGTTCCCCCCGAGACCAGGTTGCCGACATGGCCGAGGGAAACGACGTTGGTCAGGTAGGCGGCGCCTACGAACAGACCCAGAAGTCCAATGAACACATAGCCTGCAGCACCAAGGCCGTCTGATGCCTCGAGCAGGGCGATCGGTTCGAATCGGGCCACGGTGGCATAGTCGGTGGCCAGGTAGATGACGTAAAGTCCACTGGCCATGATGACACCGCCCTGGAAGCCTCCCCCGGGGGTGAGCTGTCCATGAGTGACGGTCTCCAAGCCGATCAGCACCATCAGCGGGCTCAGCACTACCCCGAGCATTCCGACGGCCGGGCTTGGCGGCGGGATCCGACGATCCGGAGCCTCATCCGCGGGCAGACGGCGGATCTCGTCAGCCAGCGGGCGAAGTAGGACGGAGATGCCGGTAACCGCGCTGAACAGGATGAACTCCTCGAATAGGGTGTCGATTCCCCTGTAGTCGAAGGTAACGGCCGAGACTACGTCGGTCACCCGGCGTTGGATCGGGGCCAGATGATTTAGAAGCTGGGCATAGGCAGATATGGGTCGCCCGAAGGCCCCCAGCCCGGCAAAGGCAATCCCGAGGGCCGCGGCGAGTCCGGCTCCGGCCAGGCAGAAAAAGACCAGGCGACCCCTAAGGCTCACTCGGATCGCTCCTTTACCTTGGCCAGGCTGAGCAGGACGATCAACGGCACGGCGATGGCACCAACCGCCACCTGGGACAGGGCCACGTCACCCGCCTGCAGAGCCATGTACAGGATCGCTAGGGACAGCCCGAAGAACCCGGCCACAAAGGCCTGCCGGAGCGGATCCCGGGTGAGCACTACTGCTGTACCCGAGGCGGCCGCCCACAATAGGGCCACCGCCACCACCGCCTCCCTCATGATCGGCCTCCACGGGAATGATCGGCCGGGCCGTCGGCGGAGTCAGATCCTGCGGCGTCGGCCCTCCGACGCACCAGGATGGAGCGGGCCATGGCATGGCTGGTGAACGGAGCGGTGGCGATGATGATGGCGGCGACTGCGATTGCAGCCATACCCGATGCCGACAACCCGACCCTGACCACCACCGCAGCGCAGACCGCCAGGGTGCCCAACAGAGCGGCCGGGGTAACCAAGTGCAACCGGTCCATCGCGTCATCCATGACCGCCACCCCGATGCACGACGCTGCGACGATGAGCAGACCAAGGACCAGGAACACATCCGAGATCACCTGGGCCGGACTCACGATCGCCTCATACCCACCGTTCCAAGAAACGGGCGAATACCAGGGCGGCGCCGGCACTCAGGGCGGCCAGCACCACCGCCAGTGACGCCAGGGCAGGCTCGGCAAAGCCGACGGCCAGACACAGCAATGTCAAGGACTGGACGATCCCGACGAGCCCGAGGGCCACCATCCGTCCTTCCGCCTCTCCCCGCCAACACACCCAGGCGCAGGGCAGGAGGACCCCCTGCAGAGCCAGTGCGGCGGCCAGGAACCACATCAGCGGGGGGAACTTTGGGGGCGATCGAAGGATTCGGGGAGAGGTGAGTTCTGCTTGGCATCCCCCCCGACCAGCCGGTGAACCAAGGCCGTACCAGCTTGGGCGTCAAGATCAACGACAATGGAATTAGGAGTGGCGGACATGATGGCGGTGAGCACCGCGTCGCGCCGGGCGGCCCGCCATCCACCGACCTCGGTCCCAGTCACCACCTCAACCGTGCTCCACGAACCGGATACTTCGGCCCCGGTCAGCTTGCGCCACACCGCGCCAAAGACCTGGATCGTCTCCACCACAACCTGGCGGGGCAATTCGAGGAGCATCGTGGCATCCGCCAGCCGCAGGCTGGGCAAGGCCCGACCCTTCTGACTCACGAAAAAGCCCACCCCTACGGCAACGGCCGCGGCGCCGGAGCCTGCCACCAAATCCTGATCGTCGGGCCCACCGGCCAGTGCGATCCAGATGCCGAGCAGGATGGCGAAGGTCAGAAACCCCCCCAAAACCACGTAAGCGGCTCGTGGCCGATCGGCATCGGCATCCTTGGTGCGATCCACCCTGGTGTCCTCCGTGGGGCATTGGCTGTACACCAGACGCTATCTGCCGGCACCGGTGGAGGTGGTGATCAGGCGGGATGGCGACGAGCCCAGGGATCGCATCAGAGCTCGGTTGGGCCAAGCCGCGAAGCGCCCCAGAAGCGAGAGAATGCACGGAACCAGAAGGGAACGGACCACGAACGTATCCAGGATGATGCCCACCACCATGGCCAGGGCGAAGGATCGAAATGACTTGAGAGGGATGATGGCCATGAGACCAAAGGTCAAGGCCAGCGCGCTACCGGCCCGGGTGATCGCAGACGAGGCCTTGGGCACGGCGGCCACGATGGCGTGGCGGATGGACAGCTCGGCCGCCTCGTCCCAGATCCGACCGACCAGGAAGATGTTGTAGTCCGAACCGAATGACACGAGCAGGACGCCCGCGGCAACGGGGACAAAGAACGTCAGGCTGTTGTCGCGGGCCAAGTCCTGAAAGATCCATGTTGTTACCCCGACGGCGGCCAGCACCGACATCATGCTGGTGGCCAACAGCATGATCGGGGCCAGAAGGCATCTCAAAAAGATGATGAGGATGATGAGATCAACGGCCACGATGGCGATCCCTATTTGCACTATCCCCGAACGAGTGGCTGAGGTCAGAACCGCACCAAGGGCAGTATCCCCGGCAATCCCTCCGTGGGCCTTGGAAAGTCCGGCCCGATCCAGCAATTCCCCTAGGTGGGACTGGAGGTGCTCCACGGTCGAGATGGCCTGGGCGCCAAAGGGGTCCCTGGCCAATACGACCAGATAGCGGGCTGCGTCACCCCCCGGGGCCAGAAAAAGACCGAAGTGCAGGCCCCTCGCCCCCAGCGCCCGGCCCACCGCGCCGGCCACCTGGCTCGGTATCAGGCCGGGTCCGAGCACACCGGCCACGCCGGGCTGGTGCGACAATAGGGCCTGGAGGTGTCGTAGGGCGTTCGGGCGGCTGGCGATGTCGCGGTGTTGGACCACGACCTCGGTAGGGGCCAACATGCCGGGCGCGAAGCCTTTGCCAACGTCCCGAGCGGCCCGCGCAGGGGTGGTGTTGCTCGGCAGGTCGGTCAGGAGATTGAGCCCCAAGTTCAGGTGGCCTATGGGCAGTATGGCCAAGGTCAGAACACAGACGCCCACTACCACGATCAGGGCAGCGACGGGGCGGTACGCGATGGCCCTGGCGACCCGGGTCCGCACGGGGGATTCGATCGGTTGAGTGGGCGTTCCGATCCGCTTGCGAGGGTCACCCTTGGGCCAGAAAGCGAACCGACCAACGAGGGCCAGGGCAGGTGGGATAAAGGAGATGGCGGAGATAAAGGCGATGGCGGCCGTGATGGCCATACCCAAACCGAGGTAGTGGTAGATACTGAGATTGGCCACCTGCAGCGTGGCCGTTCCGGCCGCCACCGTGACGCCCGCAACCATCACTATGGGAGAGACCTGGGCCCCCGATGCCTGGGCCGCCGCTACCGGGTCCCGACCGGAGGCATACTCGCCCCGATGAGTCGACAGGTAAAAGATGAAGTAGTCGGTGACGATCCCCACCAGGAGGAGAACTACCAGCGGTTCGAGTTCCCCGGGCAAGACCAGACCGAATCTCTTGGCTATCACCACCAGCACCCGTACGGTCACTAAGTAGATAACCCCAACGCTCAACAAGGCCATGATCGGAGCCCCGAAGGACCGAAAGGTCATGCCCACCACCAAGAGCACCACCCCGATGGCAGCTAGTTCGATGATTCGAAGTGAGCCGCCTATTTTGTTGCCCTCGGCGTTGGTGGCTGGGATGGTGCCGGTGGATCCTACGTAGCCGTCTCCCGGACTGCTCATATACCGGGTCACCAGGGAATGAACGAGGCGTTGCCGCTCCCCGCTTGAGACGCTGGGCTGAAACAGCAAGTAGGTAAGGGCCGTGGTACCGGGATTGTGGGCCGTGGGAAATACGGCGTCGGTGTTGAGGATAGGAACCGCGCCGGCAATCCGATCCAGACCCGGCAGCACATGGGCATCGATGCGCGCCGCTCTGGTGATCACTCGGGCCTGGGCCGATGGCGAAAGACCACCAGGCTCGTACTGGACAAGGATGGTCCGGCTCAACAGAGGGACCCCGAACCTTCGCACCGCCCCGAGCTCGGTCAGGACCGCCGGGGAGTTCGTCGACACGATGCCCGACAGACCCCCACCCGTGGATGACGACAATCCGGGAAGAAAGATGACCGCCGCCACCGCGCCGAGAATCCACCCCGGAACCAGGACCCAGCGCAAAAGGATGCCGACTCGGGCGAAGCGGCCCCAAAACCCCTTCAGGTCGTGCTCATTGCCAACCATGTGCTCCCACTCAAGTGTTCAGGGCGCTACCACTCAGGTGTTCAGAGCCTGGGTCTGGTTCACACCTACCCGACATCCCGACGGCCAAACTTCGGGCCCGCTACTCGAGTCCACCCCACAGCTGTGGGCGGACCCAATGGATTGGGTATGGCTGTGCTATGGCCATACACCGGTGGCGAATAGCCAGTCGACGAGCCCTTTACGCCGTCGACGCGCTCATCGGAGTCTGGACGGCAGCCTGGGTGGTAGTAGGCATATGGGTGGCCATCGACGTTCACCGCTTGAGCCGGCTGAGCGACACCCTGGCCACCTCGGCCGGGGCGCTGAAGCAGACCTCCCAGGGACTGGCCAAATTCGGACACCTTCCCTTCGTCGGCGCCGGAATCGGCTCCATCGCGGCCAAGATCGCCGCCACGGCCCACAGCGCAGCGACAAACGCCGCCCTGTCCAAGGCCGACATCGGCCAGCTGGCCTACTTGTTGGGAATCGTCATTGTCATCATCCCGGCCGTACCTGCCCTGGCCGCCTACCTACCGTTTCGAGTGGGACGCTTCCGCGAAATTCGGGCCGTGAGCAAGGCATTGGGCGCCAGCGAGGACCTGGGGCAACTGGAGCGCCACCTGGCTGGCAGGGCGCTCGTCAACCTGTCGTTCCACCAGTTGGCCCGCATAAGTTCACAGCCGTTGCGGGACTTCGAGGAGGGCCGGGTCTCTCGCCTGGCCCACGCCGAATTGGCCCGACTGGGGCTGGATCCGTCCCTCCTCTCCCCTGCTGGGCGCGTTAGTGAACAAGACAAGAGTTGACGTTAGGCGGGCAAGGCCCCGGCTTCTTCGTCAGTGACGCCCTCAGCTCGGAGAATTGCCATCGTCCTTGTGGCGGGCGGCCAGGCGGGCCAGGCGCATCAGCTCGGGGAGCGCATCTTGGTCCTTGGGCCGGTTTGCCGTAGCTTTGCTCGTGATCACGTCTTCCAACGCGGCCACGTGGATTGTCAAGCCGTCCACGACGTACTCGCTTGCTCGCCCGATCAAATCGGCATAGCCCGCTGGGAACCCAGCTGGGGCGAATGTCAGGTCGAGGTCACCGAACTGGCAGCGCAGGTTCAGGATCGCCATCCCCTTGAGCGCCGCGGCGCTGGTGTCGAACGGCAATCCCTCGGACATCTCGTCTACTCGGATGCCCGCCTTCAGCTCCCGCAACGCGTCCGCCAATCGTGTCAGGTTCTGCGAGGTCGTTGCGGGAGCGACGTCAATGTCCTTGGTCGGCCGCACCGCGCCGTGCACGTTGGCCGCAAAACCACCGACCACCACGTACTCCACGTGGTGGCGATCAAGCACGACAAGCATGGCCCGGGGATCGAATACCGGGCCGGTCACCGTAGGGCGCCTGCCTTCAACGCCGCGAGAAGCTGATCCTGAGCCTGCCTCTGCGCCTCCCGCTCGGCCGGGCTCAGCCGGGCCTCGGTCGCATCCAGCACGTCATCGTGGGGGTCGTATGGGGCCAGCGCGATGCGCGGCTCTAGGTCGACTGCAACAAGGATACGTGCCAGCAGCGGGAGTGAGGGCTGCTGCGCGCCCGACTCGATCCGTGCCACGGTCGACTGCGGAACGCCAGCGGCTGATGCCAGCTCCCGCTGAGTCAGGTCCTTCTCCGCCCGCGCCCGGCGCAGGAGGTTGCCGGCAAGCCGATCCAGGTACCCCGCCGTCGTCGGACCGAATATCGCCATAACCCCACGATAGCGTATTACGTATCACCATCGCAATAAGTGGGCAGCCCGCCGACGAGACGTTGGCCCAATTACCCTGCCCGACCCCCGAAAGTCAGAGGGCAAAGGGCGGCGGACGGGGAGCTAATTGACGGCCGGGCTGGTGTCATCGGCGCCGACGCCGTTGCCGTCACGGTGCATGGCATGCCTTTCGGTCAAGGCTCCATCAGCCCGGGCCAACTTCAAGGAACGGCGTTGGCGCATGATGTGAGCGCCATTGCGTCCCGCCCCGCCCACCATGAGAAGCAGGCCGAGCATGAATCCGCCTCCGGTGATGACTCCCACTATGAACAGGCCATGGGCGCTGTTGATGTTCAAGCTGTTGCCGAATGCGGTCGGGCTGAGGATGTGGTAGCTGTTCTTAAGCCCCACATCCACGCCGAAGATTGCTGCGGCGATGAGGACCAGCAGTCCGAGGACAATCATGGTAAACCTCCTTGTCGGCGCGACGTTTAGAGCCGAGCCGGACGCTCGTTGACTACCCAGGTTTGTTCCCCGCAAGGGCTCACCCGAAACCCCATCGGAGGCCCCAACTGCGACCTCCCCTACGAAGCGGTAGCCACCAGGCGACTGCGAAACAGCTCCAGGACCTGGTCGAGGGCCTCTCGGGTGGGACTCCCCTCCTGGTCGTCCAAGTGCTCGGTCAGCACGGAGTGGGCCGTGCGGGGGTGGCCATGGGGATTGCCCGGCGACGAGTCCAGCTCCACGGCCACGAAGCCGTCACCCAACTCCTGGCGCAGGCGATCGAAGCGCTCGGCCGGCACGGCCTTGTCCCCGGTGAAGCGCAGACCGAGGACGCAAGTCCCTTCCGACACCCGGGCCCTGACCCGGGCCAGGTCAGAGTTCGAGATACCCAAGTCCGCCTTGCGGGCTCGCCCCACGGGAAAGGGAAGAGAGGGCTGGCTGAGCACGGGGGCGACAACTACGTCGTCCACCATCATGGCCAGGGCAAAGCCGCCAGTGAGGCACATGCCGACCACCCCGACACCGGGCCCACCGCAGTCCAGGTGCACCTGGGCGGCCAGAGCTCGCAACCACACGGTGATCGGACTGGTCCGACCGGCGGCCAAGGTCGAGAACTCCCGGGAGATGCAGGCATGGGCCAGGGTCGATGCAGCGTATCTGGCCGTGGGCGGCCGTCCTGGCTCCCCAAACAGATGGGGCAGTACCGCGGTCGTCCCGATGGCCGCCACCCGTCGCCCGAATTCGGCCACCAAAGGAGTTATGCCGGGTACTTCGCTGATGATCACCACTCCCGGTCCCGAACCCGTACGGTACACGTCACGGCTCTTGCCATCGGCGTTGAAGGAAGACTTCACATAACCGGCCAGGGGATCTGTCATTCCCAGACGATAGGCATACCGCACAGGTCCGGGTCGAGATGGGTCAGGCGAGGTGGCAGAGGACCGGTCGAGACGGTGCAGGGCAAGGTCGCGATCGGCCCGCCCAGGGTCGGGGAGGGTTGGCGATCAGGTTGGCCAGGCCGCCGAAAGCCTTTCCCAAGATGAGCCCAATGACTCGGGCATGACCCTGGCCTCGGCAATCGACGTCATGAAATTGGTGTCCCCATTCCAGCGGGGTAACACGTGCATGTGAAGGTGGCCCGGCACTCCGGCCCCCGCCGCTCGCCCCAGATTGGCCCCAACGTTGATGCCCTCGGGAGAGTAGGCCGCCTTGAGCGCCCGCACGGCATCGGTCACTCCCCGCCACAGCTCCGTCGCCTCGTCAGGCGACAACGACTCCACTTCGGCCAGGTGGCGATAGGGCATAACCATGAGATGACCGCTGGTATATGGGAAGGCGTTGAGGATGGCGAAGGTGTGCCGGCCACGCCAAAGGATCCAGGTTTCAGAGTCAGACTTGCCCGAGGCCAGGATCGAGCAGAAAACACATCCGCGGTCCCCGCTCAGGTGGCCAGGTCCTTCTTGCTCGCCAGCGCCAGCCTCCTCGTTGTCGTGGACACCCGATATGTAGTCGATGCGCCATCCAGACCACAGCCGGTCGAGGCTCACGAATCCCCCGAGGCTTTCGTTGCCGGCGGTGGTGATTTGTGGGCCATCGGACCTGGGCCGAGGGACCTGGCCGCCACATCGGCGACAAGGCCGGCCACGAATTTTTCCACATCGACCCCACGCTCAGGTCGATCCGCTCCTCGTTGATTGACCCCCACGGTGCCGGCCGCCACGTCGTCGTCCCCCACCACCAACACGTAGGGAAGCCTCTCCAGCTTGGAACGCCTTATCCGGGCACCCAGGGGCTCGTCGGCAGCAACCACCTCTACCCTCATCCCCTCCCTCGACAGGCGTTCGGCTACTTGGCGGGCGTAGTCCTCGTGGTCATCGCGCACGGGCAGAACCCGGGCCTGGACCGGGGCCAACCACAGGGGTAGGGCTCCGGCAAAGTGTTCCAGGAGCACACCGAAGAAGCGCTCGATGGAGCCGAACAGTGCCCGATGGATCATGAATGGACGGTGACGCCCGTTGTCGGATCCGACAAAATCGATCCCGAACCGGGAAGGCTCCTGGAAGTCGACCTGGAGGGTAGAGACCTGCCAGGCCCGGCCGATGGCGTCACGCACGTGGATGTCGATCTTTGGTGCGTAGTACGCACCCTCGCCTTCGGCCACGGTGTAGGCAATGCCCACGGCGTCGAGGGCGCCGGCCAGAGCAGACTCGGCCACATCCCACTCCGCCGGCTCTCCGATGAATTTCTCGGGCCGGGTGGACAGATCGGCAGAAAATTCGTCGAACCCGAACGTCGTGAGCAGCCGGGTGACGAACCTCAACAAACTGATGAGCTCATCGCCCAGCTGATCGGGTGTGCAAAATATATGGGCATCGTCCTGGGTGAACCCTCGGGTCCGTAGTAGCCCGTGAAGAACCCCGGAACGTTCGAAGCGGTAGACCGTGCCCAGTTCGAACAGGCGGACCGGAAGCTCCTTGTAAGAACGGGACCGGGAGGCATAGATCAGAACGTGCATCGGGCAGTTCATGGGCTTGGGGTAGTACGTGGCCCCTTCCATCTCCATGGGCGGGTACATGCCGTCCGCGAACCACTCCAAGTGGCCGGACGTCTCGAACAGGCTGGACCGGGCCAGGTGAGGGGTGTTGACGAACTCGTAGCCTCCGGCGGCGTGCTCCTGGCGTGAGTAGTCCTCCATGAGCTTGCGCACCATTCCCCCCTTCGGATGGAACACGGCCAGGCCGCCGCCGATCTCGGGAGGGAAGTGAAACAGATCAAGTTCGGCGCCGAGCTTGCGGTGATCCCGCTTTTCCGCCTCGGCCAGTCGGTTCAGGTGGTCCTCGAGGGCGGCCTTGGTCTCCCACGCAGTGCCATAGATGCGCTGCAGCTGGGGCCGGTGCTCGTCGCCCCGCCAGTAGGCTCCTGCCACCCGCATCAGCTTGAACGCTCCCAGAGTGGAGGTGGAGGGTACGTGGGGACCCCGGCACATGTCGATAAAGGTGTCAGTGTTGCGGTAGGCGCTGACCACCCCGCCTTCCAAGCCCGCGATGATCTCCACCTTGAACGGTTGATCCGCGAAGAGGGCCAGGCCCTCTGCCACGGTGTGCTCCTCGCGCACGAACGGTTGGTCGGCGCCGATGATGGACCGCATGCGCTCCTCGATACGTTCCAGGTCGTCCTCGGAGAAGCTGGCCTGGTCGGGAAGCTCGAAGTCGTAATAGAAGCCATCCTCGATGGGTGGCCCGATGGCAAAATGCGCCCCCGGCCACAGTTCCAGAACGGCCTGGGCCATGACGTGGGCGGTCGAATGACGCAACACATCACGACCCTTGGGACTGTTGGCCGTGATAATCGACACAGAGGATCCGTCCGGCACGACCTGGCCGAGATCGGTTGGCTGCCCGTCGAGCAGCACGGCCACCGCCGCCTTGGCCAGACCCTTTCCAATGGAGGCGGCCACGTCGGCTCCCGTGGATCCGGCAGGCAGGACCTTGGTGGTGCCATCGGGCAATACGGCGTTGATCTGGTCACTCATGATGCGACGATGTTAGTGGGAGGCTGAATCGAGCATTTTGGAGGGCCACCGTCGAGGTGGTGTGCCGGACGAGTTCGGGACCTCGAGGTCAGGGGTGGGCGTAGGCGTAGATGGCGTAACCGTTGTAGATGGGGCTCTGGGAGGGCAGGAAAGGGCCGTTGATGGTCACGTTGTGGTGGCCGTCTGGACCTGGGCCGGAGTCGCCCTCGATGGTGATGATGGCGCCGTCGGGCCACACCTGGGCGACGATGCCCATGTGAACCGAGGTGCCGGTGTTGCTCGGACCACTCCCGTACAGCACGGCGTCGCCCGGCGCGGGCGTCTGGCCGGGCGACAGGGCCAGACCTCGGGCCGCGGCCCAGTTGTAGACGTCTCCGGTGAAGGGATAGCGGGGAATGGGCACACCGGCCTGCTCCCAAGCCCAGGTGGCGAACAGGGCGCACCACTCCTCACACGGTCCGTAGGGATTGCACAGGTAGCCGGAGGAGGGATTCCCGTTCACCTGGCTGGCCGCCGCAGCGACAATCTGACCCGCCCCCCCAAACGACGAGGTCGGTCCCGGGTGACTGAATGAAGTCGGAAAGGCGTCGGGTTCGAGCATCCAGTATCCGGCCCCGTCGTGGGTCGCCACGATGCCCGCCACCGGCGGGGTGGGGACCACCTCGGCATTAGAGCCGTGATAGCCGGCATCGCCGAAGGTGAACACTCCCCCGTCCGAACCCACCATCCAATAGCCCTTACCGGTTGCCGTGGCGGCCATGCCCGCCACCGAGGAATTGAGGGGGGCTCCTCCCATCGACCCGTAAAAGCCAGCGTCCCCGAAGGCGAAGATGCCGCCGTCCCCGGCCACCAACCAGTAACCGTGCCCTCCCGGGGTGGTGGCCATGCCCACCACCGGTGAGTTGAGCGTGGTCGCCCCCATCGACCCGTAAAAGGCGGCGTCACCGAATGCGAAGATGCCACCATCCGACGCCACCAGCCAGTAGCCGTGGCCGGATGGCGTGGGTGCCATGCCCACTATCGGCTGGTTGAGGTGGATGGCCCCCGTGGAACCGTAAAAGGCGGCGTCCCCGAAAGAGAAGATGCCGCCGTCGACGGCCACCATCCAGTAGCCCTTCCCGTCGGGAGTGGGGGCCATGCCCACGATCGGGGCCTGGAGGTCGATGGCGCCGGCCGAGCCGTACTGTGCGGCGTCTCCATAGTTGAAGATCCCTCCGTCGGCGGCCACCAGCCAGTAGCCCTTACCATCGGGAGTGGGGGCCATGCCCATGATGGGTGAGGACAGGCTCAGGCCGGTCGGACTTCCGAAGTAGGCGGCGTCACCGTAGGTCAGCACCCCGGAGTTGGCGAACCGACCTTTGGGAGGGGGAGTCGGCTGGGACCCGGTCGGGGGAGGGCTCGGTGGAATCAGGGGCGGCAGCAGAGCCGAGGCCTTGGGTCCCAGCTGGGCCTGGGTGGTCGTCAACATCCGAGGAGCCAGAGCCGAGGCCGGGGCCGCACCCAGGACACCGGCCACCAGGCTCGCACTACTCACTGCCACCACCAACGCTGCTGCCCCCGAAACCGCCCGCAAACTCAGGCCATTTCGAGACCGCCGTCTCCCGAAATGCATATCGCCACCGTAGCCATTTCCCCTATGGCCGTCACCGATGGCCGCCTACCAGGGGATTCCGGTCTATTTTGTCTTCAGGGCCCCAGACGGGACCGAGAGTCCGACGCTGTTTCCCCGCTGTTACCCGCTGTTACCCGCTGTTACCCGCTGTTACCCGCTGATGCCCACGATGGGCGCATTGAGGTGGATGGCTCCCGTCGAGCCGTAAAAGGCGGCGTCACCGAAGGAGAAGATGCCTCCGTCGGATGCCACCAGCCAGTAGCCGTGACCTGTGGGCGTGGCCGCCATGCCAACTATCGGCTGGTTGAGGTGGATGGCTCCCGTCGAGCCGTAAAAGGCGGCGTCACCGAAGGAGAAGATGCCGCCGTCGGATGCCACCAGCCAGTAGCCGGCGTTGTCGGGGGTCGGGGCAATGCCCACCACAGGTCGGCTGAGGGAGGTGCCGCCGATGGACCCGCAGTCCCCCAGGTTGCCGAAGTCGAAGACACCGCCGTCGGAAGCCGCCAGCCGGTACCCCGCCGGATGGGCTGTAGCGGCACAGGGCGGCGGCCCCACCGGAGGACCGGTCGGGCCAGGGGTGGCGATCGACAAATCGGCTATGTACAGCTCGCGCTGCCCTCCGCAGGAATAGGAGGTACAGCCTGAAGTCCACCCGTGATACGCCATCCACAGTTTCCCGCTTGAGTCGGTGAACACCGAGGCACCACCCGGTCCGGCGACGTCGCCGTAGGAAGACAGGATCGGCCCCACCTGGGGCTGGGAGCACGGACCGGTGGGAGTGGAGCACACGGCGTAACCCTCGCCATAACCGGGCGAGTCGTACTGGCCGCCGGAAAAGAACAGGTAGTAGTGACCACCGATCAAAGTCATGTCGGGGTTTTCCACCGTGGTCTCCCACGGGTGGGCGGTGGTGTCCTCCTGCAGGATCAGCTGCGGGGTGCCCGCCAGGGACTGCCCATCGGCCGTGAGCGGGCTTGCCCAGATGCGGGCGGGCTGGCTTGAGCTGCCGTCGTTGGACTTCCAGTAGAGCCACGCCTGCCCACTGGTATCTATGAAGGGACTGGGATCGATGGACCCGCCCAGATTGGGCTGGCACTCGATCGGACCGGTGGAGCTGTCCACAAACGGCCCCCCGGGACTGGTCGAGGTGGCCAGGCTCAGGCAGTAGTTGCCGATGGCCGGATCCACGGCGTCGTAGTACATGAGGTACTGGCCGCCGATGAAGATCACGCCCGGGGAGGTCTGGGTGTCCACCTTCTGCCATCCGGGGGGATTTGGCAGCGCCGTGGAGCCATAGGTCTTGCCATTGACGGTGTGGTAACCCGAGTTGGGACTGGTCGATTCCAGCACCCCGAGATGATTCCCCCACGTCGTCCCCGTGGTATAGGCAAAATACGTGCCCCCGACGTCGATCACACTGGGATCGGGCCCATCCAGGTTCCAGGCCGGGGTTCCGGCTGGGGAAACCGTCGGTATCCCCGGACCCTGCGCCGTTTGGGCCGAGGGATTTGCCGCCGCCGGAGCCGGCTGGCCCAGAGCCGCCGGCGGTGCTGCGCCGAAGGCCAGGCATGCAGCAGCGATACATCCGATGAGACCGCCCTTGGACATCAGTCCCTTTCTCGTGCCGCCCACCGTCATCCCCCTTGGCCGGCCCGCCTCTCGGCCCTGACCCTATGCCAGTCCCGCCGTCCAGTCGGCGATGGTGGTCACCCTGGCCTGCCTCGGGAACAGTTTCTCGATCAACACCCGGTGTACCTCGGTGTCGGCGTCCAGGCATCCGTCGGCCAGGACCACCAGTCCGAAGTCCAGATCCGCGGCCTGACGGAGGGTGGACAACACGACGCCACTGGTAGCGATGCCGGCCAGCACTAGGGAGTCGATATCACCGGCCCGCAGCACCACGTCGAGATCGCTACCAGAAAAGGCACTCACCCGGCGCTTCACCACCACGATGTCGGGGTCGTGGCAGTCCAGACCAGGGTGGATCTCCGAGGCTGGATCGGAGTCCACGAACCCACCTCCGGTGGCCAGCGACGAGAAGCTCTTGTTCTTCGGCGACACCTCGGGATGGCCACGACGAAATCCGACCCTCACCCAGATTACGGCCAGACCGCCGGCCCGGGCCGCGGCTGCAGCGGTGTTGATGCGGGACAAGTATTTTGGGTCGTTGGCGTAGCGGTCGACGATCCCGGCTTGCAGGTCCATCAACAACAGGGCGGACTTGGTCAAAACGGACTCCTCATCGGGACGAAGCCACCGGAGCACTGCGATGGTCGATCTCTATGCATCAAGTGATACTCCGATGAGCCCGGCGGCCGGCGCCACCTCCATGCCGTCGAGCACAGCCTGATCGATCAGACGGAGTGCCCCGGGCACATTCAGATCGTCGTCCAGGCATGCTCGCACGGCGTCGATCAGAGCCTCGCCCCCCGGGACCGGGTCAGCGCGCATCGCCCCGGAGTTGGCTCGGCTGTAGGCGTGAGCCTTAGGGCCGCCCACCTTGCTGCGGCCGGCCGCCGAACGCCAGCTCTCCAACCGGGCGCCTGCGTCTTGCATCATGGAGTCATCCCAATCCCAGTTGTCCCGGTAGTGGTGGGCCAGGAGCGAGAGACGAACGGCCGGCGCCTCCCAATCCTTCAAAAGGTCACCGACGAAGACCAGGTTGCCCAACGATTTCGACATCTTCTCCCCCCCCAGGCCCACCAAACCCACGTGCATCCAGTGACGCACGAACGCCGAGCCGGTGGCGGCTTCGGACTGGGCGGTTTCACACTCATGGTGAGGAAAGATCAGGTCCGATCCCCCGCCGTGCAGGTCTATCGTCTCTCCGAGCTCGCGCAGCGCCAAGGCGGAGCATTCGATGTGCCAGCCAGGGCGCCCCGGACCCCACAGTGACTCCCAGGCCGGCTCGTCGGGGGCGGAAGGCTGCCACAGCACAAAGTCCAAGGGATCGCCCTTGTTCGGGTCGTCCGGCTTGCCCCCATGCTGAGCGGCGAGAACCAACATCTCGTCCCGGTCCAAGTGGCTTATCTGACCGAACCGATCAAAGGACGAGACATCAAAATACACCGCCCCCCCCGCCTGGTAGGCATGCCCCGACTCCAGCACCATGCCGATGAATCCCAGGATGTCCGGTATGGCCGAGGTGGCCCGGGGCTCGCTGAAGCATTCCAGGAGCCCCAGGGCCGACATATCGGCATCGAAGCGAGCCATCTCCTCGGCCGCCAGGTCGAGGTAGTGAACTCCGAGCTCCCTCGCCTTGCGAAGTATGTCGTCATCGACGTCGGTGACGTTACGGACACAACGGGTCTCATGACCGAGATCGCGCAGCCGGCGCTGGAGGATGTCATAAGTCAGGTACACCGAGGCATGGCCCAGGTGAGCGGCGTCATAGGGTGTGATGCCGCACGTATACATCCGCACCACGGGACCGGGAGTGAACTCCCTCAACTCACCCGATGCGGTGTCAAACAGGCGCATGGCCCCCGGGTGGGTCGGCCAGCTCCGGCATATCGCTGGGCAAGCTATTTAGCGCGGGCTCCCGATTTTCCGGAGCCGTGGATGGATACGTCGGGCTCTCAGTTTGATCCGGTATGCCGGTCATGGACAGCGCAGCGCGGGTCTTGTAGCGCAGGTTGAGGGAGAGGATGACCGCCGTCATAGCCTCGATGGGAGCCGCGGCGGCCAGGCTACCGGCATCGAGAGGACGAAGGCCGGGGATGAGCCGGACCAGATCCGCCACCGCCGTCACAGCTTGGGGATGGTCCGAACAAATAAGAACGTCCCCATCCATGGGATGGTCGATGCTTCCCAATTCCCTTGCCGGCAGGTGATGAAACGCCGCTGCCACCAGGGCCCGGGGCACCTGGGCGGCCACCTCAGCGGCCACGCTGCCCCGCGGCGGCATCAATGGTTGGAACTCGCGCCCCACCTTGATCAGGGCATTGGCCATGGACACCACAACCTTGTCCTCCAGGCGGGCGGCGAGGGTCCTTGCAGTGGGTCCCGCCCCGTCCCATGGGGTAGCCACCACGACCAAATCGCCCGAGGCGGCATCGTCGTTGTCCCCCGGCAACAGGTCCAGGCGGTAACTGGGCCAAGCCGAGGTGAGCTCAGTGCAGGCATCGGCGGCACGATCCAAAGAGCGCGACCCGATGGTCACTCTCACTCCCACTGAAGCCAGACGGACGGCCAGGGCCTTTCCTGCCGGTCCCGTCCCACCCAATATCCCGACTCGCATGCCCTTACCCTTTCACAATCACCGGCCCAGCCCGGCACCCGACGACCACACGCCCGGCCGAGCCCGACACCGGACGGCCATACGGCCCAGCCCGACGACCTCCCGGCGCGGGTAACGTCAGCGACATCACTGACTCGGAGGCACAATGACAATCCTGGGCGGGAAGCGCATCGTGATCACCGGCGTCCTCACCGACGCCTCACTTGCCTTTGCCGTGGCCCGACTGGCCCAGGCCGAGGGAGCCGAGCTCATCCTGACCGGGGCCGGACGCGGCCTGAGCCTGACCAAAAGGACGGCCCGTAAGCTCGATCCCGTACCCGACGTGCTCGAACTCGATGTCACCGAGCCCGCGCACCTGGTGGCTCTGGCCGATGAACTGGATCGTCGCTGGGGCTCGGTCGACGGAGCGCTGCATGCCATCGGCTTCGCCCCCGAGGTCTGCCTGGGGGGAGACGTGTGGCGAGCGGGTTGGGACGATGTCGGGGTGGCACTGAACATCTCCACCTACTCCCTCAAGGCCCTTACCCACGCCTTGATGCCCCTCATGAAGAAGGCCGGGGGCGGATCGGTGGTTGGTCTGGACTTCGATGCCTCGGTCGCCTGGCCACCGTACGGATGGATGGGAGTAGCCAAGGCCGCTCTGGAATCGTTGTCCCGTTACCTGGCCCGCGATGCCGGTCCCGATGGGGTGCGGGTCAACCTGATAGCGGCCGGGCCCATCAAGACAATGGCGGCCAAGTCGATTCCCGGCTTCTCCCAGTTCGAGGACGTCTGGGACCAACGGGCGCCCTTGGGCTGGGATGTGGCCGATCCGGGGGCGGTGGCCAAGGCCTGCGTTGCCTTGTTGAGTGACTGGTTCCCCCGCACCACCGGAGAGATCATCCACGTCGACGGAGGCTTCCACGCCATAGGGACCTAAAAGGTCAAAAACCCCTGGATTTGGTAATCCGGATGAGATAGCTTCGTAAGATCATGTGTACTGACATGGCACGGCGTACATCCAGATACCTTGGGTCGCTCCGTCACACACGCCCCGCAAGCTGGCTCCGGATCATTTTGATCACGTTGGCCGTGGGACTT